>JAFZIJ010000063.1 GCA_017554445.1 Victivallales bacterium
CTTACGCTCCTCTTCAATTCGCTTTGTCTCTGCGGCCTTACGCTCCTCTTCAATTCGCTTTGCCTCTGCGGCCTTCTTCGCTTCCGCCGCTATTCGCTCCTCTTCAATTCGCTTTGCCTCTGCGGCCTTACGCTCCTCTTCGCTTCGCTTTGCCTCTGCGGCCTTCTTCGCTTCCGCCGCTATTCGTTCCTCTTCAATTCGCTTTGCCTCTGCGGCCTTTCGTTCCTCTTCGCTTCGCTTTGCCTCCTCATGTGTCTTTTGGGGCTCTTGAGTTTCCATGGGAGATTTTACTGGAAGAGCAGGGATGGATTTAAGCTGAATAAACGAGATTTTTAACATAAAAAACGCAAAAGCGGCGAGAATCAAGAATAGGACAATGTTCAAGCGGCTGCTGAAGAATGTCTTGATTGCTTTTTGCTCGGATGCGGAGGCAGGTTGATCGACAGTTCCCAAGGCGTTAATGAATGCTTCGCAAGACTCATAGCGTTCTTCCGGATTCTTTGCGATGGCTTTGAGAAGAACCGCGTTCTGTGTTTTGGACAATTGGGGCAGGGGGACGGGCTTGTCGTCAATGATGGCCTGCCGAAGAACGGTGATGTTCGGATTGTCGAAAGGCAGATGGCCTGAAAGAAGTTCATAGGCGATTACAGCAAGTGTATATTGGTTGGTTGCTGACGTAAGTGGCTTTCCCTGGCAGACTTCCGGCGGCATATAGCCCACTGGCCAGTCTAGTTCCGGCGATGCGGCGAAATATTGCTGGAGACGATTGGACGGCAATGCAAGGAGGTCGAAATCATGGAGCATGGCTTCGCCTTGGGGAGTGACAATGATGCAGCTGGGCTTCAATGCGGGATGGTAAAAGCCTTTCCGTCCTGCGTAGTCGAGAGCGTTGGCAATCTGGCGGAGAACAGGCAGCACTGTCGTGACAGGGAGGGCTCCGTTTTTGCGTTTGCTGTCTGCCCAACGGTTGAGATTATCTCCTTTCACTGTCTGTACGACGGTAAAAAACACGTCCCTCTTTTCGTCATTTGCGGCAATCAGAAGATGAGCGATATTTTGATGGATTAGATTCTCTGAAATCTTCGCGGCTTCCTGCTGCAGGTCACATACAACCTGCTGATCGATATTGGCGGCTAGCGGTTTCAGTAGATAGTCTGTTGGGGAATCGTGGCGTTGGCAGATATATCCGTTTGCAACGGATTCTTTGACTTCGTACTGTTGGAGTAAAATGGAACCGTTGTCGATTTTTTCATGAATGAAAGGCAGTTGTATCATGAGATGCTCCACTATGCGAGGTGGTTACATTTCCTTGCGGAAGGCAGCGATGATGAATTGGCGCACTTTGTCGTAAAGTCGCGCGGAATGAGTGAACGAAACGGAGGCGACACGGCCAAAATCCGGAAGCGACGGATTATCGTCCAGAAATTCGAGCTCCACTGAATAGAGCGGAAGAATCGACTGATATTCCTTAGAACCGTTTTCCGGAGCATAGGCGGCGATGGGGCCGCCGAAGAACTGGATCAATGGGGAAAGCGTCAGACGGGCGGGGACTTTATTGACGGATACAATTCTGGCTTTCCATATCTCAAGCGAATCCCTGACGCGGATAATGGCAGTCTGTCCTTCTGTGAGATGCCCGATCTGGTTGTCTTGTGCATAGGCGTGAAGGACGGGGCTGCCTGAGACGATTTCACCGACTGGCATTCCTTTGGGGAGGAAGACACCAGGGGAAAGCTCCATGAGATATGGCAAGAACATGCCGGAAGATGGCGCGCGAACTGGCAGGATGTCCTTGCGGCGCAACAATTCACGACTGGACAGTTCGTCGGACGAAACCTTTTCTGCCGTGACAAGGCTGTCGCCGTTTTTTGTGGTATCGACGAGCTGGATGGAGAGCAGTGTCTTGTCGTAGCGCATGACCGTGTCCAGACGTTCTATGGCGAAATCAAGCATGGGCGATGTCAGCGAAGCGATTTCATCGCCTTCCATGACAGGACGTTGACGATGTGGCAACGGCGATGTCAGATAGCCTCCTTCCTGTAGGCTGACAATCCGCCGGTTGGCGGGGGTGATTTCGGCAGGCAGGCGGAGAGACCATGAGACAGGCGTGAAGAGAATGATGGCCGCGGCAACCAACAGGGCAGCCGCGATGAAAAGCCATGCGCGGTTGACTGACCGTTTCGAAAGAATACGGATTGTCTGGATTTCACGATAGGCGGGATAAATGAGAATGCTGTAGATCTCCAGAAAGACCATTACGAGTGCGACGGCTTTCACGAATTTATGATAGATGACCAGAATGATGGACGTGTAGAGGAAGATACGGTAGATGAAGCAACCGATGCCATAGAACAGCATGAACAGACCGTGTTTGGCGGCAGGACGGGACCCCAGACGGAGAAAATGCCAACGCCACCATTGCTTGAAGTAGTCGCTTGAACGTGACATCAGATTTTCGATGCCGACGATGTCGGACAGGATGTAATAGCCGTCGTAGCGGATGAACGGGTTGCCATTGACGAGAATGGTGGAAAGCGTACTGACGGCGAAGATGAAGAATAGTGTGGATTTGAGTTCCCCTGCAGGGAGATACGACCAAATGAGCGCGGCTATGCCGCCGATGAGCACTTCCGTAATGATACCGGCCGCATCGATGAGAAGCCGTTGGGAGCGCGACAACCGCCAGCTGTCCGTCGTATCCGTGAAAAAGCGCGGGACGAACACGACAAAGCCGATGCCGATGCTTCGGACGCGGCAGTTGAAATGGATTGATGCGAGCGAATGGGCGGATTCATGGGCGATTTTCAATATGACGATGGCGATGAAATATTTGACGAGTCCCGCCCATGACAACGTGTCGAGGAATGTCGAATGGACAATGTTGAAGTCCCTTATGAGCAGAAGGTAGCCTGCGATGGCGGGAAACAAGAGGCACAGGACGATGAATTTGGAGGCGATCCAGCTAACCATTGGCCTGATATGGTCGTAGAAGTTTTCTGGATGAATGGGCGGAAGCTTGAAGAAAATATACGCGGCGGACAATCTCAGAAGTGTGTTCTGCTGCTCTCTGAGGACGGAAAGACGACGGCGTTTGAGGTCGATGACGCCATAGTCAGGCGTTAGCAAGTTGTTCATTTGCATGAACGTCAGAAGATGTATCAAATCTTCCTTCGACATGTTGATGCCGTTTGCTTTAAGCTTTTCAAGGAAGGCGGAGACAGGGAGGGATTCCGTCATGACGGCAAGAACTGGCAACGCGTCAGAGGGGATGCGATAATATGCATCGGCTTGACGGTCGAAAAGGAGCGGTCTTTCTCCGCGAATAAGTTCTATGTCCGGCCGTAGGTAGCCGGTAAGCGGTTCCTGTTGCATGGTCGATCGCGCAGCGGTCAGAATCTGCGTGTATATAGGATGACGTTCTTGAAGAGGCGGTATCCGAGGGAATAGTCTCCGGCGGAGAGCTTTGCGATTCCGCGCATACCGTAGCGGAGACCTTCATGATTTCCCGTCAGTCTCGCCTGAATATGGTAGCAGTAGGTCTTTTGTTCGGTTAGCTCCGGATAGTGTGCGACATCGATAATTTCGCAATCGAGCGCGTTTTCCGGCGCCGTATGGAGGAAGAGGGCGAGTTTTGGGGACTGCCTGAGAAGGGATGCGTTCTGTTCGTTGATGGGAATATCCGCCAGCATTCCGTCGCCGCCGTGGATTTCGAACAGCTTGTCGCCTGTCTTGACGGCACGGCCGGCGAAGAGCTCCGCATGACCGCCTGTCAAAACCAGCAGACCGTCCGCAGGTGCGAGAATGCGTGCGTTTTGTAGATACCATTGGGCTTCATCTACGGAGACTTTCGCCGTATCACGACGGGCCTCCAGCAGTTTCACGCGGGCGAGGCGTGACTGATCTGAAAAGGCGGACTGCTCTTCCAAGGCCAGTTCGGCCTCCGTCTCGCGAAGCTGGCTTATGGCGGCTCCAAGACGGTATTTAAGTTGGTTGACATCGTATTCGATGATGACGTCGCCTTTCTTGACGGACGCGCCATCTGGCTTGAGACATGTGGCGACGATGCCGTCGTACATGGCGTAAGCTCCTGTGACTTGCGGAGCTTGGAGGGTAAATTCCGCCGTGATGCGCTCTGGACCACGGATGAACATCATGGCGGCGACGGCACCGAGCACGATTGTCCAAAAGCAGATTTTCGGCAGGCTGCCGCGGAGGACCCACAGGCGGCGTTTGGTCAGACGGTGGTAGAAGAGGGCTTCTGCCGCCGAATTCGCAAGGAGTTTCGCCGTGTTGGGAACGAAGGCTGGAATCTCCTTTTCGTATTCAAGCAGCCAGATATAGATGAGGGGCGTGTTGTCGCTGTTTGGCGGGGGGAGAAGCCGCAGGGCGTAATAGACGGCGTCGTTCTGGGCAAGTTCCGCGTCAAGCCCGTTGTTGGCTGTCACAGTGATGGCGTCTTCGTCAAAGACGAGCGAATCGGCCAATTTTCGTTGCAGGACGGCAAGGCGAGCGTTCTTATTGACGGTCGGTTGCCCGAATTGAGCGACGACGCGTGATTTCCGTCCATTGTTTTCCAGCAGGGTGGCCGTACGGAAATTCAGCATGGAATGGCTGTTATTGACGACATTTGCGGCCGCGTCGTCAAACGTCTTGGCGCTGAACAGGTCATGGCCGAATTTGATGATGAATGCCAAGGCCTTTAGCCGTGCTGAAAAATCCTCGTTAGGCATAGGAAAATGAATGGTTCAAAGCTGAAAAAGCCTTGGCCCATGAGCCAAGGCGATGGAAGACGTTCATTTCAAAAGTGTTCCGGTCATGCCCGCGAAAAACAGGCCTTGCCGGTTGTCGATAAGCACTCGAATACGGACAGTGCCGGTCCGGTGGTCCGCTTGTGGCGAGACTTCATAGATGGTTCCCGTGGCGGTCGCCTCATTTTGGTCGAGACGGATCCTCACCTCCGCTCCGATGGTTGTGAGGGCACGGTCCGTAAGCGGGACATTCATGACGGCGAGTAGCTGGTTGTCGTCGATGATGCGGCAGAGTGCCTGCCCCGAACGAGTCGTTTCAAAGTCATGCGTCATGATTTCGACGATTTTGCCGTCGAAAGGTGCTTTGACAGTGCAGAAGGAAACGTTCAGCTTGGCCTCTTGGCAGGAGATTTCAGCTAAATGGAAATCGTATTCGGCCTTTCGAAGCTCTGCGTCGCTGGTGAACTTCTTTTCACGGAGCTCCTTCTTGTCTTCGAAGGTGTTTTTGGCGAAACGTAGCTGTTCTGACGTGCGCGCAAATTCGATGGCGTACCGTGAATCATCAAGTTCCACCAAGGTATCGCCTGCTTTGAAAGGCTGTCCTTGGAGGAACTTGTAGTTTTTGAGAACGGATTCCACCCGTGCCGAGACGACTGTGTCTCGGAATGGGAAGAGAACCGTTTTGATTTCCTGCTGGACACCATCCCCCATCAAGAGGGCGGATGCCAGCAGAATCATGATGACGGCTTGGATTCTCATGCCATCAGACCATCAAGAAGAAGTTCGACGTCCGACTTGAAGGCGGCATGCTTGCTCATTTCATCAAGGCGGACATCCGCCAAGGAGTCGAGCATGTCGATGCTGTCTGCCGTGTCGTCCACGATGTTTTGTTCAAGGAACTTCGGGATCTGGATGGATTCATCCATGAAGATCCAGGGCATGTCGCTGTCATTGCTGCCGTGGACATCGATGTAGTCGATGAGCGGAGCGTCGAAATCGTCCGACGGACGGACTGAGAGAATGGATGTCTGTGTGTCATTCGGGAACATTTCGTTACCGGATGAGAAGCCGCGCTCGTTTGCAGAGTTGGAGGCACTGATGACCTTGGACACGAGAATTGTGTCGAGACTGTCAATGTCCATCCAGAGATCCTGCGAGTTGGCGAGCGGATCGATGCGGTGCGAGTCGAAACGGCTGCGGAAGTCCCATTTCGGATGGATATCCGGAATGACGGGACGGTAATCCATGACTTCGAAAGCCATTGGGCCGTTGTAGTTGCGATTGCCTTGCTCGGGCTCTTGATAGATATTGCGAAGGCTTGGCGTTGGCGGCGGCTCTGGAACTTCGGGAGCTTTCACGATGGTGAGAGTGCCGGGCTCATAGTTGAGAATGTAGTTTTCGTTAGGTACAAGGGTACCTTGCTGGATTTCGTACTCTCCGATATTTTCCCCGGGTTCGCGGGTCAGACGGCCAGTGAGCCGGTCGTTATCGAGTAAGCCGTCCACCGTATAGGTAAGATACGGATCCGACTTGTGCTGTTCCTTGATCTTGTCATCGGCTTTGACGAAGATTTCCTTTGGGGTGACGAGCAACGTACCGGGATCGTAGGTGACGTCGTAGTCGTTTTCATCGAGGTTGAGCTTGCCGATGATAATATCGTATTCACCTGCATTGTAGCGGCCGTTGCTGTTCTTTTGGCCATCTATCGTGAGTGTCGTGCCGTCGGTGGAGTCGCCGTCCGCTATCTCGCCCGTGAAGACGTAGGTCAGTTCACCGACTTCATCACCATAGGTGATTTCCTTGTCATCCGCCGCGATTGATATGGGACGCTTGGCAACTGTGAGGTCGGCTGCGATGAAAGTGTAGTCGTAACTGTCTTCATTGGACAACGTATGACTGGTCTCGATGATGGCGTCTTCATGTTCCCCGGCCTTGAAATGACCAGAGGAGGACGTCAGGATGTTGTCGTAGTCGTAATCGAGAGTGACGTCAAGCGTGTCGATGTCCAGGAGGCCTTCGACCGTGTACTGTCCGGCGAGATCCGGATTCTCGTTACCGTAGGTCATGGACTGGCTGATGGCGGTGACCGTCAGTTCCAGCGGCGTGATCTTCGCTTCAGTGGTGTTATTGAAGGTGATGTTGTAGTTTTCCGCATCCTTGCCGACGGTGATGAGTTCACCGGTCGCTGTGACCGTACGATCGAGGACGTTGCCATCCGCGTCGCGCAGAACAGTCGGCGCGTCGAAGGCGTAAGTGAGTTCCGTGCCGAATGCGCGAACATCATCGCCGCTGAACACGCCATCGATGATGAAGTTACCATCAAGTGTGGCGTCAGTGTTGCCATCGTAAGGCTTGTCATTGGCGTTGAAGCTGACGGTAATGTTGTGGGGCTTGACATTCAGGGATGCATTGTTGAAGGTGTAATTGTAGTTTTCACCGTTGGTGAGAACATGGCCTTTTTCGATGACCATTCCGGAATGGAGGCCGGCGGTCACGTTGCCGGAGGATGAGAGGTCGCTGTCGGCGATTTCGTAATCCAGCGTGACGTCGAGCGTGTCACCGGAAGCGAGGGCGTTCTCGTCGAAAGAGTATTGCCCGTCGAGTTCGGGCATGTTGTCGCCGTAGATCATTTCCTGCGGCTTCGCCGTGACTGTGATATTACGCAGGTCAACGGTCAACTTACCGAAAGCGTATTCGATTTCATAGTTGCCGGTGACGAGATTGCCTTCGCCATCGTAGATGGCGGCTTCAGCGGAGATGACATCTTCGTATTCGCCTGCTTTGATATGGCCGGAATTCGTGTAAACGCTATCCGCGATGTTCAATTCGAGGGTGACTTGAATTTCGTCTTCTCCGGCGAGTTCGTCGGTGAATGTGTAGGTGAGGGACGGTTCCTCGTCACCGTAGATCATGGACTTGTCATCAGCCGTGACAAGAATGTGCAACGGCGTGATGGCGGCGGTCGTCGTATCGATGAAGGTGACATCGTAGTTGGTGAGGTCGTTGCCGGAGAGCATGGATGCGTCATAACCGGTGGCGGTGACTGTCTTGCCTTCGCCTGCGTCCTTTGTGTCGAAGTTGTATTCAAGAGCGGAGGCGTCGAACTGAAGTTCATCGCCTTCGAGCACTTCGTCCATGATGAGCGCATTGAGGGTCGCCTCGGTATTGCCATCGTAGACCTTGTCATTGGCGGTGAAGCCGATGGTGATTTCGAGCGGCGTGATGTCCGCCAGAGCAGTTTCAACGAACGTGATGTCGTAGTTTGCGAGATGTTCGCCAGAAAGCATAGAGGTCGCGTCAAATCCCTCCGCCGTGACGGTCTTGTCGGTGCCGACATTCTTGTCGGAGAAGTTGTATACGATGCCGGTGTCGTCGAACTGGACGTCGTCGCCTTCGAGGACTTCGTCCATGACGAGCTGGTCTCGCGTGGCGACTGTGTTGCCGTCGTAGACCTTGTCATTGGCGGTGAAGCCGATGGTGATTTCGAGCGGTGTGATGTCTGCTTCCGCCGTGTCGTCGAACGTGATGTCGTAATTTGCGAGATCTTCGCCAGAAAGCATAGAGGTCGCGTCAAATCCCTCCGCCGTGACGGTTTTGTTAGTACCGACGTTCTTATCGGAGAAGTTGTATACGATGCCGGAATCGTCGAACTGGACGTCGTCGCCTTCGAGGACTTCGTCCATGACGAGCTGGTCTCGCGTGGCGACGGTATTGCCGTCATAGACTTTGTCATTGGCGGTGAAGCCGATGGTGATTTCGAGCGGTGTGATGTCCGCTTCCGCCGTGTTGTCGAACGTGAACGTGTAGTTGTCCACATCGTCGCCAACGTAGATGAGTTCGCCTGTGGCTGTGACGGTTTTGTCTGTACCGACATTCTTATTGTCGAAGGCGTATTCGACATCTATGTCGAAGATGTGGACGACGTCGCTGTCGACGAAGCCGTCGCGGATGAAATCGCCGTCGCGTTTGGCGGCCGTGCTGCCGTCATAGATCTTGTCCTTGGCGTCGAAGCGGACGGTGACATCCTTCTTCAAGACATTCAGTGAGGCGTTGTTGAAGGTGTAGTTGTAGTTTTCATCATTGGAGAGAATGTGGGAGGCCTCGATGATCATGCCGGAGTGGAGGCCGGCGGTCACGTTGCCGCTGGTGGACTTGTCGCTGTCTTCGATCTTGTAATCGAGCGTGACAGTCAGTGCGTCTCCTGCGGCAAGAGCATTCGGGTCGAAAGAGTAAGTGTCTTTAACGGTGAGATCAGGCATCGCGTCACCGTAAATCATTTCCTGCGGGGCGGCAGTGACGGTGATGTTGCGCTTCTCTACGGTCAGATCTCCGAAGTCGTATACGATGGTGTAGTCATCCGTGACGACGGCACCGTTTTCATCATAGATGGTGGTGACGGCTGTGATGGAGTCCGTGTATTCGCCGAACATGATGTGGTTTGAGTCTGTGATCTTGGACGCATCGATATTCAGGTCCAGTGTGACGGAAATCATGTGATCGTCCGCGAGATCGCCGGTGTAGGTATAGGTGAGAGAAGGTTGCTCGTCGCCGTAGATCATGGTCTTGTCATCTGCCGAGACAATGATGGTGAGGTAAGTGATGTTTGCGGTCGTCGTGTCGATGAAGGTGACATCGTAATTCTGGAGATCCGTGCCTGAGAGCATGGATTCGTCATACCCTGTTGCGGTAACAGTCTTGCCAGTACCTGGTTCCTTGGTATCGAAATTGTATTCGATGGCGGAGTCGTCGAACGCGACGTCGTCGCCTTCGAGGACTTCGTCCATGATGAGATCGACACGTTCAGCGACCGTATTGCCGTCATATCTCTTGTCCGCCGCGGTGAAGCCGATGGAGATGGACAGCGGCGTGATGTCTGCTTCCGCCGTGTTGTCGAAGGTGAACTTGTAGTTGTCCACATCAGCGCCAACGTGGATGAGTTCGCCTGTCGCGGTGACGGTCTTGTCCGTTCCAACATTCTTGTCGGAGAAGGCATATTCGACATCCGTGTCGAATACGCGGACGATGTCGCCGTCGATGAAGCCGTCGCGGATGAAGTCGCCGTCGCGTTTGGCAACCGTATTGCCGTCATAGGTCTTGTCCTTGGCGTTGAAGCTGACGGTGACGTCCTTGGCAGCGACGGTCAATGACGCGGTGTTGAACGTGTAGTTGTAGTTCGCGTCGTTGGAGAGTACATGCTCCTGTTCGACGATCATGCCGGAGTGGAGGCCGGCGGTTACGTTGCCGCTGGTGGACTTGTCGCTGTCAGTGATATTGTATTTGAGTGTGACGGCAAGTGAATCGCCAGAGGCGAGGGCGTTCGGGTCGAATGAGTAAGCATCTTTGACGGTGAGGTCGGGCATCGTTTCACCGTAAGTCATTTCCCGCGGGGCGGCAGTGACGGTAATGTTGCGTTTCTCGACGGTCAGGTTGCCTAAATCATAGCTAATGGTATAGTCGCTTGTAATGACGTTGCCATCCGCGTCATAGATAGTGGCGACGGCGGTGATGGAATTCACGTATTCGCCAGTCATGATGTGATCGGAATCCGTGATCTTGGAAGCGTCGATGTCCAAAGTCATTTCAACGGAAATTGAATGACCTTCCACCAGACCGCCTTCATAAGTATAGGTAAGGGATGGATTGGCGTCGCCGTAGATCATGGTCTTGTCATCGGCGATGATCGTGATGGACAGGTGGGTGATGTCCGCAGTCGCAGTATCGACGAAGATGATGTCATAGTTCTGGAGATCCGCTCCGGAGAGCATGGATTCGTTATAGCCGGTGGCGGTGACGGTTTTGTCTTCACCGGGCTCTTTGGTATCGAAGTTGTATTCGATGGCGGAGTCGTCGAACGAGACGTCGTCGCCTTCAAGGACTTCATCCATGACGAGCTGATCGCGCGTGGCGATGGTGTTGCCGTCGTAGGCCTTGTCATGGGCGGTGAAACCGATATTGATGGTCAGCGGCGTGATGGCGGCGAACGCTGTGTCCACGAACGTGACATCGTAGTTCTTGAGATCCGCGCCGGAAAGCATGGATTCGTCATAGCCTGTAGCGGTGACGGTCTTGTCCGTACCGACATCCTTCGTGTCGAAGTTGTATTCGATGGCGGAGTCGTCGAACTGGACGTCGTCGCCTTCGAGAACTTCGTCCATGAGAAGATCGACACGCTCGGCAACTGTATTGCCATCATAGACCTTGTCGCTGGCGGTGAAACCGATGTTGATGGCCAGTTGCGTGATGTCCGCCAGAGCCGTATTGGCGAAGGTGATTTCGTAATTATTTAGGTCTTTGCCGGAAAGCATGCCGACATCAAACTTTTCGGCTGTGACGGTTTTGCCTTCGCCAACATTCTTGTCATCGAAGGAGTACTCGATGCCTTCGTCGTTGAAATTGACTTCGTCACCTTCGACGACTTGGCTCATATCGAGCTGATCGCGCGTGGCGATGGTGTTGCCGTCATAAACCTTATTTTTGGCGGTGAAGCCGATGGTGATTTCGAGCGGCGTGATGTTAGCCTGGGCCGTTTCAATGAATATGAAATCGTAGTTGTCGACATCTTTGCCAGTAAGGAACTCTGCTTTGTAGCCTTCTGCTGTGACGGTCTTGCCTGTGCCGACGTCCTTGGTGTCGAAATTGTAAATAAGTGCGGAGTCGTCGAACGAGACTTCATCACCGTCGATGACATTGCTCATATCAAGCTCATCGCGTACGGCGACGGTGTTGCCGTCATAAACCTTATCTTTGGCGGTGAAGCCGATGGTGATTTCAAGCGGCGTGATGGCGGCGATCGCTGTGTCCACGAATGTGATGTCGTAGTTCTGAAGATCCGCGCCGGAGAGCATGGATTCGTCATAGCCTGTTGCGGTCACGGTCTTATCCGTACCGACGTTCTTGGTATCGAAGTTGTATTCGATGGCGGAGTCGTCGAACTGGACGTTGTCGCCTTCGATCACATTGTCCATGAGAAGAGTGGCACGATCGGCTGTTGTATTGCCGTTGTAGATCTTGTTGTCGGCGGTGAAGCCGATGTTGATTTCCCGCGGCGTGATCTTCGCCAGAGCCATGTCATTGAACGTCACGTTGTAGTTATGGAGCTTGTCGCCACCTAGCAGAGCTTCCGAATAACCTTCCGCTGTGACGGTTTTGTTTTCACCGACGTTCTTGTCGGAAAAAGCATAGGTCATCTGGTCAGCGTCAATTGTGATATCGCCTGCTACGATGACACCATCGATCGTGACATCAGCGAGCGTTGCGCTTACGTTGCCGTCATATACTTTATCATCGGCTTTGAACGTGATTTCCACATCCTTCGGTGTGATGTCGCCTTTGGAGATTAGATTGAAATGGAAGTCGTAGTTCAGAGCGTCCTTACCGACGGAGATGAAATAATTTGTGGCGGTGACTTCGATGTCCGTTCCGACGTCAGGCTGGGCAAAGGTGTAATCGACTTCCGTGTCAAACAGCCTTACGACATCGCCGTCTAGGATGGATTGGCTGAGGATGAAGTCGCCTGTGCGTTCAGCTTTGGTCGTTCCGTCATAGTTTTTCGTCTTGACCAAGTAATCGACATTGATCACTTTGGGTGCGACTCGCAGTGTACCGTAGTTCCAGTCAATCTTGTAATTTGCGGCGTTGTCAAGGTTGATCTGGTCATTGATGATGGCGCGTGTATAGAGACCGCTTTGGAGGTTGCCACTCCCGGTAAGCACCTTGTTGGCTTCGATCACGTCCGTGTCATATTTCAGTGTCACATTGAATTGATCGCCAGCCACGAGGCCATTCGGGTCGAAGGAATAACCAGACGTGGGTTCTCCCTTATCATTCACATAATGTGGGGCGTCGCCGAGATCTTTGCCATATTCGACTGAGTAAGTCTGGATGGTGACGGAGAGAACGCGTTGCTCCACAGTGAGGGCACCGTCTACTGTGTGGATATTGTAGTTGCCTGCAACATTATTGCCGTTCATATCGAAGATCTTTACAGAAACACTGACGGCATTCTCATAAGGATCTTCACTGTATTGGATGTTACCACCGCTCGTTCTGTAAGCATCCAGTTCGGATGAGAGCGTGTATTTGGTGGAGATGAGGTCGCTTTCCAGCAACGCACTTTCCGGATCAATGTCGTAATGGAATTTCAAGCTGCTCTCGTCGTCGCCATAGGTCATGACAGCGTCACGAACAGTAATGGTGATTTCACGCTGGTCGATGACACCGTCGGCCCGGAGGTTTTCCGCTGCGCGCGTCTGAACAAGTTCTTCTCCGTTGACAAAGACGTCGAAGTCAGACAAGGCGTCACCCTCGATGGAGAAAGAGCCGATGGTGACGGAATCTGTGGCAATACCACTGCCATCAAAAACGACATCCTGTAGCGTGACCACGTAGTCGTTATTTGCATTGTCACTGAAGGTAAATGTCCATGTATCGTTATCAAAGACACCAGAGGCGGAGAGGCTCATACCGTCCAGCGTGGCATCCAGCTGGAGTTCGCCATCTTCGACATCATTCGTTCCGTCATAAACTTTGTGGGCGGTGAAGTCGAGGCTCAGATCATGGTTGCCTGCGCGGGTGGCGGCATCAATGCCGTCTGAATCCGCGTCATCCACGTCCGCATCGATATCGATCGTCGTGTGCTCGGCTGCGATTGCGGCGACGGCACCATCAACAGAAACCGCATCGGCATTGGCGTCGATATCGTCATTTGCAAGCCAGTCGCCGAGAACGTCATGATCCGCATCGGCATCGACAGTGAACGAATCGGCTTTTTCAACATGGAGCGTGCCTTCGACGAAATCGTGATGCGCTTCGGCGTCGGCATCCGCATCGATGTCGGTAGCCGCATCGATGTCGGTAGCCGCGGCCGGAATGACGTTGATGGCGTCATCCATGGCGGGCAATGCACCTTCGATGAGATCTTTTGCCTGTGCATCGATGTCGGCCACGGCGGCAGCGTTCGTATTCGCTGTATCATCGGAATTGGCTTCCGGCGCAACGAAGAGCGCGACGTTTAAGTCGTTGTTGTTTTTTTCCTCATTGTTGTTTCCGTCATCGCCCGCGTCTTGCGCGGCGTCTGCGGCGGCTACGATATTCGCGGCTGCTGCGGCCTCAAAGAGCATACGGTCTTCGAGACGGAAAAATTCCATATCTTTGATATCCATATTGTCAGTTATCCCCCTGACTTGTAATGTGATGCTTCATCACTGGCCTTCGTTAATTGGAAACGTTGAATACGGCTAACGGCTTCAAGCGGTTTCCTTTTATTTTTCTATATATAATATAGGCAAAAACATTCGTGGCGCGTCAGTTGATGATTTCATCACTCCACTTCCAGTCAACAGGCTTGTTGGCGTCCTCTTCCTCTTTCTTGGCTCTGGATTCTTCATATTCCTCACGCGCCTTCTGGAGCTCTGCTGCCGCGTTGAGGCGTGCTTCGGTGAGCTGGGCTCTGATTTCATCAACGGTCGCGGTGTCAAGGTTTTCCATGCCCAGTGTGTTCAGGATGCGGAAGTAGGCGACATAGTAGTTGCCGAGGGCGAGGAGCTTTTCGATTTCCGTTTCAGCAGTCGAGAGCTTCATGTGGGAGACATTGATCTGGGAGACTTCGCCGGCAACGTTGTTGCCGCCTTCGAGCTTCTGGAGGTTCTTGGCGTAGGCGCTGTTGACACGGCTGTTGATGTCGTAACGTTCCTTTGTGGCGAGGAGGTTGGCGTGGGCGATGCGGACCTGCGCCATGATGGCGATGGCCTGCGCGTAGGTGCGGTATTCTTCGGCTTCGATCTGCTTGTTCAAAGCGCGGTAGCGGCTGATCTTCTGTGGGAGCTTGAGGAGGTTGTAGGCGGAGCGGATACCCATTTCACGCCAGCTATTATGGTAGAGGTAGCTGTTGTCCACTTCGTTGTAGTCATAGAAGATTTTGACGTTCGGGAACATGGTGATGATGGTTTTGCGTGCTTCGAGAACATTCACATGGCGCTGCATGTCCATTTCAAAGAGTTCCGGGCGTTTCATGAGGGCGATCTGCTCCATGAGCTGGATTTCAGGAAGGTTGAATTCGGGGACTTTGTCCAGAACGGAGTCGTCAACCTTGATGTTGGCGTTGGGGTAGATGCCGAGGAGGGCGCGCAATTCTATGCAGGAATTCTCGAAGGAACGGACGTAGTTGGTCAGTCTCTTCTCCATGTCGATGAACTTGGAGGCTTCATCAAATGCGCGGTAGGGGGAGATTTTGCCATCTTCGCCCATCTTGTCGATCTGCTGATAGGTTTCCTTGCATTCCGCAAGAAGTTTTTCCGTGATGTCGATGGCACGTTGTGCGGAAGCGACCTGGAAATAGACGCGGGCAGTGTCCAGCACGAGATTCTGGGCCGCACGGCGGAACCGCTGGTTGCGCAGAAGCATGCGGTCGTTTTCCTGCAGGCCGTTCACGAAAGCAAGGCCGAAGTCCAGGACGCTGAGGGCGAGATCGACGTTGAAGTAGTTGATGGTCTTATCCTGGCTGGTGGAGTAGGTGTAGGTGCCAGGACCATCGGTGCCGTGGATCTGCTTGCTGCTTGAAGCGGCGACATTGTCGCGGTGGACATAGCTGTCACTAACGGTCAGGTCAGGGAGCATGCCGAGCATTTCGCTTGTCCGCATTTCATGGGAGACCTTTTCTTCCAGGCTGTAGACCTTGAGATCCACATTGTTTTCAATGGCAAGTTCGATACAGTCCTTGAGGGAGAGGACCTTGTCCGTCGGAAGATCCGTGTACTGGGAGCGCTCAAAGTGCTTGATGGCACTTTCAACCCGTTCACTCTTGTAGTCTTCATACGACTTGCATCCAAAGAGAGCGATGGCAATGAAAAACATCAAAAGATTCTGTAAAGACTTTTTCATGTATTGGTCCTTTATCCTATGCACAAATTGTGTTTTTTGTTTGAATGAAGCTGGGAAGAAAGTCTTTTTTACTTTTGGTTTTTCTGGTTTTTCTTAAGAACCTTGGCTTCTACAAGTTTGTCAATGAGTTGCTGCATGGAATTGAAGGCGGTAAGGAAGCCTTGGGGCGGCATGATGATGCGGATGTTGCTCTGACGCGTGGGCGTCTTGCCTTCTTCTTCAGGTTGAAGAGTCATGAAGTCGAAACGGACCATGCCGCCTGTGAAGTGGATTTGCCCGATGCCGTCTGCGAAGATTTCTTTTTTTTCAGCCATTGTGGTGCCTTTCGTTTCTGTTTTGTGTTATATAATTAAATTGCTTTTGCCTTTTATGACTCCTTCCGCGTATTTGCGGGAAGGATTTCGAGTACATTTTTGCTTTTTATGAACAGTTTTTTATGTGTGACTGAATTGATCATCTCTTATTAATTTATTAAACCACTATCATACATAATAAAAAATAATCTCTTCAAAGAAAAATGCAACAAAAAGCAAAGGCAAAAATGATGATTTTCTTTTAATTTTTTTGCAATAAAAATGAAGAAACCCCTTCCCTTATAGCAAAACATATGGCTTACTAAAAGGAAAGGGGTTAAATGATAGATTCTGAAATTGAATCTAATCAATACCAATGAATAACATGAAACAATCATGTCTTAAGTGAACATTAATATTCTTTTCACTCCTTTCATGGCATTATTGCGGTTTTATGAGGAAACAGAGAATCTCCGGAAATCAGTCGTTGGGCTTCTGGGCTTTGGCGCCGATGCGCAGACGGAGGGCGTTGAGGGCGATGAAGCCCGTGGCGTCCGCCTGGTTATAGACGTTGTCCTTTTCGAATGTGACGACTTCCGAATCATAAAGCGTGTACGGTGAGCGGCGGCCACTGATGAAGCAGTTGCCTTTGTAGAGCTTGACGCGGACTTCGCCCGTCACGTTCTTCTGGCTTTCCGTGATGGCGGCTTGGAGGAATTCGCGTTCGGGCGAGAACCAGAAACCGTTATAAACCATGTTGGCGTACTGCGGGATGAGTTGGTCGCGCATGCTCATGACTTCGCGGTCCATGCAGATGGATTCCAACGCACGGTGGGCATGGAAGAGAATGGTTCCGCCGGGGGTTTCATAGACACCGCGGTCCTTCATGCCCGTGTAGCGCGTTTCGACGATGTCGATACGGCCGACGCCATGCTTCCCGCCGAGGCGGTTGAGTTCGCGCATCAGATTTGCGGGGCTGAGTTCTTTGCCGTTGACTTTGACAGGAATGCCTTTGACGAATTCGATGGTGACATATTCGGGCTGGTCGGGAGCCTTTTCGACAGGCGTCGTCAAAACATGGCAGGTCTCCGGAGCTTCCTGCCACGGATCTTCCAACACGCCGCCTTCGAATGAGATGTGGAGAAGGTTACGGTCCATGGAGTAGGGCTTCGCGGCGGAAACGGTGATCGGAATCTTGTGCTCATGGGCATAGTTGATCAAATCCGTGCGGGAACGGAACTTCCATTCGGGCGTACGCCAGCAGGCGATGACTTTGATGTCCGGATTCAAGGCGTAGGCGGACAATTCGAATCGGATCTGGTCATTGCCTTTTCCCGTCGCGCCGTGGCAGATGTATTCGGCGCCTTCGGCCTTCGCGACGTCGACGAGATGTTTCGCGATGAGCGGACGGGCGATGGACGTACCAAGGAGGTACATATTCTCGTAGATGGCGTTGGCCTGGAACATCGGGAAGATATAGTCCTTCGCAAACTCTTCCGTCAGGTCTTCAATGTAGGATTTGACGGCGCCAGTGGCATACGCTTTTTCATGGAGTCCGTCCAGTTCCTCTTCCTGCCCGACGTTCGCGCAGTAGGTGACGACTTCGGCGTTGTATGTCTCTTGCAACCACTTGAGGATGCAGGACGTGTCCAGACCGCCGGAATATGCGAGTACGATTTTCATGTTGTTTCTCCGTGTGTTGGGTGAATGGTTGACGATGGTGAAAATCTTTGGCAAAATCAATTAATATAAACCGATTTCGTCATTTTTCATACTTTTAGGCATTGAGAATGAATGGCGATTTCATGATGCCTAGCGGCAGGAGGAAATAATCGTAGGTGAACATGTCGCCTTGCGTCCGCCATGCATTGGGGCCTATCCAGCGGATGCGACCGCCCAGATGGATGGCTCCAAAGGAATTTTCGCGGTTGCCGTACAATGTGAGATCAAGCGTGTGTTCGCCAGCGGCGAGCTTGCCTAGATTCAACTGGAACGGCGAGAAAGCGATGTCGCCCGCCGCCTTTCCGTCAATTGCGGCGCTGACGAGCGTGCCGTGGAAGGATGTAAAGTCGATTTCGCGGCATGCTTGGCGGCCGCAGAGCTCGGGGCTGATGTCCGCCTGGCGTGACGGGAAGCGGAGCGCGACGTTCTTTTCCTCTTTCAAGGAGAATGTCGTATGGTAGGTGATGTTGCCGCCGTAGAATGGAAGCCCTTGCGGTGCGATATCGCCCCAATGGAGCGTGCGGACTGGCTCCGTGATGGTCAGCTTGTCGCCAGCGATGGCGACGCCGAAGTCGCCGAGGATGTATGCGCGTTCGATGTTCGTGTCGTCGCGGTAGTCGCGAATGATCTGGATGACATGTTCGCCGGGCTTCATGGCGGGTAGCGCCATCTTGCGGACGCATTCATCTGTCCAGAAGCCTGCATCTTCAAACGGCAGTAACTTCCCGTCCATGAAGATGTTGGACTGTTCCGGTTGCTCCAACGCGAGGAGCGGTTTGCCGACATATGCCTGGCAATGGATTCTGAATTTCATGGTCAGCGTCCCATGGACTTTCTGTGAGACGGGATAGACCCATGGCTGGACGATGTGCCCGGTCTTCGGGCGGAGGCCGACCAACGCGCGGACGCGGTTGTCTAGCCGTAGGATCTCTTCTGCTGGTTGCCATTCGCCATCGTTGAGCTTCCATTCCGGTTCGTCGAGCACGAGAACGTTCGGTTCATCCAATGTGACGGGAATGCAGTCGCCTTTAACGCGGGCTGTGATGTTCGCTTCGATGATTCCCTGATTGATCGGGAAGCGCGGTATGGGCTGGCCATTGCTCATGTCGGAAGGCGTAAGCCGCAGGAGAAGATGGCCATGCGGATAGATTTCCGTCTCGATCGTCGTCCATCCGTTGGCGATATCCGCCTGCAACGGCGTGATGGAGCCGTTGGATGTGTCCAGATAATCCAGTTGCCATGAGCCTTTGAGCATGACGCGTGACGTTTCGACGGTGCCGTAGCGATCTGTTCTCGTAAGGAATAGATAGCGGACGCCGTTTTGTTCGCGCAACTGGTAGAGGAGACCGCCCATGGCGGCACCGCGCGTCTTGCTGAGGACTTTCAGTTCGCGGCGCGAATCCAATGCGGCGAGCAGGGCGGCTCTCGTGAAGACTGTCTGGCGGCAGTTGGCCGCCAGTTTTGCGGCGCGTTTGGACGGCTCCGCATCGCACAACGGCGCGATGTCACCAGCGAAAATGACGTCGCCGCCTGCGGCGCGGAAGTCTTCCAGAATCTTCAGCGTGGAGGAACGGAGCGTGATGCACGGGGGGACGAGAATCGTGGAGTATTTCATGTCGCCGACGCAGAGCTCTTTGTTTTCGACATGGACATTTTGGATGGGCAGGAGGGATTCGGAGAGAAGATCGAAATCAAGAAGTCCTTTGAGCAACCATTCGAATAGATTGCCGAAGTTCTCCTCCGCCTGCTGCCGTGCGACGGACGTCTGGTCGAGCGGCCCCCAGAGGAGCCAGAATGATTCGACGGGATGGACGACGGCGATGTGCGAGACGGCCTTGCCACGTGTCATAGCCGCGTTCACGCGGGCGAAATGATCCGCAATGACAGGATATTTCTTGTACCATGATGACTGATAATGGATGGAGGCGGGATAGTCGCGTTTGGCTTCGCCCGCCATGGATACCCATGAAAGATGCGGAACACGGACGGTCACGCCCAACGCGGCTTGCCAATCGCCATGGCCTTTGTGCCCCATGAAATTGAAATCCCAGTCGGTCACGCCGTCGAGTTCGCTTAGGACGCCGCCGCGGCCGAATTGCCGTGAGGCGGATTGGGCCTGTTTGGCGGTGGAGAGCTCTTGGCAGTCGCAGAGCGTGTCGATGCCGGGGAGGAGGAAGCCACGGTAGCTGCGCATGGCTTCGCCTAGAGCGGCGGTTTGCGACGTCAGCGTCGGTTCTTCCATCATATGGCCCGTGCTGCGCAGATTGTGTTTTTGGCACCAATCTCCAATGGTGTCTGCGAAGGCGGACGCAAAGCGTTCGGCGACATGGTCATGGAAACGATAGCGAGCCAACGAATACTTGCCGTCAGGCAGTTCCCATATGAGTTCGGGAAGCGTGGCGTAGAAATCGACACCGTAGCCCGCCTTGTATGTTTCGGGGAAGTCATCCGTGAATGGCAGGTTCACGATTTTCTCTTCCTGCGCGAAGGTCAGGGAGCTTTTACGGGTGAACTGCGGTTCGTCCGTGAAAATGGCGGGAACGGTCTTGTCGAATTCCTTTCCGATGCTCTTGCGGTAGGCTTCATGCGTGACGTTGACGAACTCCTGGATGGCGCGCGGGTTGAGCGTATCGACGTAGGTCTGGTCGTTGTACCACGAGTCTTTGTTGGAGACCATCAGATAGCAGAAGATTTTGCGGAATCCGAGCGGCGTGTCGCTCTGCGCATCGCTTTTCCTGTATTCAGCAAGACAACCATTGGAATCCAATTTGACGAGATAGCAGGCGAGAAGACGGCCTGAATTGTCGTTCTGCGGATCGGGGGCCGCTTCCAACGGTTTGAAGCGGATTTCCAAATGGCGCGCGCGGAATTTCGGATTCTTTGTGACGATGCCGCCGGCGGCTCCAGACGGCCAGCGGTCTTCGTCATAAAGCCATGCGAGCATGTTGCGTTTTTTCGCTTCATCGACACAGTTGTCAACGCGTTTCATGAATTCTTCTGTCAGATAGGGAGTCCCCATGCCTGTACGGGAATGCATGTGGAAACCGCCCATGCCCATCTCTTGGAAAACGGCGATTTGACGACGTAGCTGGTCTTCCTCAAGCTTGCAGTTCCACGCCCAGAACGGTGTGTCGCGGTAGAGCGAACTTGGATTGGAGAAAATCTTTTCGAAGGGGACGGATTGGTCTTTCTGATACAATGAATCCATGTGAATGCTCCGAATGATTGGGATGGGAAAAGGGCGGTTCAGCCGTCCAATACGGTTTGGATATCTTGGAGAGTGATAGGACCTTGGCGGAGAATCTTAATGGTACCGCCGACGATTGAAACGACGGTGGATGATGCGCCGCCTGTGACGGTTACTTTGCCGCCGTCAATGAGCAGGGCGGGGCGTCCGTCCAGACTGGCGACGGCGTCCGACGGCGTGATGGCAGCGGGCGTTCCGGACAGATTGGCGGATGTGGCGGCCAATGGTTCGCCGAGTTCGCGTAAAAGCTTGAGAATAAATGGATGGTTCGGAATTCGCAGGCCGATGGTATCGCCGTCATTTGCTTCGACGATGACGGTCAGCGGGCCAGGCCAGAAAGCGTCGGCGATTTTCTGAAGCATGGCGTTTGGCTTCAGTCCTGCGCGAATGGCTGTTTCAACATCTGGAGCCAGCATCTGAAGCCGTTTGTCCGCCGGACGATGTTTCAGACGGTAGATTTCCTGCCGCGCGGAGTCAGATTGCCACAATGCCATCAATCCATAGACGGTTTCCGTCGGGGCGGCGATAACGTTGCCGCCCTTCAGGGCGAGAATGGCTTGCCGAATGGCCTGTGGCGAATCTTGAAGGACTGTGTCCATGTGTTTGCTACATCGTCATTTCGACACGTTTGATGACATGATCCTGATAGGGCTTGTCCAGTTCGACGAAATAGCCGCTCCAGCCCCAGACGCGGACAATCAAATTGCGGTAGTTTTCCGGATGTTCCTGCGCCGCAAGCAGTTTGTCACGATTGACGGCGTTGAGCTGAAGCTGATGGCCGCCGCGTTGCGCGAAGTATTGGACGAGACGCGCGACTTTTTCAATACCGTTCTGTTCGCGGAAGGTGGAATCATGAAGCTCCAACGTCAGCGGCCCGCCGTTGATGACACGTTGCAAATGCGGCTTGGTGAACGACTTGACGACCGACAGCGGTCCGTTGACCTTCACGTTCAACGACGGCGCGTAGTTGGCGGGGAAGGGCTGCTGTTTGAGGCGCCCGTCCGCCGATGCGGGAATTTCCGCCGCATGCCACAGATAGTACATGGCGGAGCCTGTTCCTGCGCGATAAACGCCGCCGCGCGCGTTTTTGCGACCTTTCCACGAATCCGCATAGGCATCCAGAAGACGCGTGGCGATGGCATCGACTTCGTCGATGTCGTTGCCCATTTTCGGGCAGTCGTAACGAACTTTCGCCAGCAGTTCGGGTTGGCCTGCGAAATCGCTGTCAATGAGTTCCGCAACGCGTTTCAACGTCAATTCGTGGGATTGGAAGACGAGTTTGTTGATGGCTTCCAATGAATCAACGGCGGTCGCAAGACCTGTCCCATGGATGCCGAAATTGTTGTATTTGTTTCCATGACAGACATCGCGGGCGTTTTCGATACGTCCGTCACACAAAACGGAAACGAACGGTCCGGGCAGGATTTCGACCTTCTTCCAATTCTTTTCCAATTCGTCCGCTTCCAACGACAACTGGGCGGCGATGTCGTCCATGAATTCGTCGAAATTGCGTGCGTTGCTTTTACGGATGACTTTATCGACGACAGCGGGTAGCGAGACAGCGCCGATGTTGGCCAAATCCATGCCGACGCCTGGAATGATGAACTCCCAGCAGGCCGCGACAGCGTAGTCGCGCGCGTCTTCCAATTCGTAGCCATGTGCCACAAGGCCTGGAATCACGACGTCGTCGTTGGAATATTGCGGGAAGCCAAGCCCCTGCTTGGTGAGCTCCGTCGCTTTCTCAAGGATTTCAATCGGCGTGTCATGGGCGATTCGCAGATTGATTTTCGGATCGATGAGTTTCAGTTCGCAGGAGGCTTTGAGGGCCATTTCCGTGAGGAGATTGTAGGCGTTGTTGCCGTTGCGATCCACACCGCCGAGCACGAGACTCTGGCCGTTGTCGCCTTGCTGGACGCCGACATAGAGGTCGGAATCGCGATTAAAGGAGAGGAAGAATTCCTCAAGTAATTCAAACGCTTGGTCTTGCGTCAGAATGCCGTTGTCAAGATCATGCTTGAGATAAGGGAACATGTATTGGTCAAAACGTCCGACGCCGTTGTGGTATTCGCCTTCGCACCACAGCGTGTAGTGGAGGATGCGGAAGAACTGAAGAGCCTCATGGAACGTCGTGGCGCCGTTTTCGGGAATTTTGGCGAGAATGGCGGCGATTTCCGTACGGCCTTCTTTCTCGGCGGCTTCGCGATAGCGTTTCGCCAAATCGATGACGGCGTCAATGCCCGAAATGGCCGCTTCCAGAAATTCGACGCCCATGTCATCATGCTGTTCGCGGGCGACGGCCAAACGGTCAACGGCGATTTGACGGCGTGCACGAAGCCCCGCCTTGATGGTCGTGGCGTAGTCCGGACTGATGTTGAAGACAAAGCCTTTTTCATGCAGATAGGCTTTGGAACGCATGTCCTTCCATTCCTGTTCCGTGAATTGTTCGGGAATCTGTTTGATGGTTCGCGTGAAGGCGATACGTTCATCCAATATGAACGCAGGCGTTTCCGCCGCGAGCATCGCTTTCAAGGCTTCTGCGGAACGTTTTGTCGGCGAGAGTTTCCGTGCGGAGAAATCGTCTTCAAGATGCCAATCGGCATCATGGCGCAGGGAATGATGTTTGTGGGCGTTGATGTAGTCCAGAAGTGTTTGGATATGCGGTGTCATGGCTGTGTGGTATTGTTAAATGGAACTATATAATATAAGGTAAAAAACGGCATGGCGTCGTCAGTTTTTAAAGACGGCGATGAACTCTTGGTTTCCTTCCGGACCGAGAATCGGAGACGGAATGACACCTAAATTTATCCAATGTAATTCATTTTGTGCAAAAACCAAGATTTTTTCAACACATTGTTGCCTAATTTTATCGTCTTTTACGACGCCATGCTTGCCGATGTTCTCGCGTTCGGATTCAAATTGCGGCTTGATGAGTACGGCGATCCATGCGGATGGCGCAAGAAGCGGCTTGCAGGGCGGCAGGACTTTTGTTAGGGAGATGAACGAAACATCGCCGACGAGAATGTCGATGGAATCTGGAATAAGTTCGTGTGACAGTTGTCGTGCGTTTGTTTTTTGAAGATTGACGACGCGTGGATCAGCGACGAGTTTCGGATGCAACTGATCTGTTCCGACATCGACGGCATAGACTTTTGCAACGCCATGTTGCAGAAGAACATCCGTGAAACCACCTGTTGATGCTCCTAAATCTAGAGCCGTTTTCCCTTCGAGAGCAGGGCGGAATTTTTCAATGGCTGGAAGAAGCTTGTATGCGCCGCGCGAAACGTATTTCAACTCTTGCAAGACATTCAGTTGCAGGGAGTCATCCACGCCTTGGGCTGATTTTCGCACAGGCGTCCCATCCGGAAGCAGCACTTGTCCGCTTTCGATAAGTTTCTGTGCGGCGGATTTGGATGGTGCAAGCCCCGTATTGACAAGCAACTGATCAGCTCTGATTTTCATGGACGTAAAAAAGATTTGCTTAAGTACGAAACAAGCACAAACAATTGTCATTGTTTGTGCTTGTGAAAAAAGAAATAGACGTATAGAATACGATTACTTGACGGAACCGGTGTTGATCTTGAGGTCTGCACGGTTCTGGAGCTTGTCAACGGTACCATCTTTGATCCATAGGATGCGGTCGGATGTGGCGAGCATCTTATGGTCGTGGGTGGCGGTGATAACCGTCACTCCGAGCTGGCGGGAGAGGTCGGACATCAACTTGATGATATCTTCACCGGTCTGCAAGTCCAAGTTGGCGGTCGGTTCATCGGCGAGGATGATGGCGGGTTCGTTTGCGAGGGCGCGGGCAATGGCGACACGCTGCTGCTGACCACCGGACATTTCGTCCGGGCGGTGTGTGAGACGGTGGCCGAGTCCGACCATCTTGAGGACTTCGATGGCGCGCTCGCGCGCTTTGTCAGGATCCATGCCGCCGAAAAGCAACGGCAGAGAGACGTTGCCAATGGCGTCATACGCATACAGAAGGTTGTATGACTGGAAGACATAGCCAATGTGATGGCCGCGGAAGTGGGCGAGCTGGCGAGCGGTTAGTTGCGTCAGATTGATTCCCGCGACTTCGACGGAGCCGGATGTCGGCGTGTCGAGTGCTCCAATCATGTTGAATAGAGTACTCTTTCCCGAACCAGAGGGGCCCATGATGGACAGATATTCTCCGCGGAAAATTTCGACATTGATGTCCTTCAAGGCATGGACAATGACTTTACCGAGATTGAAGGTCTTGTTGACACCGCGTACTGTGATGAGTGTTTCTGGCATTATTCGATATCCTGTTTAAAAGGAGTTTAACCCAATGATTGCGTTTGACTTGAATCTCTTAGAACGGGAGTTTGATAACGGCCTTCGAGAGGAAGGTGACGCCGACACCGACCGTGGTGATCAGACCCATACCGCAGGAGAATCCGGCGGCGACGACTGGAATGTACTGCCTCCACTTCAGCTTCAGTCTCTTCTTGAAGTAGAACTGTCCGATGAGGGCTCCGATGAAGGAGGGCAGGATGGTGTGCGGCGTGCTCTGGCCGAGGCCGCGGACAACGCCGTATGTCAGCATGATCGGCGCACCGAGCATGCTCATGCCGCTGAAGAGGACGACGCCGAACAGCGTGCCTGCTCCAATGATCCACATGTTAAAGGCTTTTTCGAACATGGAGTATTCACCCATGGTGGCGGTGAACATAACGCAGGAGTTGGCTGCGTTCAGTTCCCACATCTTCTGGGCGTAGGGGTAGGCGACGGACGGGATGCGGTCGAGACCCCAGATGAAGTTCATGAAGAAGATGGTCGCCAGCAAGATGATCGGGAAGAGGACCAGCTTGGTTTTCCAAATTGACGTGAATTTCGTACCCGTTAATTCACACTGGCGGTAGAAGACGGTCATGGAACCGTAGTTGGCGATCGGGAGCGGGAGGAACCAAATGGCGATGCCATGGTATCCGGAGAGGATCAGCGCGGCTTCGCGGATCATCGGAACTTCGACGACCTGACCGACCATACCTTCCAGACGGGCGGTAACGTAGGAGATCAACGGCGTATAGACAAAACCGAGGATGATGAGGACGATCAGAACGTTGCGGATGTCACGCGTCCAACCGCCATGATGCCAGATGAGCAGGCCGATGGAAAGGCCGGTATAGGTCATCGTGACAAGGAAGTAGCACAGGATGATGAACCACGCGGGGAAGTCGCCGCGGCCTTTGGGGACGTCATGCCAGGAGCCCATCGTGACGTCCGCCGTTCTGTTCTTGCGAGCCTTGCGGGCCTTCGCCATGGAGCTGAAGACCTGCGCGAAACCAGCCAATGCGATAGCCAGGGCGATACCGATATGGAAGGAGAAGTAGAAGTCGATGTTGTTTTTGAAGAGGGTGACGACGGTGTCATCGCCGGTCTTCCAGTCGGAGAGCAATCCATAGTGGTAAAGGATCGGGTTGGCGACGAACGTGATGATCAGTCCGACGAAGGAGCCGACCATGCCCCAGTACGGCATGACCATGCCGCTGATGAGATTGCCGAAGGACCAGTTGATGCCGGTGGCGACGGCGGGCAGGTATTGTCCGGTCTTGTCGGTGAAGTCGGAGAACGGAATGGGGAAGATCTGGATGGCCGTTCCGGTCAAGGCGCCGGAGATGACGGGGAGGAACAGATAGATGAGACCGAAAGCCAATCCCAAAGCGCCACCGATGGCGAACACGCGCCAGCGCCAGGAGTCTTCTGCGTTCTTGTTGTTCTTGGATTCAATGTCTTCCGCCATGGCCATGATACCCTGTGCGCCGACAGGAGCCATCGGGAAGGGGAGTTTTTCCATATCGGACGCGATACGGAAGAGACCGTAGCCGAGGACCAGATGGGAGAGCTGTCCGACGAAAGAGCCGATGAACATCATGGCGATTGGCGGCAACCAGTCAATATTGAAGAAGGAGCGCTTCGCATAGGAGTCGGATGTGAGCGGTGGCGCATACCAGCGGGGAAGCAGATCCGTGATGCCGTTGGCTGCGGCGGCGTCAGACTGGATGAAGAACTGATGCCAGAGAAGACCGCCTGTCGTGGCCGCGCCCATCAGGGCACCGGCCATGTAGAACAGGACGAAGATTTCGGATTTGTTCAGATAGCGGTGGGCGCGTTTCGCGACTTCGATGAAGAGGATGACGGTAACCCACTGTGCGGCGCCGCCGATGCCTTGGCCGGCCAACAGTCCCATGTAGATGGCGCCAGGCACCATCAGCAGGGCGACGAATATGGCGCCGAACAGGGCGGACCAGCGGAAACCCTCCTCGAATGTGGAGGGGACTTCCATGATTTTTCTGAACTCGTCAAGTTCAGAATCGATTTTGTGCACGGGCTTTGACTGGGCTTGCATTGCTTGTGACATGTTAGTTACCTCCGCTGTGATTAGTTGTTCGCCGTGGGTGCCGTTGCTTCAGCCGGAGGATTCTGGCTGTTCTTTGCTTCGCCGGTTGCCTGCGGAGGATTCGCGCCCAACGTCGTGAGCGTCCGCTGACGATACATTTCCATGGTCGTTCTGGGGATGGAGCGCCAGATGAGGAACTGCTGCCGGAGGTCGTCCAAGAAGACTTTGTTCAACCGCTGCCAGTCTTTGGGCTGGCCGGAGATGCGGTTGAGGATGACGCGGACTTCGTCGATGCCTTCGATTTCGGACGCCGTCGAGCGGAGCTTGAAGTTCTGCGAGACACCGAGGTCGAAGGGGGCGAGGGCGAGCGTTGCGTCAAGCCCAAGCTCCTGCGTGTCTTTGTCGCGGACAAGCTCGACTTCGGAAGTCATGAAACGGCCAAGACCTGTATCGGTATGGTTGGCGAAGTGTTCGAGGAGGAAGGAGAGGACGCCCGTGATATCGTACTGCGAGACGGTGAACGGGAAGACCAGATCCAATACGTCGCCTTGCGGTTTGGGCGGCCGCCAGATTCTCATCAAGCCCGGGTTGGCGGACTTGGAAGCTTTGATGGCGGGATAGACGGAGGAAATCAGAACCGTGATCATGACGATCAGGATGGTCACGATCGTGTTTGTGGAGGACATGTTCATTTCCGGCACGCGGACGAGGCCGTATTCAGCGGCGACGCCGAGGCATTTCAATGTACCCTGCGCGAGGAGGTAGCCGCCAAGACCGCCGATCAAGGCGTAAACCATGGATTCGGCGAAGAACAGGGTGGCGACGTGCTTCGGGGCGAGACCAAGGGCGGAGAATGTGTAGATTTCCTTCTGTCGGTCAGCGACGGAACCAAGCATCGTACCGAAGATGACCAGACCGCCGAGGACGATCGGGAAGAAGAGGTCTTTCGCACCGGATGCCTTCAACACAGTGCCGAGCAGGTGGCGGTAAACACCGTTTTCACGGGTGGCGGGAATCGGGAAGGAAAGGATTCGGGCAAGTTTTTCAGCCGTTTCGATGGCGGACTTGAAGCTGTCCGTATAGACGACTAGAGCGTAGAGGTTGGCGCCGAGGCGCTTGGCGGAATCGGCGGAAACGATGACGACCTGATCGACAGGGATGGACGCCCAGTTGCGCTGTGACATGGCTTCCATTTCGTCTTCATTATCCGTGTTGGTGGGCATGTTGGCGGATGTTTCCGTGAAGTCGGCGGGGAGGATGGAGGAGGTGTCCATGTCCTTCGCGGCGGAGACTTTGACGGCGTCGATCAGCTGGCCGACGGTGAAGGTGCGGCCTTTGAAGATGACTTTGTCGCCAGTATCGACCTTGAGGGAGTCGGCGACGGCCTTTGTGATAAGGATCGTGCTGTCGTCGATCTTGCCGAAGTATTCGGAGAATTCGTCACGGTATTTGATTTCCTCCGGCTCGATGCCGAGGACGCCCTTGATGGTGAGCGGGCTGGAGCCATCAGGCCGTGTGATGAGGATGCCCGGATTGTCCTGCGTCTTGGGGGAAATCCAGAGGCGGCGGCAGGCGGCGGGCGGCTGCTGGTCATGTTCGCTGGATGAATCGATCCAGGAGTAGCGGATGATGTCCTTCAAGTCTTCTGAAAGCGGGTTCCAGTTGACGTTGTGGACGAAGACGCCCGTGTAGTTGGGGTTGGGGGCGACGGACAGCGTGACGATACCGCTCTGCGTGCCGAAGGAGGCGAAGCAGAGGATGGTGAAGGTCAGCAGGATGATCGTGATGGCGGTCAGAGCGGTACGTGTCGGGCGGCGTCTCATGGTGGAGATACCCATCTGCATGGCGGCCATGAAGGTGGAGACGCTGGACACGTCGTTGACGTGGACGGTGGCCGTCATACCTTGAATCGCCTTGAGTTCGACTTCGAACTTCCGCATGATGATGAAAATGACCATGACGGACATGACGACGATGGCGAATCCGAGGAAGATGATGATCGGCGTGTTGGCGATGGCGAACGCGGGGTGCGAGAGATAGAGGACCACGAACGTCAACGCGAAGAAGAAGACGAACCATGAAATCTGCTTGTAGATGGTGGTGGCGCCGATGATGACGCGTTCGAGAGCGAACGCGAACGGGACGGACAGGGCGAGCAGGATGAGGACGGCGAAGACGAGGTCGTCCAGCATTGTGCGGACCTTGTTGTAAACAGGGCGGGAGGCCCAGAAGGATGTGGTGTTGAGGGCTTCGCGCTTCATTGGGTGTTCACCCTGCTTGGCGGCTTCGATCAGAAGGTCTTCCGAACGGCCGTGGAGTTCAGCGAGTGAGGAATCCAGAATGCCTTTCGAACGGAGAATGTCGAGACGGGATTCGTTCAACCGCCAGAGGTCGGAGGAGGAACGCGCGGCGGCGTTGATGGCGATGGGCTGGCCGGTCATTTCGAAACCGTCGCCGATGGAGTCTTCTTCTGAGTTGCCTTGCTGGTCGGGATCAGTCGCTTCCGCGCCTTTGTTGTGGCCGGCGGTTTCAAGGAACTGCGGGCCGTTGTTCAGACCGACCATCTGGCGGAGGGAGAAGAGCTTGACGCCTTTTTCACGTTCTTCGGAGTACCATGTCACGACGCCGTCAACCGTTTCTGTGAAGGACTTGTTGTTCTGCAAGTCGGCGTTGGCTTTGGCGGAGAGGAGTTTGACATCTTCGCCGGGGAGCTTTTCCGTACGCTGCTGTGACGGCAGGACGATGTAGGCTGATTTGGCGCGGAAGGTGTTCAGACGCCAGCGGATGGATGTGTAGGTCGAATTGCCGGAGACTTCCTTTACAATACCATTATCATCGAAGATGGCGGCGAAACCGCCTTTGGAGCCCCATGCCTTGGAGTGGACCGGGCCGATGGTGTAGATACCGTTGGAATTGGTGCGCAGGACTTGGTAGTTGTCGAAGCCCTGGAACTTGTTTTCATTGTAAGCCAGTGAGAACCAGCGATTCAGACGGAACTGGATGATGGCGCCCTTCATCGGCGTGTTCGGAATGGATGTGCCTTGCAACATACCCATGACACTTGGCCCTTTGACTGTATAGTCTTCCGTGAAGGACGGAATGACATAGTCTTTGTTTGCGACGATACCACGGCGGAGCGAGAGTCCGGGCTGGTTGCCGAGGAGGGCGGTGGCGACATCTTCGGGCGTCTCTTTCGTCGGCGCGAAGAATTTCGCGATGTCGATGGCTTGCCCATAGACGGAGTTGAGATTGATGCGGTTGAGCGTATCGTCCGGTGTGCCTTCACGGAGGGTGGCTTCCTGAACGGTCGCGAGCGCGAGATTGTAGATACCGAAGATACCGGCGGGTTCGCCAGAGTGGATCAGATGCGGGGCGCCCCAGATGACGCGCGTCTGCGGAAGCGTCTGGTCGGCGGATTCAACAAGGAACTGATTCGGGATGTTCTTGGCGTTGATGGCTTTGTAGGCATCAAGGAAGGCCTTCTGGATTTTGCCGTAGAGGCCGGGATTGTCGTCGGAGGAATGCATGGCGGATTCGCCGCCGATGACGACGGCCCACTTGTTGGAGGTATCGCCAAGCAGGAGGGAGGCATGGAGGGCGATCCATTTCTGCCCGATGAGTTCGAGAAGTTCGTTGTCGGCGTTGAGTGTCTCGTCTTCCAGTTTGAGTTCGGCCGCGCGTTCATCCATGTCAACCTTGACTTCCTTGATAATGACGTCAAGGTTTTCAAGAACCCGCTTCTGAGTCGGTTCATCAACTTTCTTGCTGAATTCAACCGGTTTGTCCGAGCCGGAAAGTTTCTGCTTTTCGCGGCCGATCAGACGCTGGAGTTCATTCCAACCGCGTTTGAGAGGTGTGACTTCGTTATCGCGCTTCGTGATATTTTCTTCGATCTTCTTCTTGATTTCATCAGGCATGTTGCCGCCGTAAGTCTGGCGGTAGGTGAGATTCTGGTCGTTCAGCCTGTATTCCTGATCCTTATAATAATAGGCATGGTTCTGCGCCTTGTCGGCAAGACGGTCGAGAAGTTTTCTGCGGACGGGGGAGTTGGCGGTGAGCGGGCATTCCTTGGCGAGCAGTTCGAACATCTTGGTCACGAAGTCCATTTCGTTCGTGTAGGACTCACGGCGCTTTTCCATCGTGACATCTTTCTTGTCGATTTCCAAGGCTTTGTAGAAAGCGGCGGAGCCGGCATGACCGCGGGCTTGGCAGTCAAAGAAAGCGATGAGCGTATGGCGGCGGGGGCGGTTTTTCGCGATATGTTCGGCGATTTGGAGCAGGGCGGCGCAGTTGGCGGCGGAGCGTCCGCCGGGGGATAGCGTGGGAACTTCGCCGAAGGTGTCCAGATTGGCGGCCATGATGATGACCTCTTCCTTTTTGTCGTCGTCGTCGCCGAATTTGGCGCCGGTGCCTTCAAAGTAGGCGAAGATGTTACGGCCGCGGACGGGCTGCCAGACGATGGAGGAGTTGATACGGACATTGGCTCCTTCCTTCGGAAGATCGGAGGCGGGGCCGTCATAGAAGAAGCGGAGGAGGTTTACATTGGTATCGGCATAGTGGGGGGAGCGACCATCGGCAAGACCGTTCTTTGTGAAGATGACGGCTTTGGCGCCAAGACGGAATGCGCGGATGAAGCCCTGTCCTGAGTTATAGTCCAGAACGACGATGGCGCCTTCGACATGGACGCGGTCAAAATCGTCCGCCGTTCCTTTGCCGATATGGATGATGTTGCCGGAAACGCCTTCCGCAGGGGTGGCGGGCGGGATGATGCCGTTGGGGCGCATAGGATAGAGCTTCAACGGTGTGCCTTCTTTGCCGTCGTCAGTGACGGGTGTAACGGTCGCGACGGGATCCACGAATGCCGTGTAGGTTGTGCCGTCCGCGTTTTTAGCGGTTTGCGGCGAGAATGTTTGCGCGGTGTCGAACTTCTGTTCGATGATCTTGTCCGGATTGAGGGATTGGAGCCGTTGGAGGATGTAGTCCGCCGCCGCCTGGTATTCCTTCGTGCCGGTCAGTCGGTTGGTTTTGGCTGAAATGACCTTGCTGTCCGCTTCGAACTGTGTGAACGATTGGGCGAACAGCGACTGGGTGAGCGCCGATGCGACAACGACGGCAAGGCAGGCTGTCTTGAATGGTTTTAGGGTTAATCTCATATTCGTTTCCTAATTCCTGTGGAAGTTGTTTTTCGGTGAGATCACTTTTTGTCGTCGTCAATGGACGCGAGTTCGATATGAACGTCTTCACGGTTGGCGATACGTTCGATTTGGCCGTCGCGGATCCACATAAGGCGGTCGCAGATGTTCATCATGCGGTGGTCATGGGTTGCGCAGATGACGGTCACGCCTTTCTGCGTATTCAGGCGGACAAGAATGTCAATGATTTCCTGTCCGGTATGCATATCCAAGTTGGCGGTCGGTTCGTCGCAGAGGAGGACAGACGGGTTGTTGGCGAGGGAGCGGGCGATGGCGACACGCTGCTGCTGACCGCCGGACATTTCGATCGGGCGGTGATGCCACCGTTCCTTCAGGCCGACCAGGTCGAGAATTTCCATGCCGCGGTCACGGGCTTCATCGGGCATGACGCCACCGAACGCCATAGGCGTCGTGACGTTTTCGAGAGCCGTCATATATTTAATAAGGTTATATTGCTGGAAGATGTATCCGATCTTATGGCAGCGGAGATAGGCGAGCTCTTCAGCGGTGAGTTGAGCGACATCGACTTCATCGATGAAGACGCGTCCGACTGTGGGGGAGTCCAAAGCTCCGATCATGTTGAAGAACGTTGACTTACCTGAACCGGACGGTCCCATGACGGAGATGAATTCGCCTTGGTAGATGGCGATATCGACGCCACGGAGGGCCTGCGTGAGGACGTCTTTCATCATGTAGGACTTCTTGAGTCCGACCGTACGGATGATGATACGTCTATCGGCGTTTTTCTTGCCTGGGCTTTTCGCCTGTTCTGTTGCGATGTTTTCTGCCATATTTGAACTTCCTGCTTTTGATGATGCAGTTATTATTATTTATAAGGATAAGGATTATTCAACGCGCATGGCTTCCATCGGGGCGAGACGCGCGGCCTTCCACGACGGGATGATGGCCGCGATGGCCGCAAGGAGGGTGCCGAGGATGATGGAGACGATCATACCCATGATCACATCCACGACCGGAATCGCGGAGATGAAGTTGACGCCGAAGGAGGAGAGCATGCGGAAGAGGCCGATCAGGGCTCCGATAATCGCACCGATCGTTCCGCCGACGATGCCCATGAAGCAACTTTCAAGAACGAACATGATCATGATGAAGCCGTCGAGAGCGCCGAGGCATTTCAGCGTGGCGATTTCCGTAAAACGTTCCGTCACGGACATCATCATGGCGTTGGCGATACCGATGCCGCAGACGAGCATGGACACGCAGAGCAACCATGCGAGGCGTTCGCCCAAGCCCATGAAGCCTTTGCCGGCGTCCATGGTGAGGCGTTGCGCACGTTCGAGAGCTTCAGCTTCCTTACGGCCTTTGGCGAGGCTTACCAGCAGTTCGGGCGTAAGGCCTTCGACATCCTGTCCGGATTCGGCCATTTTTTCAATATAGCGCTTTGCGAATTTTTCATTATCGAGGAAGTCCCACATCATGACGTCGTTGACATCGGCGGGGAGGATGTTGGCCTCCTGCGCGATGAGCTGGCGGACAGGGCGGTCTTTGATGGAGTTCTTCATGCGGGTCGTATCCTGCAGGCGTTTGGCCTGTTCCGCGACGATGGGGGCGACGGCTTCCTGATTGAAGACGAAACCAGTCTGGCGGATGAAATCACCGAATTCTTTGTCCGCTTTCGGCAGGGCCATTGAGAGGCGTTCAGCGTCGTTGTTGGCGTTGGGAAGTTTTTCGCGGAGGGCGTGGATGATTTTGGAGTTGGCCTCTTTTCTGGATTCAAGAATCTGGCCGATGATTTTCTCCAGTTTCGGGAGCTTGGCAAGAAGTGCGTCGAGCTCCTCTTGGTTGAGGTCGAATTGAATGGATTTGTAGCGGGAGAGACCGAGATTGAAGACTTTCATGTTTTCGGGCTCACTGAGGTAGCTAAGAATGTCCAGCCCTTCGGAAGTGTGGATCAAGTCGCGGCGTTTCGCGTAGTCGAGGTTGTCGAAAAAGTCGAAGATGTAATTTGTCTTTTTGGCGATGGCTTGGAATTCTTCCATGCCTTGTGCGTCCAATTTGGCGAAGCCCATGGTTTCTTTATAAAGATCGTCGTCTGGGGAGAGGGCGGCGGTTTCGGTGATGATGGATTCCGGCGAGCCCGGTGATGTGAGTTTTGACGCCCAGACGGAATTGAGCAGTGATTTTTGGATTCGTTCGCGCGTGTTGCCGGCAATGGAACGCTTGATGAGCGACTCGGCCAAGATGTTCATGAGGAATGCGACGGCCACCACGATGACGGCTACGGTTACGGATGCCCGGAAAAGGCGGTATCGAATACCGTCCGCCGTGATTTTAACCGTTCTGGACATGGAGAGCCAGGGCTGATTGTCAATGTTGAGTTCTTTCATTTTTCTTCCTGGATAATGACTGCGACGACTCCGCGCTGAATCAATTTTTTAAGGTATTCTACGACGCTTGTTCTGGCCTCGTGGAAGGTCAGTTCATGGGCGTCCTTAAACTTGTCGATGATGTCCTCAACGGTATTTCTGCCGTTGCACATTTTCCACAACTGCGAGCCAAGCTTGTCCAACGTGATGTCTTTCTTCGGGGAGAAATGAACCACCCATGAGAATGGAGGAATCATGTAATCCGGCTTGATGTTTTTGACAGTCACGGTGACGAGTCCAGACTCTTCATCGTATTTGGCGTTGGCCGCGGTATTGGGCGTCGGAATCGCCAGAAGCATTTGCTTCCATGATTTCGGCGTCTCAGGCTTCAGATTGTCAGTTTTGCTACTCACAGCGTCATCTCCAATGAATCGCAGCAGGCGATATGGAGCGGCGCATGCTTGCGGCCTTTCTTGTAATCCGGGGCCAGTTTGGCGGCCATGTAGAGGCGATGGTCCTGCGGGCAGATCCAAGCGGAGGCCGTGATGGTTCGCACACCGTGGATCCAGTCCACGAGAACCGTCGGTTTCCGTTTGGCGACCAGCGAATAGACTTGATGTTCGTTTTCCGTCCGCGCAGATTGGCTGGTGACTTCGTATTCCTTCGGAACTTGTTTGGCAAGCCATTGATCCACAGGAATATCAAGCCATTCTGACACCATTCCGCGACGAGCGATGGTTTCGATTTCCTTTCTGTCCGTGCTTCTGAACATGAACTGCGTCTTGGCGGGTTCGGCGATGAGTTCGTGAAGGTAGTGGTCATCCTTCACATCGAAATCAAGGCCGAAGGCCCTCCAATGCTGTTGCGAATCTTCCTGATAGGGCGCTACGAAGATGGAATCCAGCACTTTGCCTTCGAAGGCGGGGCTGTATTTCTCTCCGTTGGGCCAGAGGAACACGATCTCGAGCATCAGACTTCTGGACGGAAAATAGTTGACATATCTGGAGATGAAGTTGTCCGCCTCTTGGGCGGAAACTCCCTTCCATGGGAGATGCACGGCTAGTTTCGCGTCTTTCGTTCCTTCCTCCGCGAGCCTTGATTTGTAATCGGAGGCCATCCGATCCAAATCTGGCGGGGCGGAGACGGTTGACCAATCCAGTTCGAGCCTGAACTGATAGCGATCCGCGAATGCGATTTTCCCGTTGTCTGAACTTTTTGAGAACTGCAGGAGCTCCCATTCGTCAGGCAATTCCAGGTTGATGGCATTCCAGGCGATTGCTTTCATTTCAAAAACGGACTAAAATGGACAAGGCATGACAAAAACAGAAAACTCAGGCACTGGGGCGTCCCGTGTCTGAAAATATTTTCTGAAATTAGTCAAAATTAGCATTAAAAGCCAAAAAATCAAGGAGAGACATTTACATAATAGTAAAAAAAGAGCAATGAAAAAAATAGACGTTCATGAAAAAGTGACGGACGGCGGCATCCGTCCGTCACTTTGATGGATGGAAGAGTGTTTGTCAGGCGGCTTTTTTCTTCAGTTTGGCGAATGCTTTTCCAAGAGTCCATTCGAGCATTTGCTTGGACTCTTGGAGCTTCAGAAGGAATGAACCGATGATGAAGGCGATGGCGGCGGCCGCCATGGTGGCCGCGATGCGGATGGCGATGCGGATGCGACTGATGTTGGAGAAGAGCTTCGCCTTTTTGGGCTTCGGCTGGGTCGCTTCTTCAACGACTGCGGACGAATTATCCGTCGCAGGAAGAACTTTCTCTTCGATGGCGGCTTCCGTGTGGGCTTCCGCTTGCAACTGAACGGCTTTCATCGTCTTGGCAAGACCGTCCGGAACGATTTTCTCACAGAGGCGGGAGGCTCCGAAGGCGAAGGCCCCGACCAACGCCGTCAATACGACAAGTTTGGGCAGGAAGACGAAGAGGTCTTTGGCGGGGAAGATCGGCGTGGAACGACGCAGGTTGATGATGAGCATGATGCTCTTCAGGAATTTCGCAATGACAAAGCCGAGCGCGACGGTCATCAGAGCGCCTTTTGGCGAGACGCCGATGTGGACGATGAAAACGTAACTGATGATGACAGAAATGAAACTTGTGCTCAGACCGATGGCCGTAACGGCGATGGTTTTCCGTTCTGCGAAAGAACCTTGCATCAGGACGCTTTCGATGGCGGCGGCGGGCAGGACGAAGCAGTAGCAGATGGTGGAGATGCCGCCGAGAGCAGCGACCTGCACGTTCGTTTCGCCGCCTTGGAAGATCAACACTGTCAATGGAATACCGATGATGGCGAGCGTGACGGCGGCGGGAACGAAGATGGAGAGGAGCATCTTGCAGCAGTTGCTGATGACTTCGCCTAGTTTCTTCTTGTCGTCGCTGTTGGCGAGATCGCAAAGGAACGGGAAGAGGGCAATTTGGAGGGCGTACGGCACCATCCACTGGATGGTGGCGAAGAGCTTGCGGCCTAAGTCGTTGGCTTTCAGGACATCCTGTTGATTTTCGATATAGCCGCCAGTCAGGATGTAGATGTTGTTGAAGATGTCGCGGACTTTCGCGAAGACGACGCCCGCGATCAGCGGCAGCATGAGCAGCAGCATGGTGCGGAAGGCGGGATTCTTCCAATTGAAACTAGGGCGGGCGTATTTCAGTTTCGGGAAGAGCGCAAGCAGATGGGTGGCGACTTTCGCGACTGCACCGACGAGAATGGCAAAGAAGAGTGCCTTCACGCCCATGTGGAGGAAAGCGCCGACGATGAGGCCGATGATGCAGCAGATTTTCGTCGATGCGTCACCGAATGCGGCCAGGAAGAATTTCTTGTAACCGTTTAGCATGACGTAGGTTGTCGTGCCAAGCGAGAGGAAAAGGAGGGCGGGGGCGATGATGGGGAGGCCGAGACGGAGGCAACGGTAGATTTGGTAGCTGTCGAGAAGTTTCTTGTAGGCGATGAATTCGGCGGCTGTTTCAGGCGTGCCGACTGGCGGTGGAACTGGTTCCAATACAGGCGGTTTCAACTGCGTGAAGACGGAAATGTAGAAATCTGGAAAGCACATGATCGTTGCGCAGATGATAATGAGAATGATGGATTGGAAACTAACGGTAACGTTCGCCAGATCCCATGCGGCTTTTTCATCTTTATCCTTCATTTCCTTTGTGAAGGTCGTCATGAGCGTGGGGCGGATCAGCTCTTCGCCACTGAGGAAGAGTTCGTTGATGATGCCGCCCATGGCAATGACGATGATGGCGCTGTATTCGGCGGAAGAGAGGAAGTGCGTCGCGCATTTCGTGTAGATGAGTCCTGTGAATTTCAGGAGGATGTTCGCGATGCCGACGATGACGGAGGCCTTGATGATTTTGTCCGCTAATGATTTTTGTGGTTTGGGTGGCATGGCTTTGCTGTTGGTTTTATGAAATAATGGATATGATTTACGATAATGGCAAACATTGTTGATAACGGACGAATCCGCCCTAAAGTTTGCCGTCGATAAAAAGTTTGGCGCGGTTGCGTGCAAGTTTTCTGGCGTCGAAGTCGCTTTCAATCAATTTGCGGGCGTTTGGGATTCGTCGTTGCCGTTCTTCGAACGGTGTGGACGCAAACGTTGTCAATGTGTTTGCCAACTGTAATGGAGATAGAAAATCGATCATCCAGCCTTTGTCGTTTGACAAGGCTTCGGCGATTCCGCCCACAGGGGTGGCGATGACGGGCAGGCCGACGGCCATCGCTTCCAGAACGGTGTTCGGGATGCCGTCGCGGTCGCCGTTCGGGGCGACGACGGACGGTGCGCATAAGCAGGATGATTGGCGGAGGATGGCGCGGACGTTTTCCGGCGGCTGGACACCATGCCAGTGGATGAACTCTACAACCTGCTGTTGGTTGGCAAGTTCTTTTAGTTCATCTTCAAGTGGTCCAGAACCAACGATTTCCAGAGAAAATTCGATGCCGCTCACTTTTAAATAATGCAGGGCGCGAATCAAAATGTCCAGACCTTTTTTGGGAACAAGACGGCCGACGAAAGCGATCTTGCAGATCGGTTTTGGCGGCTGGCAGTCGTCGAACGTCCATTTTTGAAGGTCGATGCCATGGTGAATGACGGCGATTTTGGATTTCAGCGACGGATTAGTGGCGATGAGAGCGTCTGCCGCCGCTTGGTTGCAGGCTGTGATGAAGCGCGCATCGCCGAAAATCGTGGCGGCTGGATATTTTGCGCAATGGACGTCAAATGCATGGATGCCAACACTATACGAAATATTAAGACGTTTTGCGGCTTGTGCGGCAAGCAGGGCGGGAAGATCTGCGAATTCCGCATGGATATGCTTGATGCCCAATTGCTTAAGTCGTTCGACAAGCGTATCAAGTAGTTTGCGGTGCTTCAGCAACGAAATCCATGCACGGAGTTGTTTGGGAAGAAAATTGATTCGTTTTGCTGATGATGATTGGACAGAAACTGACGGAACTTTTGTTTTTTGAAGAACTTCCGCTTTGGGCCAATCCGCCTGCGGCTCGCAGTCGCCTGAAAACAGCGAAATTGCGTGAATGGGAAGGCCTTGTTCAAGGAGAAGCGCAAGATCCTGCCGCAGAAAAGTCTCGCTCCATTTAGGGAATGATGAATAGAGGAAGGCGATGGTCATGGCATGGCGTCGCGCTATTATATAATAAGGTAAAAGAATGTCTTTGCAAAAACGCCTGACGCGGCATGGCGTCAGGCGTTTGGACGGCTTATCAATATCTGTAATAGTCTGGCTTGTAGGGGCCTTCGACGGGAACGCCGATGTAGTCGGCCTGCTTCTGCGTCAAAACGGTCAGTTTGACGCCAAGCTTGGCGAGATGGAGCCGCGCGACTTCTTCGTCAAGTTTCTTGTCAATGCAATAAACGCCGACGGGAAGGTTTTCTGACGCAAGTTTCAGTTGCGCAAGGACTTGGTTCGTAAATGAACAACTCATGACGAATGACGGATGGCCTGTGGCGCAACCGAGATTGACGAGACGTCCGCCCGCAAGAAGGATGATGCAGTGGCCATCAGGGAAGATGTATTTGTCAACTTGCGGTTTGATGTTTTTAATCTTAATGCCCGGATAGGCGTTCAGTTCGGCAACTTTGATTTCGTTATCGAAATGGCCGATGTTACAGACGATGGCGTGATCTTTCATCACGGCCATGTGTTTGGCTTCGACGATGTCGCAGTTGCCCGTGCCTGTGACGACAAGATCCACTTTGTTTGCTACATCTTCCAGCAGAACGACTTCCAATCCAGCCATAGCGGCCTGCAACGCGCAGATTGGATCTGCTTCCGTCACGACGACGTGGGCCCCAAGCCCGCGAAGAGCTTCAACGCAGCCTTTACCGACATCACCGTAGCCGCAGACGAGGCAGAGCTTGCCGGCGATCATGACGTCCGTTGCGCGTTTGATGCCATCGATAAGCGATTCACGGATACCGTAGAGATTGTCGAATTTCGATTTTGTGACGGAATCGTTGACGTTAATGGCTGGTACGAGCAGTTTTCCAGCGGCGAACCGCTGGTAGAGGCGATGGACGCCCGTCGTGGTTTCTTCGGAGATTCCTTTAAGGTCTTTCAGAAGCGTCGTCCATTTGTTCGGTTCCGTCTTCAACGTCTGCTGGAGGTTGAGAAGGAGTTCGCGATAGTCTTCGGAGGCGTCCGACGGAATGTCGAGAACTTTAGGATCCTTTTCGGCCTCGACGCCGAGATGGATCATGAGCGTCGCGTCACCACCGTCGTCCACGATAAGATTCGGGCCTTTGCCGCCGGGGAAACTCATGGCCTTGTTCGTGCATTCCCAATAGTCCTTAAGTGTCTCGCCTTTCCATGCATAGACATTGACACCGCGGGAGGCGACGGCCGCGGCGGCCGTGTCGCGCGTGGAATAGATGTTGCAGGAGCACCATCTGACTTCCGCTCCAAGAGCGGTCAGCGTTTCGATGAGCACGGCGGTTTCCGTCGTCATGTGGAGGGAGCCCATGATGCGCAGGCCTTTGAACGGTTGCTGCGGCCCGTATTTTTCGCGAACGGCCATAAGACCGGGCATTTCCTTTTCGGCGAGAATGATTTCCTCACGTCCAAGCTCTGCGAGCGACGGATCCGCAATCCACTGTTGTTCTGTTTTGATCATGAGCGTTATCCTGTTTTATGACAATGTGTTATAATATTCTTTTAGGGACTGCCACGTGGCGTCTGGCAGGCGGGCTCCTGCGACTTGCACGATTTCCGCGCTTACCTTCGCGCCAAGCTTTCCGGCCGCTTCGAGCGACTTGCCGTCAAGCCATGCATGGAAAAATCCGGCCGCCCATGAATCGCCCGCACCCGTCGTGTCAATGGCTTTTGCTTTGACGGCATCGATGTAGATAGCGTCGCGATGCTGTTCTTTGATGACGGCTCCGCGCGCACCAAGCTTCATGATGGCGATTGGGCAGAGGTCGGAAAGTGCTTTCAGTGCAGCACTTTCGTCTGTTGTTCCGGCGAATGCGGCGGCTTCCATTTCATTGGCGAAAATGGCGGTGACGTATTCTTTCATGAGCTCCGGCAGGATGTCCATGTTTTTCTGGACGATTTCGGGAGAGTTCAAATCAATGCAGACTTTCAGACCTGCCTGTTTGGCGAGTTCGATGACGCGGATGGCGACGTCGCGGTAGAGGAAGGTGTAGCCTTCCATGAGAAGATGCGAATGACCTTGGAATTGAGCAAGTTGCAAATCATCTGGCGTGATATCCTCGTTGGCGCCGAGATAGGTGCGCATCGTGCGTTCGGAGTCCGGCGTGATGAGAGAGAGGCATTTCCCCGTGTGCAGTTTCGTCGAGACAAGAAAGCCTTCCGTTCCAACGCCGTCTTGCTGGATGCTGGCGGTGTAATCCCTTCCAGGCTGGTCATTTCCGACGACGGCAATCAGCGAGGCGCGGCCCCCGAGTCGCGCCATTCCGACGGCTGTGTTGGCGGCCGCGCCGCCTGGAATACATGTTGGAACGCAAGGAAGACGTTGGAGAAGCTCCTCCATTTCGTCGTCGCTGATTTGTCGCGTTCCGCCTTTCAGGCCGGGCACGGTCTTGAGGAAATCATCGCTGACGAAAGCGACCATATCGACAAGAGCGGACGTATATCCCAGCAGGGAAGGGACTTGCATATTTATCTCCCCAGAAGGGCGGCTTTGATGGCTTCGACTTTGTCAAGCTTTTCCCATGGGAAGATGGTGCGACCGAAATGTCCGTAGGAAGCGGATTGCAGGTAGCTCCAGTCTTTCGGCGTCTTGAGGCCGAGCATGGCGATGATTTTCGCCGGACGGAAATCGAACAACTGCCCGGAGAGCAGGAAGTCAACGATTTTGGCATCTGGAACGATTCCCGTGCCGAAGGTGTTGACGTTGAGCGACAGCGGCTGGGCCTGTCCGATGACGTAGGCGACTTGAATTTCGCAGACGGAGGCGATTCCCGCGGCGACAAGATTCTTGGCGACATAGCGCGCCATGTAAGTCGCTGAACGATCGACCTTTGACGGGTCTTTCCCAGAGAATGCGCCGCCCCCATGACGTCCCATGCCGCCGTATGAATCGACGATGATCTTGCGGCCCGTAAGGCCCGTGTCTCCAGCGGGACCGCCGAGAACGAAACGGCCTGTCTGATTGATGTAGAACTTCACGTCAGGCGACGCGTCAAGATACTGCTTTGGAATGACTTTGTTAACGACTTGATGCGCAAGCGCTTCCAAATCTTTGATATTCATGTCCGGCGTATGCTGATGCGAGACGACGATGCTCTTGATGGCGACTGGCTTACCGCCATCATAAAGGAAGGAAATCTGCGTCTTGGCGTCCGGACGGAGGAACGGATAGTTGCCCGTGTGGCGGAGGCGTGCAAACTCCTCCATGATGCGATGGCAGTAGTAAATTGGTGCGGGCATAAACGCGTCGGTTTCACTGCATGCGAAACCGAACATCATGCCTTGGTCGCCAGCACCCTGTTCATGGGAGAGGCTTGTGGCGGCATTGACGCCCTGCGCGATGTCTGGCGACTGCTGATGGATTTTGACGATGACTTCCGCGTCATGCGCGTTGAAGCCAAGATCGTCGTTGTCGTAACCGATGTCGGCGGCGACTTTGCGGGCGATTTTTTCGAATTCGACGTTTGCTTTTGTGGTAATCTCGCCCGAAAGGACGATAAGATTGGTTGTCGCGAGCGTTTCGCAGGCGACGCGGGATTCCGGATCCTGCGCGAGCAGGGCGTCCAGAATGGCGTCGGAAATCTGGTCGCAGACTTTGTCCGGATGGCCTTCGGAAACGGATTCAGATGTAAAGACGTGACGCGTCTTGACAGTTGACATGATGGACTCCGATGTTTGGTTGATGAGTTTTTATACGGATTACTAAGGCTTCCCAGTAGCATCCCATGAGGATGTGATGCATGCCTCATTCAGTAGTACGTTTGATAATGAATTAAACTTTCAGACAGAAGTGTTTTTTCTGTGTGAACGGGTTAACGCGGGAAGTAGCGGTATGTCTTCGGGAGTTCTCCTTGGACGAAGTAGTAGATTGCACCGACGATCATGAAAATCAAGGCTCCGAGAACATCGGCGGCGATGACGCCGACGGCCAGTGGCTTGAGTTTCTGAACGAGGCGGTTGCCGCCGAAGCGGACGCAGCATTTCTTGATGATCCATCCTCCAAGGAAGGCGTGCGACATGACGGTGATAGGATAGGTTGCCCATATTAGGAACATACATGGGTGGATTGGCCACCAGCGTGTGCGGAGACGGAGGACGGAGAAGATGACGACGCCGAAGAAGCCGACGCCGGCCGCCCACATGAAGGCGGCTGTCGGTTTGATGTTCGTGATCCGTTGCAGGCCCGTCAGGGCTTCGGATGCTTCGAGCGTGTCGGTCGCTTTCAATTGCAACAGAACTGGATCGGCCGCGCGGATCGGATTAGTAGGAATACGGCGGAACGACCAGTCGTAGTTGGCGGGAGTGCCATAATCGTAAGATGCGACGATGACGACGGCGATGGCGAGAATGGTGCCGAGGATATAGGTGATGAATGTCGCGTGCGTCGTCTTGACGGGCGAGACCTTTGTGTTGTCGCTGAGTTTCAATCCATTAATAAGGTATGGCATGAGGGCCTGCGACTGGTCGATGCAAAGGATGTTGCAAACGAGTGTCGCAATGAGCAGGGCGGTCGGACCGATGGCGTAGCTGCCGAATAGGGCGACGAGTGTTCCGGCGGGCTGCCAGCCTGGCTGGATGAAGAAAAGGCCTGTTTCGGCGCTGATACGCGCGACGATCAGGAAGGTAATGAGCATAAGGCCGATGGTGAAAATCGCGATGGGCCATGTGAGGCCGAGGCGGATGGTGAGCAGGACGAGCGCGATAGTGGAGATGATGAGAACACGCACGCCCATGACGGCGCCCGGTCCGGGCGCGTCTGTCACATCGTTCATTTTGGATTTACCGAAGAAGAAGGCGCGTTTCAAAAGATTGCCGTAGTAGAAACGGCCAGTATAAAGAAGCATGAGCGTATAGGCGGTATAGGAGCCTGCGCGGTTCCATCCCTGCCATCCGCCGATGTCATAGTCGGTATTGATATTGATGCCGTAGCCGACGGCGGGAATGCAGAAGCATGCCCAAAGAACCTGCGAAATACCGAGCGTGAAGGAGATTTCCGCTGAAAGCAGGAACGCGAACGCCGTGACGAGCGGGAAGATTTCAATTCGCATGAGACCGTAGGCCCATGGATTTCTGTGAAGCTGCGGCCAGCGTGAGGCGAACGGCCAGAGGGAATGGTATGTCTGGACTGGAATTAAGTAGTCGGGAAACCATTGGAAAAGGCCGTTGTTGACACGCATGAGAAGGACGAGAATGAAGCCTATCCAGAACAGCCTGTTGCGGATGATCGTATTGTACGCATGATCGGAATCCTGCTTCGTGAGGCTTCCAATGAATTCGGCGATAGGATATTGCAGATGTTCATGGTCCGCCCATTGCTTGTGGACGACCAATGCCATGGCGGCCATGGCAACGAAAGTCAGAAAGATCAGCGGGCACCATGTCTTGAGCGGCGGCCGCCAGTTGGCCCATGGAACTTGCGACATTTTCAGTTTCAGCCAGGCGGCGGCATTTTCAGGCGGTGTCACAGGCTTGTCCGAACCCGTCAGGAAACGGTTCAGGACTTCGTCCTGTTCGTCCATTTTGACGAGCGAGTCTTTCGGGTAATACTGAAGCATGTCGCGGTCCTTCCATCCGGGGCTGATACGCTGCCAGTGGTAGGGCATGATGATGGCCTGTGCGAATTGCTCCATGAGTGCGCGGCCGGGAATGCCGCAGGCGCATGATGCAAGTGTCACGACAAGCGCCATTTCCGCCGCCCTGAAAGGGAGTTTTTTATTGATGAGCCTGAGCAGCGGGTTGAAAATCAAGACGCTGAGCACGAGGATACCGACGACAATGATCGGCAGCTGGTGTCCGTTGCTGAAACTTTCAAGTTCAAGAATTCGGTCGTTGATGTATCCGAATCCGCAGATGAAAAGTACGCATAACGTGCCTAGAATGAGTGCTCTTAGCGTCATGTCAAATCACTTGGTAAAAGGTTTTTAGGGACAAAAGGCGGAAAAACGTCGCAATCCGCAAGGCACGGCGAACATGTGGAAATGTTGTCGTGTCATGCGGATTGGAATAAGGCTTTCAAACACTTACGGACGCCACTGGCCTGCTTCGTAGAGGCCGTTCAGCGCAACGGACGGGCCGGCGAGTTCGCCGATCTTGAGGCCGAGGCCGGAGATGCAGACTTCGCAGCAACGGCTGGCTTCCTGCCACGCAAAGCGCGGGAGGTAGTGGAGGACAGGCTTCAGGAGGAAGTCGCCCGCATAGTAGGCGGCGGTACCGAGAACGATCTGTTCCGGATTGAAGGTGTTCATGAGAATGCCGATGCCCTGCGCAAGGCGGAAGCAAATCTCATCCCACATTTCGACGGCGATTGGAATGCCCAACTTGGCGCCTTCGCGAACGGCCTGGAAGCTGAGATTCTCAAGTTTGCCATCAACGCCCGGGAGCTTGAACATAGCGTGGTCGGGGCGGAAACGGAGTCTGTCTTGCAGACGGAGGGCGACGGAACGGCCGCCGCAGTAGGCTTCCAGACATCCGAAATGACCGCAACCGCACATCGGGCCATTGACATCCAGAATGATGTGGCCGAGTTCGCCGGCGATGCCGGTGGCACCCGTGAGGAGTTTGCCGCCAGAGACGATGCCGCCGCCGACACCTGTGCTCATGGTCAGATAAATGACATCCTTCTTGCCTTTGGAACTGCCGAAGAACCATTCGGCGAGAACGCCGGCGTTCGCGTCATTGTCCATGTAAACTGGCATGTTGAGGCCTTTTACGAGATCGTCGCGGATTGGAACGGCGTCCCATGCGAGATTCGGCGACTTCATGATGCGGCCGCCTTTCATATCGAGCGGGCCAGGGGCGCAGATGCCGCAGCCGATGATGTCGGACAACTGGAGGCCGGCCTTGGCGGCGACCTTCTTGGCGACGTCAATGATCTGAGGCATGACTTGATCGTACGGTGCCGTGGCGCCGGACGGGACGCGGTCGGAGGCGACGATGTCGCCGTTGGTATCCGCGATGCAGATGGCGATCTTGGTTCCGCCGATATCAACGCCCAAGACTTTCTTCGTTTCGTTGGCCATGATTACTCCTTTATTTCCAAATTAATAATTAACAATTAATAATTAAAAAATTGCAATTCAATTCAGCATTCAGCATTGCAATTAGACCATCATGAGTTCTTTTTCCTTGTCTTCCAGAATCTTGTTGACCTGTTCGATCATCTTGTCGGTCATCTTCTGGACTTCGTCGGTCTTGGATTTCATTTCGTCTTCGGTGATTTCGGAGGCCTTCTGGGCCTTCTTGATGGCGTCGTTGGCGTCACGGCGGGCGTTGCGGATTTCGACGCGGGCCTCTTCGGAGCGTTTCTTCACGAGCTTGGTCATGTCCTTACGGCGCTCTTCGGAAAGTTCGGGGATGGGAAGGCGGATGACGCGGCCGTCGGAGACGGGGGAGATGCCGAGATCGGAGGCACGGATGGCTTTTTCAATGGCCTTGACGGCGTTCTGATCCCACGGCTGGATGACGAGAAGGCGCGGCTCGGGGGCGGTGATACCGGCGAGATCCTTCATGCGGGTCTGCGTGCCGTAGTATTCGACCATGATGCCTTCGACGAGGCCGGGGGAGGCTTTGCCGGTGCGGACGGACGCGAAGTCATGGTTCATGCTGGTGATGGCTTTTTCCATGAGTTTTTTCGTCTCTGGAATGATGTTTTCTGCGTTTGGCATGATGTGTCTCCTTGAGGTTGGAAATGGATGATGCTATTGTATATGTGTTTTCTGCTATTTGACGGTCACAAGAGTGGCGGCCGAGAAGTCGCCTTTCATAATATTGCCCAAAACGCCCGGAACGCCAAATCTAAAAACAAGAATATTGATATTATTGTCTTGGCAGAGCGAAAAAGCCGTGGTGTCCATGACGGCGAGGCGTTTTGAAAGGACTTCCGCGAAAGTGATCGTCTCATAGCGTTTCGCGTTTTTGACTTTCATGGGATCGGCGGTGTAGATGCCATCGACCTTCGTGCCTTTGAAGACGGCGTCCGCTTTGATTTCGCATGCGCGGAGGGCGGCCGTCGTGTCTGTCGTGAAATAGGGGTGGCCCGTTCCGGCGGCGAAGAGAACGACAGTTCCTTCTTCGAGCAGACGGACGGCTTCGCGTTGGTCAAACGGCTTGAGGACGCCGTTGATGGCGAAGGCGGACTGGATTTCGGCCTTGACGCCAATGGATTCGAGCGCATCGCGCATGGCGAGGGCGTTCATGGCGGTGGCGAGCATGCCCATGTTGTCCGCGCAGGAGCGGTCCATGCCCTGCCGCGAGCCAGCGAGGCCGCGGAAGATGTTGCCCGCACCGATGATTATGGCGGTCTGGACGCCGGCGTCAACGGCTTCCTTGATGCGTTTCGCCGCTTCGATCGTCGCGTCCGGATCAATGCCGAAGCCGTCTTTTCCCTTCAGCATTTCGCCGGAGAGCTTCAGAAGAACACGTTTGAAGATTTTTTTTGCCTTTGCCATGGTTTATTTCTCGCTTTTTGAGGTGCCATCGGCGTCTCGCCGATGGCGTGCAGGCAGGACGCCTGCTTTATTAATAAATGGATATAAAAAACTACAATCAGACGGAAGTGGAGCCGTACCATTTCCGCATGTGCTTCTTGCGCAAGCGGATGGCTTTGGGCGTCACTTCGACGAGTTCGTCTTCGTTGATATAGGAGATGCAATCTTCCAGCGACATGACGGTCGGCGGCGTGAGGATGACGTTTTCGTCTGATCCCGCGGCGCGCATGTTCGTGAGCTTCTTGCCTTTGGCGGGATTGACGATGAGATCGCCTTCGCGGCAGTGTTCGCCGACAATCTGGCCTTCATAGACATCGACGACCGGCTCGACAAAGAGCTTGCCGCGCTCCTGCAGATTGAATAGGGCGAACGCGACAGTCTTGCATGTGCACATGGAGACCATGGCGCCGCGAGTACGGTATTTGATTTCGCCTGCGTAGGTGTCGTAGCCATGGAAGACGTAGTTCATGACACCGAGGCCGCGCGTATCGGTCATGAATTCCGCACGATATCCCAGAAGTCCCCTTGTAGGAATGAGATAGGTCAAACGGGCCATGCCGTTGGCGGTGTCCATCGTCTGGACGCGTCCGCGCCGCTGGCCAAGCTTCTCCATGACAGTTCCCATGTATTCTTCCGCGACGTCGATAGTCAGTTCTTCGATGGGTTCCTGTGTGACGCCATCCACTTCCTTCAGAATGACTTGCGGACGCGTCACCTGGAATTCATAGCCTTCGCGGCGCATCTTTTCGATGAGAATGGAGAGGTGGAGTTCGCCACGCCCGGAAACTTGGAAACCCATTCCTTCTTCATTCGGAACGACTTGCAACGCGACATCCGCCATCGTCTCGCGGGCGAGACGCTCCGCCAGATGGCGTGAGGTGACGAACTGCCCTTCGCGGCCTGCGAACGGCGAATCGTTGGGGATGAAGCCCATGGAAATGGTCGGCGGGTCGATTTCAGACGGCGGCAACGGGATGGGCGTCAGCGGGTCGGTGTAGGTGCAGCCGACCGTCACTTCATCCATGCCGGAGATAGCGACGATTTCGCCACAGTCCGCATGCTCCGTCGGAACTTTCTGGTTGACTTCAAAACGGAAAACTTTCGTGATACGGGCGGGCTTGAGCGTTCCGTCTCGCATGGCGACGGCGATTTCCTTATTGATGTCCAAATGGCCGTTGGTGACTTTTCCAATACCGAGGCGGCCGAGATAAGGTGAATAGTCCAAAGAGGATACGAGAACCTGCAACGGGCCGTTGGGATCGCCTGTCGGGGCGGGAATGTAGCTGATGATGCGGTCGCAGAGCGGCGCCATGTCGACATGCGGGTCTTCCAGATTGTCGATGGCGAACCCTTCTCTGGCGGAGGCATAGACGACAGGGAAGTCGAGCAGGTTGTCTGGAGCGCCGAGTTTGACAAAAAGATCGAAGACTTGATCAACGGCCCAGTAGGGGCGGGCGGCCGGTTTGTCGATCTTGTTGATGACGACGATGATCGGAAGGGATAACGCAAGAGCTTTCTTCAGAACGAAATATGTCTGCGGCATGGGGCCTTCCTGCGCATCGACGAGCAGCAGGGCGCCGTCCGCCATCTTGAGAACGCGTTCGACCTGGCCGCCGAAATCGGCGTGTCCGGGCGTGTCGATGATATTGATAGTGAAGCCTTTGTAATTGAAAGCGCCGTTTTTGGATGTGATGGTGATGCCCCGTTCCTTTTCGAGGTCGTTGGAGTCCATGAGGCGTTCATCGACCTTCTGATTGTCTCGGAAGGAGCCTGCGAATTTGAACAGCCCGTCAACCAGCGTGGTCTTGCCGTGGTCAACGTGGGCGATGATGGCGATGTTGCGAATCTTGTCTTGTTGCATAGTAGAACCTGATGATAGCGGTCTGCGGAAACCGTTTCCGCGAGACATGGCGCGAAGCGCCTTAATAGTCAAATTAATAATATACTCCCTTTTGTCGATTTTTGCGTCATTTTGGAAAATTTATTTATAGTAAAGGATTTTAATCAAGAAGATTCAGAGGATTCCGGCCGTGATGGATCGTGTTATCGGCTATTCATGTGAGTTTTTTCTGTAAATCATCCTGTGGGGCTTGCAAAACATATAGGCTATATAATGTATATGGAAAGCAAGTGTTGGCACGATAACAAGAGGGACTTCGAAAATGTTTCAACCTGTTGCCATTGATACGAGTGACTTCCCGAAAATACGGCGTCAGGGAATATGTGAACAGATTACCAGAAGCGATTCGAAATTTGCCAGAGGATGATGCGTATCTGGCGGCAATAGCGCAATTGTTCCTTTTGGCATATGCCAATGAACTTGGCATACCGCGTGGGAAACAATTCGCAGACTATGTACAGAAGGGAAAAAAGGTCTCTCCGTATTTAATAGAATATTAGCTGATTTTTGAACGTCTTGCTAAGGATGAAGTTGCTTCTATTGTTAAGAAGCGGAAATAAGTTCTTTTTATTTTGATTCTTACACCAAGAAAATCCAGATGATTCCGGCGGTGATGAGGGCGGCGCCGATGGCCTTCATGGGGGTGATTTTCTCCTTGAGGCGGATGGCGCAGACGAGAAGCGAAAGGACGATGCCCATATTGCGGGCGGCGGTCACAAGCGTCGGATTCTGTGCGATGGAGAAGGCGTAGAGGACGATTATGTAGTTGGCTTGGGCGATGAAACTGACGGAGAGGACGCCCAGGTAGCCGCTTTGCCATTCATCTTTGATACGCTGGATGGAATTCTTCTTTGGAAAGTACCAAATGGAGGCGAAGAGCAGCATGAAGATGAAGACGAAGCCAAGATATTCGATTTCAGTGACTTGCTTGTATTTTTCAAGCGTCTGCGAGTCGATGAGATGGTAGCCTGCGATGGAGAGGCCGGTCAGGCAGGCGAGCGTGAGCCCTTTGACGGCGTTTTGCTTTTGAGTGCTGCGTTTCCATGAGTCGCGGCAGATGAGCACGGCACCCGCGAGAGTTGTTATCACGGCGGGAAGTTGTTCAAGCCGCAGGCTGCCATGGCCTTTGATGTCGAAGATCATGGATGAAATGGGAACGAGAAACAGCGTGATGACGGGGGCCAGACCGCGGCCGAGCGGATAGGAGGCGGACATGTCGATATGCTTGTACGACCAGAAGAGGAAGATGAAGTAGGCCGATTCGAAGAAACCGGAGGCGGCGGCCATGATGAAGAAGCCAGATGGCGGGATTGGATTTTTCGTGATGAGGCGGGAGATGACCGTGGCGATGATGCAGAAGACGGCGCCGCCGAAGGTGGTCAGCCATGTGAAAGCCTCGTTATCCTTGCATTTTTTGCCTGAGATGTTCCAGAGGATGTGGAGGATGCAGGTGATGAAGATGAGAATGAAAACTGTCATGGATGGAACAATTTGCAAATGGGCGGCAGTTTTTTGTTGAAAAACTACTGTCGGATGTTTAAAAATTTGAAAAACTGTTTACAGTAATATAAAAGGGAAAGTAGTCAAAGGCAAGAAAGCGGCTCATCGAAGACACGGTCAAAATGCGATGAAGATGGACTGCTGGGATAGGTCATAAGGAGCATAAACGATGTCGTTCAACGGTTTAGGGATGAATTTGGGCAATCTGTCCAGAATCTCGAATGCGAAGACGCGTTCGATCTGCGCGGAGAATTTCACGGGCGAGAAGGGAAAGGCCGGAATGGCCGTTCACGGCACGGGCGAGAACTGCGCACGGGAACTCGGGCAGGGGTGGAAAGTGTCTCCGAGCGTGCGAATTGCGGCGCATGAGACATTCACGATGGCGGACATCGAAGGGCAGGGCGCGATTCAGCAGATCTGGTTGACGCCGAGCGGCCGTTCATGGCGTTTTTTCATCCTGCGGATCTATTGGGACGATCAGGAGCAACCGTCGGTCGAATGCCCTGTCGGCGACTTTTTCGGCATGGGTTGGGGGCAATATGCGCAGATTTCGTCACTGCCAGTCTGTGTGAATCCGGGCAGCGCGTTCAACTGCTATTGGGAGATGCCGTTCAGAAAACGCTGCCGCATGACGTTTGAGAACATCTCCAATGAAGACATGACGTTGTACTATCAAATCAACTACACGCTGACGGATGTTCCGGAGGATTGCGCGTATTTCCATGCGCAGTTCCGTCGCGTCAACCCGTTGCCGTACAAGGATGTATATACGATTCTGGACGGCGTGAAGGGGCGCGGCCAGTATGTCGGAACGGCGCTCTGCTGGGGCGTCAACAATTGCGGTTGGTGGGGCGAAGGCGAAATCAAATTCTATATGGACGGCGACGGCGAATTTCCGACGATTTGCGGGACGGGCACGGAAGACTACTTCTGCGGCTCGTACAATTTCGAAAATCGCGAGACGCATCAGTACCAGCCGTTTACGACACCGTATGCGGGGCTTCATCAAGTCATCCGTCCGGACGGCGTCTATCGCAGCCAGCAGCGCTTCGGGCTGTATCGTTGGCACATCATGGATCCGATTCGTTTCGAACAGGATCTGAAAGTGACGATTCAGGCGTTGGGCTGGCGAGAAGGCGGCCGCTATCTGCCATTGCAGGACGACATCGCATCCGTCGCCTTCTGGTATCAGACGTTGCCGACGGCGCCGTTCCCTGCGTTGCCGTCTAAAGATGCTTTGGAAGTTATATAAGCTAAAAGCTTAAAGCTGAAAGCTGAAAGCAATAAATCGAACAATACTTGTATGGAAGAGAAGTCCACAGTGAACGAACAGACTGGCGAAACGGTGCGGATATACCGAGATGGCATGCCGTCGGAGGGGGCCGTCGTGTCCATGAAGGAATTAGAGGCCATGCTGAACGACGGTCGGCTGACGGGGCATGATTTGATTCACCATGACGGTGGATGGCGTCCGTTGGATTCCGTATTTGATATACCGGAACCATCTAAGGCGGAACATGTTGACGAAACAGAGCCTGAATTGGCGCTCTCGTTGAAACAGCTGCCATCCGTGTTCGCTGTCGGTGGCGGGCCTGTTGATGCGGGTTCCGTGGGGGGCGTTACGGGGCGCGGTGCGTCGAAGAAAGGTTCGTCCGCCACAGTGGCGGTTGTGGTTGTCGTGGTGGTGGTCATTGTGGCGGTGGTCGTTTGGCTGGCCATGAAAGGTTGAGGCAGTACATCCCATAAGGAAAACTAAATGAAGAACATGCGTTTGATTTGCAGTCTATTTTTGATTGGTTGCATGGCTTGTTGGGGCTTTCTGCCGCCTGTTGACCAGAAGAATGGCGTGAAGCTGTCGATCGACGGCATTCCGGAAACGGCAGTGCTTAGCGAAGGCGTTCTCTTCAAAGTCATTGCGGAGAATGAAAGCGACAAAACGGTAACGGTTGCCATGCAGGTGTGGATGAACGATGACTGGAAGACGACTCCTGGCCGTGTGGTCGCGCCATTCGAGCTTGCACCGAAAGGCAAACAAGAATTCGAGTTCAAAGGAGCGGCGTTGGATCGTGCGTTGGAGGCATGGTATCCCGTTCATGCGCAGGCGAATGTCACGCCGCAGGATGGAGAAGCGTTTGCCCTGCATCCGATTGCGTTGTTCAAAACGAAAAAGGCGCGAGCACAGCAGGAAGCGGAGGCTGCCGGGCCTGAAAGCGAAGACCAGACGGCATGGTTTGCTGAGAAAGGCGTAACGGTCGATGGCGATCTGGATGAATGGTGGGGGCAGGCGACACCAGTTTCATGTGGTTCGGAGCGTCTCAGTGCAGGAAAAATTTCAGGCGACAGTTTCGACGGCGTCGTCATGTTTTTGCATGACAAGGAAAACATCTATATCGCGGGACAGTTCGTGGATGATGACATTTCCTGTGAAGACAAGACGTCAGACGACTTCATGGACAGCGACTATCTGCGGTTCTACTTCCATGGCATGGAGCCTGCCAAACGGCAGGATACGGCGTTCACGGATGCGGACAAGGTCATCGCTGTGAATGTATTTGGCGGTGCGGATGAGCAGATTCGTGTGGATAAGGATGGTGAGCCATTGCTGGATGATGATGAGCAGCCTATTGTCGATATAGTCGAGAGGCCGATGATGAAGGTGCCGAAATACGTCGGCGGTGAAAAAAAGATCGTCGTGCCTCCTGGATTCAAGATCGTGACGCGTCGCACAGGCGTGGGCTATGTTTTCGAAGCAAATCTGCCAAAGTCTGTTATTGGCGCGGAGGCGGCAAAGGCGATCGGCATGAATCTCATGATTGGCGACGCGGACGGAAAAATCCGTCGGTCTGAAGTGTATTTCGGGCGGCGGATTTCCAACTACTGGCTGACGCCGAAGAGTTATTTCAGGCTTGCGTTGGCGGGACCGCGCGGTGCACGGCCAGTCGCGGACTACAGTCCGGAAACGATTACGATGCATCGTGCGAATATTCGGCTAGACCGTTCTGTGAGCCGTCGTGTCGCCTATCGGACGGTTGGTGCGGAGGCAGAGACGGTGATGGCGCGCGGATTTGACGGAAACGATCCGAATTCCGGATTGGTCATGCAGAACAGAAAGGGCGTCGATCGCCGTAACGATGTCCGCGATGCATTGGTGTTCCATCCGCCGTTCAAGACGGGGGCAGGCTATGTGAAGGCGACATATCGCATCCAGTTGCCGGAGAAGAATGAAGCCATGTTCACATTCGCCACGGCGCTTCGCGACCATCAAGACGGCGAGGCTCCGAGCGACGGCGTTGAATACATTGTGGAAGTGCAGGACGCTGGCAAGACACGCCGTCTGTTCCGTCGTTCATCCGCGACGAAGACATGGGAGGCTGCGGAAATCGATTTGCGTGAATTCATGGGGCGAACGATTGATCTATCGTTGATTGTGACGCCTGGTGCGAAAAACAACACAAGTTGTGACGAGTGCTACTGGGCTGATCCGCAAATCAGTCTGAAAGACCACTTTAGAATGGAAACGAAAATCGATAAGGACGAACGCCGTTCAAAAGCCATTGCAATGGCGAGGCTTGGACTCAAAGGCAAAGTCAAGAAAAGCGCCGCCTCGATGAAACCTGGAAGGAATGAGTTGCAAACGACGGAGTTGGAGGTTGAAGGCATGGTTTGGCCTGGCTGCTATCAGCTGAAGAGCGCGGACGGCACTGTTTATGGTGCGGCCCTCCTTCCAGGGCCGGAAGGAATTGTGGACAGCTTCCTCGCATTCGTAGATAAAGAAGAGCATGTGCTTGTCTATGAAGGCTTTTCAATCAATGTCGCAGGTGTCTTATACGGCCAGTCTCGTCAAGGTGAGCCAATCACATGGCTTGGACAGGATATAAAGTATGGGCGGGACATCTATCGCCATCAGATCGAGACGGAACAGTACGGGACAGTGATGCTGGAGGTCCGTGTGCGCCCGTATGGAGGCACGTTGCAGATATCCTTTGCGATGCCGGGCGTGGAACGCGATTTGCGTGGTCAGCCACGTTATACGAAACTGGCGATAGGCAAGGGAAATGAGAAACCGTGGCGTATCTACGGCGGTTTTGGCAATGTTATTGAAGATCCGAAGGACGATTTTGTGTTGAGCCGCGGCGGGTTTACCTTGAACACACGCCATGTGGGGGTCGATTATCGAAACAAAATGAGTCTGTCGATCGCGTCGGATTTCTTCCCCGACAGGATGGTCTGCAAACCGTCCGAAAATCTGTTCACTCTGGAGGCTCACAATGATGTGACGTTCCATTTCGCGCCGTCGTCGAAAAACGCTTTCATGGCGGCGAAGGAATATGGTCGTGTCGTAGGTTTCAAACCGTCGCCCGGACTGGACGAACTGCTTGGGCGGCAATGTCTTGACCAGTGGAGCGGTGATTACGAGGCTGCCGCTGAGGGCGTGCGGATGGCCGCCAAGTACGGCATGGAGCACAGTATCTTCGTGAAGCACGTCTGGCAGCGGTGGGGCTATGACTACCGCCTGCCTGAAATTTATCCGCCGATGGGCGGACTGGAGCCATTCAAGAAGTTGTCGGACGCCTGCCAGGAGAACGGCATCATTTTCGCGCCGCATGACAATTACATCGATTTCTATCCAGATGCGGAGGGCTTCAGCTACGACCATATCATCTTCAATGCGGACGGCACGCCGCAACGCGCATGGTACAACAAGGGACGTGACGCCCAAAGCTACCGTTGGCTGCCGCACGCCTTCAAGCCGTGGCTTGTGAAGAACATGGAGCTCATCCGCGACAATATCGGCGCGCATGGACTCTTCATTGATGTCTTCTCCGCCATTCCGCCCATGGACTACTATGACCGCAGCGGCCGTTTCTATGAAAGCAAGCGGACGGCGAAGGAATGGTCTGCCGCTTTTGACACATGCCGCGAAATCCTTTGGAAAGACAAAGGCCCGATGCTTAGCGAATGCGGCCACGACGCCCTCATCGGCTCGCTTGATGGCGGGCAGGCCGACCATTATTCCGGCAACCGTTGGGGGGCTGAAAAGGACAAATGGGAGCGTGTGCCGTGGCATGATATCGTGTCTCACGGAAAGTTCGTGTTGCTTGGCGGCGGCCTGGGCAGCCGATATGCTGAAAACGATCCAGCACCAAGCGGCTATGGCTCGGATAATTACAATTCCATGACGGTCATCGGCGGACGCAATCCAATGAGCGATGGTCCATTCTCCACGTCGGCCGTCAAGACATATTGGATGCTCCATGACGTGTGCGACTGGCTTGCACGTCAAAAAATCGATACTTTGGATTTTGGCATTCTTTTACCAGTGGAAAATATGATGAATGACGAAGCGCACAAGGCGATTCCAGAAACGCATAAGGCGGCTTACGAGAAGGATGATGCAAGCAAGTCGTTTGACGAGATACTTGAAAAGGCGGAAGAAAAAGTAAAAGCAAGCGATAGGCATCTTCTCACGTCTATCCACCGTCTTCATGCGGTGTTCGGAGAGGGTGAAGAGAAGGCTGATATCTGGTGCAACCGGGCGGATGAACCTTGGCGGCTAAAGCGCGAAATCGTGATGAAGCCAAGCGAAATTCAAGCCTACAAAGAGGCCCGTCCTGATGAGTGGGGCGAGGAGCAAAAGGAGGAGACCCAGACGAGTGAGGCGGAACAGAAGAAGGAAAGCAGCAAGAAGAAAGAAAAAAAGCTGCCAAGAAGCGTATTGCCTAAGTTCGGATACTATATCAATGCACCCGACATGACGGTGTATGTGGTTGAGAAGGACGGTATGACGATGGGCTATTCTCGCAAAGGCGATTGTGTCTTCTATGATGCCCGTCCGCCCTATACGTCCATTCTATCCAAGCAGAACATTACGGCGATGGTAAAGAGCTTGAAAAAGGTGTCCGATCTTGTCTTTGAAATGAACGTGGAATGGGATTTTGAAAAAGGCTCGACGGCGGAGAGGGCTTCTCAGTTCATCCATGTGACCCATCCTTCCAGCAAGCAAGGCGAAGGCATCCTGTATTATGGAACGGTTGAGAAGACGGATGTGAACCACACAAAACCCGGCATCTATCATTCGACCATCAAAGTGGCTCTGCCTGAGGATGTTCCGGACGGCGAACTGAAAATTCTCTTCGGCATCTTCAACCCGCAGAACGGCGGACGGCTGGGGATCACAGGCGTCCGCATGGAAGGCAACCGCGTCTTCGGCGGCGCCATACAGGTTTCAAGAAACGCTGATGGCAAGATCACGACGACGATTACGAAGGTGCCGCAGCAGAACAATGTCGATACATTGGAATTGCCGATGGCCGATTTCGACGATGGCGTGAAGACGAACGGATCGTTCCGCTGGATTCGTCTTGGCGAGCGGCGTTGGCGGTTGATTCCCGTGCCTGGCAGTTTGCCGTTCCGCGTGGAAGGCAGCCAGAAGGTGTTGGCGGGGCTGGATGACTCCAAGCTGGTCAGCGTCACGATGGTCGATCCATGGACCAGCATGGCGCAGAAACCAGTTGCGAGGCTGATCGATGGTAATTTGACATTGGAAGTGGATGGACGTGCGTTTGCGTATGATGTTGAATTCAAGAAAGAACGGTAATTGGTGCATGCTTGTTAGCGGGCTGCTGGGGGCGATGGGCGCGCCATGGCGATAGGCAATGACAGAAAATACCGGATGGACATGTGCCATGGGCCGTTGTTCAGCCAGATCGTCCGTTTTTCGCTGCCGTTGTTCATGTCGCAGATGATTCAATTGCTGTTCAACGCGGCGGACTTGATCGTCGTCGGGCGGTATGCGCAGCATGAGGCGATGGCGGCGGTCGGTTCGACGGCGTCCGTGACGTTTTTGCTCATCAACGTGTTCTTCGGCCTGTCAATCGGCACGAACGTGATGGCGGCCAATTTCTACGGCGCGAAAGACGACGTGAATCTGAGCCGCACGACGCATACGGCCATTTTGATCGCGTTATTGGGCGGCTTCCTGTCCGGCGGAATTGGATTCGGGCTGTCCCGCACGTTGTTGCGTATGATGTCGTCGCCGGAAAACGTCATCGACAAGGCGACGCTGTACATGCGTATCTATTTCATGGGCATGCCTTTCCTGCTGTTGTACAATTTCGGCAGCTCGATTCTCCGGGCGTTGGGTGACACGAAACGGCCGCTGATCTTTTTGGCGATCGCGGGAGTCATCAACGTCGTGCTGAACATGTACTTCGTGATTTGCCTGCATTGGGATGTGGCGGGCGTTGCAAGCGCGACGGTCATTTCGCAGGGCGTGTCCTGCGTGCTGGTTTTACGTGCGCTGATGACGGCGGATGAAGACTGCCGGCTGCAATTGAGAAAGTTGCGCATCCATGGCACTATCCTCAAGAAAATGATGGGGATAGGACTTCCGGCCGCCGTGCAGGCGTCGTGCTTTTCATTGGCGAACGTCATCATCCAGGCCTCTGTCAATTCATTCGGTTCGCTGGCGATGGCTGGCAATGCGGCGGCAGTCAGCCTGGAGGGGATGGTCTATGTCGGTTCGTTCACGTATCATCAGACGGCCATCAGTTTCGCGGGGCAGAATCTGGGCGGCCATGAATACGGCCGCATCAAACGGAGCTTCTGGTATTGCATGGCGCTGACGACGGCGATCTGCATCCTGATGGGATTCGGCGGATACATTTTCGGTCGCCAGCTGCTGGGCATCTACAATCCGGATCCGGAAGTGATCGACTGGGGGATGCGACGGCTGAAAGTCCTTTTCACGACGTATTTTCTGTGCGGCACGATGGATACCGTCAGCGGCGCGATGCGCGGCCTCGGTCATTCGCTCATGTCCGCGATTTCAAATCTGGCAGGCGTCTGTCTGTTGCGTATCGTCTGGATTTACACATACTTCCAGATGAATCGGACGATGGAATGCCTGATGATGACGTATCCGCTCTCATGGGGCGTCACGACGATGGTCAACGGCTTCGTCCTGTGGTATTTCATGCGGAAACTATTCCGTAATGATTAATGATTAATGATTTGGGATGCAATTAATATCAAATCACTTACGCTATAGCTTCTCCCATTGCGCGATGGGGAGCTGGTGGGCGTTAAGATTAGGAATAGCCTGTTTCAAACGATCCAGATCATCGCGAATATAGGTCTGATCCAAAGGGACGGTATATTCATCGTGATGCGTGGGAATCAGGCACTTGAAGTGAATGTTGCGCATGAGCAGATCCGGAAATCCGGGCTTCCAACGGCTGATGCCGCAGAAAAGCCAGTCACAGTCCGAACCGCTCATGGACGGTATATGGATATTGGCGGAACCAATATTCATAAGTGTTTTGCCTTCAAGTTCGATGACAAATGAAAAGACTTCACCGCAACGCCATGCAGAACAACGGTTCAATGTTTCCAACGGCGGTGGGGCGTCATAGCAAGGTTGTAAATCATCACTACCCATGTGCCGTGATTCCAAGGCTGTGACAAAGACGCCGCCGGGCATTTCAATGACTTCGCCGTAGGTCAATTCATGGAGATTCTTTTCCGATACGCCAAATGATCGCATGATGTTGCATGCTGTACGGGAGGCGTATAGCACCGTGTCCGTCTTTTTGATCAGATACGGCATGTCCGGCAGATGATCCCAGTGGGCATGTGTCATCAAGACGAAATCTGGCTTGGATGTCAAGTACTTATCGACTTCCGACGGAACACAGAACCTTTTGTTGTCACGGCTGACATACGGATCGATCATGAAGGAGCCATTGGCGTGTTTGAATTCCAAGGCATTGGTTCCATACCATTTTACTTTCAATTGATCATTCATAATTATTTATCGATACGTTTGTTATAATTGCTGAATGCCTGATGGCTTTCAACGGCGGGGACGCCGTCGTTACTATCAAAAATCCCATCCGATGTAGGAGACATCTACGGTGCCGTAGATGTCGGATGAGCCGTCGCCGAAGGCGATGGACGGCGTGCCTTCGCAGGGATTGAGTTTGGCTGTAAAGAGCGGCGTGTCATCGCCTTGCTTATGGAACGACCATGTGCCGCTAGACGCGTCCATCTTCATCGTGAAGGCGTGGAAACGGAAGACGCCGATGTCGTAGTCGAACTTCTTCATGCTTTTGCCGTCGAGATAGTAAATGGCGTTGCGTGCAAAACGCGCGTAGCCGTTGAAGCCTTTGGAATCAGCGGTGGAGCCGACATTGCCGCAGACATGGAACTGCGGTTTGTCAAGACCGTCCTCCGCAAGGCGGAATTCGAAGGAAACGGTCATTTTCTGCGCGCCTTCAACAGGTTCCATCGCACGGAAAAGGGCCCATTCGGAATTGGCGACGACTTTGTTGTCGCCATGGTTGACAAGATGGAGGACGGGATGGGGCCGTTCCGGAATGGTGATGATTTCGTATGTTGCGGGCTGGTTGGGGCTATTGGGGCGGTAGTTGTATGGGAAGGCGATGTCCCGTTCCTGTGGCAGTTTGCCGTCCGTTGGAGAATAGAACGTTGAAAGTCCTTTGGCGCGAGGGTCTTCTGGCGCAGAGTTGTCTATTTTGACTAGCTTGTAGCGGCAGGCATGGATGTAGGAAAAAGCGGTAGGGCTGCGAGTGGGGCCGAAATTGCTTTCATCGAAGAGGACGAGCAGTTCGGACGGGGCGGTTTCGATGACGGTCGCGTAGCTGCTGCCGGCTCCGTGGTAGAGGCGGACTGACTGGAAATGTTCCGCCGTGCCCGTGAAGTCAATGAGCAGATAGACGTCCGGACGGCCGGAAATGGCGACGACTGTTCCATCGGAAAGTCTTGTCATATAAGGAGCTGCGGCTCCTTGAAAGAAGTTGAGCGTGGTTGCTTCGGACCATGTGAGGCCGCCGTCGGAACTGAACTTTTGCCTAAGGTGGTCGTTGCCGCCGTCGCGATAGAGAGCGGTGATGCGGCCATCTGTCAGTTCGCAGAGCGTGGCTTCGTTGGGGCCTTCGGCGGTGGTGGCCTGCGGATCATCTGCGAGAATGGAATGGAATTTCCAAGTCATTCCATCATCGTCGGATGCGATGATAAAGGAATGGTTCTTCTTCTCGTCTTTTCGCGTGCCGTAGGCGCAGGCGAGAAGACATCCGTTTTTGAGACGGATGACGGCGCGGTGTGTATGGAAGGAGCATTCAAAAGGAAGTTCGACGGTAACTTTGGTAACGAGCTCCTTTTTATGCGATGTGTCGTCATAACGGAGTATGGAAAGTTGATGGCTGGCGGCCTGTTTGTGGTTCCAGCAACTGATCTGGATTTTCTCGCCTTTTCGATTCTGGAAGGAATTGATGCCGCAGACACCTGAAGCGGCGTGTTGCCAAGTCTTTCCGTTGTCGAACGATATGTCGCTGCAACCGTATTCCGTGATGGTGTGGATGCCTTTCGAATGGTTGAGATGGATGGAGCCGTCGTCATAGCGTGTGGCGAAGCAGAAATTCATGTCTTCCGGGCCGGATTCCACGATGGAAGATTCGACGGGCACGAGCTTTGCGCCGTGCAGGCGGTAATCATGCGCATAGAGCGTATGGGCCAAGCAGGTTGATTGGGCTAGGCAGGCGAGGGCGATGCAGGATAGGTGGAAAGCATTCATGGCAGTTTGTGGAAAGTATTTATTTATAAGGTGATGGAGGATTCAATGACGGATGGTGCGATGGAGAGATAATCGTCCATCGTGCGGGATTTGAGCAGCTTTTTGCGCAGATGCGGCTCTGCCTTCGGCAGGAAATAGTCCCAAACGGTTTTGAGTTTGGGAAGTGGTTGTTCAATGTCTTGAAGTTCAACGACTAGCGCCTTATGAAAAGCCATCAGAAGCGTAAGACGGCTTGCTGTGTCGATGGTGCCTTCTTTGATTTCCAATCCGAGCAGTGGATTGGCCAGAAGGCCGCGGCCGATCATGACGTCGCGATAGGGCGCAGCGTCTTCAATCGTTTGGATGTCGCCATTGTAAATGACGGGATGGATGGAATTTTGGACAAAAAAACGGAATCTTTCCATGTCCAGATCGCCGCTGTATTGCTGTTTGCCAAGACGCGGATGGACGACGATGTGACGCAACGGCGCGTCGTTGAGCAACGGAATGAGCGGCGGCAGTTCATCTGTCGTGTCGAGCCCGATGCGCATTTTGACGGAAAATTCGATTTGCGGATAGTTGGAAAGAGCTGACAAAACGGATTTTACTGCGTCTGGAAACGGCAGAATCCCTGCACCATAGCCATGCTGTGTGACTTTTGGAAAAGGACAGCCGAAATTCAAATCGACTTTTATATAGCCTGCCTTTTGGATCGGTTTGAGCAATGTTTCCAGTTCTTCCGGCGATTTGACAAGAACTTGCGGAACTGTGTTATACGGATTCCGCATGGGATATCTGAGTTCGCGCAAGTCTTTGGGGCGCAGTTCGTTCTTTTCAAGACGGATGAACGGCATGACATATTCGTCCACACCGCCTATGACGGTTTGGTGTGCACGGCGGTAGAAAGCCTCTGTATAGCCTTGAAGCGGAGCGAAATAGATCATGTCGGACGTTAGCGGATGAAATGTTTGCGGTAGTAGCGGAGCTCTTCGATGGATTCACGGATATCATCGAGAGCGAGATGGCATTCGCGTTTCGTGAAGCCCGGCATGATCTCGGGAGCCCAGAGATTCGCAAGTATCTTCAATGTACTGACATCGAGATTGCGGTAATGCAGATAATCGTGGAGTTTCGGCATGTAGCGGTAGATGAAACGGCGGTCTTGACAGATGCTGTTGCCGCAGATCGGGCTGGCCTGTGGCGGGACGTATTGCGCGATGAAATCAAGCGTGCCTTTTTCGGCTTCCGCCACCGAGACGCCCTGTGATTCGCAACGGGCAAGCAGACCTGACTGCGAATGATGCGTCTTGCACCAGTCGCTCATGCCGTCGAGAATCTCCTGCGGCTGGCGGACGGCATAGACGGGGCCTTCCGCGAGAATATTCAAATCTTTGTCCGTGATGATGGTGGCGATTTCGAGAATCTTGTCGATTTCCGGGCGGAGGCCCGTCATTTCCATGTCGATCCAGATGAGATTGGTATTGTCTTGCATTTTTAGTGGGTAGTGATTAGTGGTTAGTGGTTAGTGGTTAGTGGTTAGTGAACTGCGTAGCAGTGGTAGGAATTCAGCCGTGGTTGCAACCCACGGGAGATTAGTGGTTAGTGAACTGCGTAGCAGTGGTAGGAATCTAGCCGTGGGTGTAACCCACGGGTTAGAGTAAGATGATGGTTTTGATGGCTTTACGAAGTTTGTCTGCGCCGTCGGCGGGGGCGTCGGCCATGGCGGAGGATGTATTGATGAATTCAAAGCAGTCGTCGAACGCTTTTTGCGTGGCGGGTATGCCGAGTTCGTTGAGGGAGGCGGGGAGGTTCAATGCGCGGAGGCGTTTGGCGAACGCTTCAGAGCCTGCCGCGTCACCGTTGTAGTGGAGCTGTGCGACAAGGCCGATGGCGACGAGTTCACCGTGCAGGAACGAAGCGCCTTCTTTCGTAAAGAACGTTCGGACATAGAGATAGAACTTATGGGCGATGGCGCTTTGATTACGGCCGTTCGCCAGGCCGGAAATCAGCCCCGCGTTGACGATGGAATAATAAACGACGTCTTCGATCGTCTTGGTATGACGATGGTTGCGAATATCGTCGCAGGCGGTTTCCAATTTGCGATCCAGTTCGTCGTAGATGAAATCCGCAAGAACATGGCAGGAAGCGAAGCCGGGCGCGAGATCGTCTGGATCCATGCCGACCATGCGCTGTTCGATTTCGATCTTTTTGGACATGGCGTCCAAAGCTCCGGACGCGAGCAGTCGCGGCGGTTGCGCGGAGAGTATGTCCATGTCCAATAGCGCGGCGGCAATCTCCCATTTGTATTTGGGGCTGCCGAGCGATTTGCCGTCTTCGTCGTAGCAGACGGAGAGCGGCGTGTAGGCGGCGCAGGTGGCGCTGGACGTCGGAATCGTGATGAGCGGAAGCTTCGTGAATTCCGCCAGAAGTTTCGAAAAGTCGAGAATGACGCCGCCACCGACGCCGATGATGACATCGTATCCGTGCAACATTCCTTGTCGTACCATGCGCTCCGCAACGGATGGACTGCAGTAACCGTTGTGGATCAGGCTCTTGAATGGTATTTCGGCGTCTGACAAAGTCTTATCCAATAGCGGCAGGGCGATTTTGGCGGAGACATCCGTGCAGACGATGAGCGGATGACGGCCGACGCGGCTGATTTCGTCCGCGCAATGGGAGAGCAGGCCGTATTCCTGCCGGAAACGGCCACAGCCGAATTTAAAGGCGTCGTCTAATTTGTAATTGAGTTCGAATGACATATGCTGCATAATGATAGTTTATGAAACCACAGATCACACAGATTAAACAGATTTTTCAGATGTCCTCGCCGCCGAAAGCCCCGGTGCTAATGGTCTTGGGCAGACATGATATGACAGATTGCTGATTGTCAGGATGGCTTTCCGGCGGCTCGGCGGTTGTGAAAGCGCTTCGCGCGACAGAAAAGCGCATGGCAAAATCTTTGTCAAAAAACAAGAAAATGAACAATAGCAGTACGAATCTTTTTTGATTGAATCTATACTTTATATGATTTTCGGAAAACATCCATGAGAAGAATGAAAAATGCGCGGTCTGTCAGCGGATTCTGCGGAGTTGGAGGCGGAAATCTGCGGTCTGCCGCGTCCAGAAATCGCGCGAATTCCATTCAGGGAATTTGATGTTGAAATTTGCGTCGTCCTGCTGGCGTGCGCACCACGCGAGAAAGTAGAGCATGCGCATGGCGCGGAGCGGTTCGATGAGGCGGAGTGTCCGTTCGTCGAAACTGCGGAAGAGACGGTAGCCTTTCAGAAAGGCGTTGATGAGCGGACGGCATTGGCTTGGTTCATCCGGCAACAGCATCCAGAGGTCCTGTACAGGCGGGCCGACGACCATGTCGTCGAAATCAATCAGAAAGAGCCCTTCGTCGGGGCGGTCTAAGATGTTGAGATTGTGGCAGTCACCGTGGATGCGGATAAGCTCCGTATCGTCTGGAAACGAACGGATGCAGGCGTCGATGATTTGTTCGGCGACTTCCAGAATTTGGTAGCGCGAATCAAGCGGAATGGCTTCTGATTCCTGCAAGTAGTTGAAATCATCAACGGACGTTCTGGCGGGATGGAGGATGCAGCGGTGGTTGGCCTCCGCCTGTTCGCCAACGGCATGGACGCGGCCTAACAGCGATCCAAGTCGTTGCCATTGAGCGGGAAGCGTGCTGTCAAACGGAAAACCACCCATCTTCGGAAAGACGGCGAAGAAAATGCCGTCCTGCTGCGCGAGCGTGTCGCCGTTGGCAAAAGCGGCGGGTGCGACGACGGGAATTTCCGCGTCTTGGCAGTCGAGCATGAAATCGTGTTCATCACGGATGGCGGCTTCTGCCCATCTTCCTGGACGATAGAACTTTGCGATGAAGGGCAGCCCGTCCCGCGTGTTCATTTCATAGACGCGGTTGATATGGCTCGGGCATGGGCGGACAAACGATTCGACTGGTGTGCCGAGGGCGTGTTCGACCATGTCAACGGCATGTGCGGGCGTCAGATTGGCAAATGATTGCAACGACATGGGTTATAGTGTCGGATCGACGTCTGGATTGAACAGCTGGATGCTGTCGTCCAGTTTCACAAAGACAAAATATTCAGCATCTTGCAACAATTTTGTGCCGTCGCTTGGCATGATGTTGGGAATAGAGATATTCGGAATCGTGAAGACGGCGCCATGCTTGTCGATGACGCTGACGCGGCCGCGGTCGATGGAGGCTCGGCCGCGCATGCACTGCAGCTGGACCTTTTCCGTGACGGGATCGAGCACTTTGACGAAAACGACGCAGAATTTGCGTCCTTCCAGTTGATTGAGATTTGGTATCATGGTGGTATGGCCGTGGCGTTTTTATTGAAAAAAGTCGTCAGTCGGATTGTTTTTATAAAAATATAGTATGATTTTGTTTGCTTGCTAGGAAAAATGTCAATATGTTATAATCATGGAGACGATCAGGCGGGACAATGGCATGCAAAGGAAGATATCATGTTGACAGCGGAAGAAGTATTGACGTCCATTGGTTCGACGGCCGCGTTGGCGGACGTCGAAAAGTTATGGGACGATTCCATGGCGGCGTATCCAGGAGCGGAAAAGATTCCGTTTTTACAGGATGACGCCATCACATCCAACCGAAAGGCAACGGGTTTTGGCGATGAAATGGACGGTCCGTTTCTCCGGGCGGCGGCGGCGATTCGTGCGAACGAAGCCTTGGCACGGCTTTCGTGGCACTGTTTCTGGCGTGTGTTTTTGTCGGACAAAGGAGTCTATCCGCCGTCTGGCTGGCCGGAACCCGAAATGCTTGGCGAAGACCGCGGGCTGATCTACCTGCTTCCGGCCATTGGCTATGTGCCGCTTGTTCGCGAGAATCATAAACGGTTGGGTTTTCCTGAAGACGTTACAATGGAAACCATTGCGCAGGTTCGTCATTATTGTGACGACAACTTCCGCCGTGGTCATGACGGCCGTCCGGGCATTTATCTGAATCAGTTAGGCTGGATGCGCTACTACACGACGGATCCATATGTGCGCATTGGGCGGCTGGAGTTCTGGCTGCAGCCGAGTTCGCGAGACATCTATGTCTATCGCAACCGCAAGACAGGCAAGACAATCGCCTTCCCGCCGGCGGGAGTGACGTATCTGATGGACGGCAACCGCCTCGGCAAGCCTGAAGAGTACGAAGGGCATGAGACGTTCACCTCCAAACTGGAGTACAAAGATGGCTGCGTGATCGGAACGCCTTTGTCTCCAAAGGGATATGCAATTCAAGAGGAAATTTCCCTGCCGTTGGTGGATTGGGAGATGGTCTTCTCGAAAGGCGATGTGAGCCTTGGCATGCATATCCCGTCTGGCGGCGGCATGGATTTTGAAAAGTGTGCGGATTCGTTGAAACGCGCGAAAACGTTCTTTACCAAGCACTTCCCAGATACACCGCCCAAGGCGGTCGTGTGCAGTTCATGGATATTCAACACGCAGTTGCAGGAGATTTTCCCCCCGGAGGCGAATCTCTGCCGTTTCCAGCGTGGCCTGTATCTTGTGCCATGCGCAAGTTCGCCTGGCGAAGGGCTGTGGTTCGTCTTCCTCCGTGGCTGGCCGTTGGATTTCGCTACCGCGCCGCGCGAAACGACGCTTCAGAAGAAGATTCTCGACTATCTGGCCGAAGGCCATCGTTGGCGCGGAGGGCAGATGTTCATCCTGATGGACGACATCGACAACTTCCGCGATGGCACGTATCTGGATTGAAGAAGTGACGCGGTGCGTCCCGCCTGCGCCGCGGGGGGGGGCGTGTACATCCCGAAAAAAGCGATTTTTTTTCAAAAAATAAGAATAAAACAAGATTAAAAACAACAAAGGAACAAAACAATGGGACAGATGAAAATCGGTTGGGCGAAAAGAAATGTTTCGACGGACAAGCCTGTGAATATTCCTGGGCAGTTTCATGCGCGAATTTCGACGGGCGTGCTGGATCCAATCTTCACGACGGCTTTGGTCGTGGAAAGTGGCGGCGATCTGGTCTGCTTCGTCTCCATCGACGTTGTTGTGATCCGTTCCTTCCTGCTGGACAACATCCGTGAAAAGGTCGCGAAGCTCCTGCCGGGCTTCCCCGTGGAGAAAATCATTGCCAATGCGACCCATACGCATACGGCGCCGAGCCATTACCACGATGGCGGCTGGCCGAGAAGCAAGACGTTGCCGACCGGCCCCGCGCCCGATGACCAGATGCCCATTGAAATGGACATCGCGTCCGGCGATGAATATCGCGATTTCCTGTCCACGCAGGCCGCAGAGGCGGTTGCCGAAGCCTATAACAACCGCAAGGAAGGCGGTGTCGCATGGGGCTACGGCTACGCCGTCGTGGCGCACAGCCGTCGTGTGACGTATGCCGACGATGTTTCCATGCGGCCTGGTGCCGTCAAGAATTCGACGCATGGCGTGAACGGCCATTCCGTCATGTACGGCAACACGAACGATCCGATGTTCATGGGCTATGAGGCCGGAGCGGATCATTTCATCAATCTGATGTACACGTTCGACGCCAACAACAACTTGACGGGTGCCATCGTGAATGTGCCGTGCCCCAGCCAAAACAGCGAAGGCATGTACAAGTTGAGCGCCAGTTTCTGGAATGAAGTGCGCGAACAGATGAAGGCGCGTCATGGCGATATTTTCGTGTTGCCGCAGGCGGCCGCAGCTGGCGATTTGTCGCCGCGCATTCTTCATTACAAGGAGGCGCAGGAGCGTCGTTTCAAGCTGAAATACGGCCGTGAACGTGCCTTTTCGGAAGAATTCGAACGGCTTGATATCGCGGAACGCATAGCGGACGCCTTCGATGAAGTACTCGCTTGGGCGAAGAAAGACATCCGGTCGGATCTGCCGGTCGCGCATTCCGTGGAAACGGTTCAGTTGTCGCGCCGCATCCTGTCCGAAGAGGACGTGAAGGAAGACCGCGAGATGTTGAAAGGCTATGAAAACACGCCGTTTAAGACGGATGGCACACCTGTCGAGAATCTGACGGTCAATTCGCGTCTGCTCGCCAGCCGCTACCGCTGCCGTGAAATCATCAGTCGGTTTGAGGAGTGCAAAAAGAGCCCCACGATTCCGATGGAATTGCATACGGTCAGTTTTGGCGACGAGTTCGCGTTCGCGACGAATCGTTTCGAACTGTACATGGACTACATGCATCGCATTCAGGCCCGCAGTCCGTTCCCGCAGACGTTCATCATCCAGCTGACGGGCGTGCCCGGAAAGGATGGTGGTTCGTATCTGGCGACGGAACGCGGTGTGTGGGGCCGTGGCTACAGCGCAAGCAAATACTGCAACGTCTGCTCGCCGAAGGGCGGCCAGGAGCTTGTGGAAAACACGCTCCGCATGCTTAACGATCTGAAGGCGAAAGATAAACAAGCATAATAGCCTTAAAACAAAAAGCCGCCCGCTTCCTTGCGGGCGGCTGATTGGAATGAACGTTAAGAATTCGTGTCGTCGTCGTCTTCAAAACGGCGGGCTGAGCTGAACGTTTCCAAATCGTAGTTGATTTTTGTTTCGGGCATCGGCAGACGGTCGAGAATGACGCCTGCGTCGTGGAAGAAAAGCTCAGCCAATGTGTCGTGATAGTCCGAAAAGACGACGACTCGCTTGATGCCGGCGGCGACGAGCGCCTTGGCGCAATTCGTGCAAGGCATGTTCGTGACGTAAGCCGTTCCGCCGGAAAGGCTGATACCATGCTGTGACGCCTGGCAGATGGCATTGATTTCCGCATGGTTGGTGCGCACACAGTGATCGTTGACAACCATGCAGCCATCTTCATAGCAATGCGGCGTTCCCGGCAGGGAGCCGTTGTAACCTGTTGCCAAGACGTATTTATCCTTTACGAGCACGCAGCCGCAGTGCATGCGCGGGCAGGTGGCGCGTTCGGATGCGAGCATGGCGAGCTTGAGGAAATATTCATCCCACGAAGGGCGCTTCCAGTTGGAAGCGTCGTTTTTGACAATTTTGTAGGGAAGCATGGTGTGTTCCAAAGGCTTCTAATCTTCTAGAATTCTAGTCTTTCTAGATTAAACGCCCCCCGCCGTGTTTGCGGCGGAGGGCGTATGGTTGTTTAAGAATGACTTACTTTTCGTCGATGATATCTTCGATGTATTCAGCCGCTTCGTCTTCATTCACGAGTTCGGCGGACGTCCAGATCTTTTCCTTCATGGTGTGGTCCGGCTTCGTATAGACGGTCTTGGTCCTTTCGATGTAGCGACGCATCTGCTTTTCAAGCTTTTCGATGACTTTCGCGAGGGAGACGCGCATATCGTTGCTGACTGCTTTCGCGTTGAAGGAGAAGCGCTTGCCGTTTAGCAGGGCATCCGCGATATGCCAGTTCCGCTCAAGGGAGAAGACAATTCGGAGAGATGTCAGTTTTTGGGCTTCGAATTCGGATTCAAGTTTCTTCGTCTGTGTTTCGGCGAGAGCCTTGAGTTCGTCATCAATTTCATAATGTTTTGCACTGACGATAATTTCCATGTTTTGCCTCCTTGGTTACTGGTTTTCCGACGGCGGATTAATTGCCGTCAGGTGTTGAATGAAGGCCCGAGATAGACTTGGCGCGCCTTTTCGTCATGCAGCAGCTGGTCGCCGCTGCCTGCGAAGAGGATTTCGCCGTTGCAAATCAGATACGCGCGATCGACGACTGCCAGTGTTTCCCGTACATTATGATCGGTTATAAGAATCCCGAGACCCCTATCTCGTAGATTTGCTATGATTTTCTGTACTTCGTTGACGTTGATCGGGTCAACACCGCCGAACGGTTCATCAAGCATGATGAATTTCGGATTGGTCGCCAAAGCGCGTGTGATTTCCAGTCGTCTCCGTTCACCTCCGCTGAGAGTGAAAGCCTTCTGTTTCGCAAGCCTCGTCAACTGGAGCTCGTTGAGAAGCTCGTCTAATCTCAATTTACGCTCTTTTGCGCCAAGTTCAAGTGATTCCAACACTGCAAGCACATTTTCTTCAACGGTCAGCTTGCGGAAAATGGACGGCTCTTGTGCAAGATATCCCATTCCGAGGCGGGCGCGTTCATACATGGCGAGGCGGGAGACATCGTGTCCGTCAAAGAGAATGCTCCCTTCGTTCGGCTCGATGAGCCCGACGATCATGTAGAACGACGTTGTCTTTCCAGCTCCGTTCGGGCCCAGCAGGCCGACGACTTCGCCAGGAGCGACATCCAATGAGACATGGTTGACGACGCAACGGTTCCCGTAGATCTTGACTAAATTTTCAGCTTTTAGAAGCGGCGTCATGTTTTCTCCTACCAATTAAAGAATCTCCGCTTTTTGCCGTCATCCTTTGTCTTGTCTTCTACCTTCTTATCTTCCTTTGTCTTGTTTTCAACCTGTTTTTCAGCTTTTGGTTTGTCATTGACAGTTTTGTCTTCTTTTGGCTTGACTTCGGCAGGCTTGTTGTCTTTTGGTTTGACTTCGACCGCTTTGTCATCCTTCGGCTTGTCTTCAACAGTTTTATCATCCTTTGGCTTGTCTTTTACCTGTTTGTCATCCTTCGGCTTGTCTTCTACCTGTTTATCATCTTGGGACTTGTTGTCCGATTTCTTGTCGTCTTTTTCATCTTTATCGGTGAAAATATTGCCAAGTGCGCCATTGTTCTTGCCGCCTTTTTTATCGATTTGGATGGTGAGGCGTGGCTTCTGGATATTGATTTTAGCCTTTTTGCGGTCATAGACAACCTTGTCGCCCATCATGGTGTTCTTGCCTTGGATGATGGAACAGTTTCCAGTCATGAGGATGGTGTCGTCTTTAACATCATAGACGGCATGGTCGCCCATGGCGGATTCAGTGCCGTCCAATTTGCGGAGGACGACTTCGCCGTCGGCCTCGATGCGCTGCAACTTCATGTTGGAATGAGAGGCATCTTCGTCCTTTTTGGGCTCTTTCTTCTGTTCGCCGTCTTTTTCGTTATCTTTTTCTGATTCCGTGAGATAGACCATCATTTTAAGGGCGGTGAGACTCATGTTGGAGTCTTCGACGCGCACGTTGCCCGTAAGTTCGACTGTCCGTCCATCCAACTGCATTTCCATGCGGTCGGCGGAGACGACGAGTTCGTCTTGCTGTTCCTCTTCTTCTTGTGTCACCTGCTTCTTAGGTGCTTCATCTGCGCGCAGTGTGCAGATAAAGAGAGTGCACAAGATGGCGGCTATGCATGATTTACGGAGAATCCAAGTCATTTGAACGATCCTGTTTTAAGAGTTTTAGCGGTTTTCTTGTCGATTTTCAATTTCAGTTTGACGGTGGAGCGAAGGAGGATGACATGGCGTGTGAGATCCACATCGAATCCGACACCTGAGATATCGACGTCGTCGCCGAGGTCGATGACGATCGGCTGGTCGCTTTTTATTTCGCCCATGGCATAGTTGAAGTCGCAGGCGGCGGCTTTCAGAGAGATTCGGACTTTTCCGGACTGGTCTGGCTTGATGATGGCCGTTTCCTGTGTGTTCTGTTTGTTCTGGTCATGGAAGAAGACGAGTTCGCAGCCTTCAATGGTCGTGAGCGGACCGCGGACGGAGGCCTTCCGCCCGGCGATCTGCCAGGCGAGGCGGTTGTGTTCATCATAGCCGCAGGATTGGAACCCGTAGAGATCCACATTGCCGTTCTGCCCCAGGTCCCAATCTGCGCAAAGTGCGCACAAAGGGCTGAGAATGAACAAGATGGCGATGCAGAGCGGTTTCATGGATTATTTCTTGAAAAGGTCATAGTACGGTTTGATGAAATCCTTCCATTCGTCACGGGCCTTGAGAAGGCGTTCGACGGCTTCGCGCAAAGCGCCACGGCCGCCTTGCGCAACGGTTACCCAATCCGCGAGATCGCGGACTTCGGGGGCGGCGTCCGCGACGGCGACGGAAATGCCGCAGATGGCGAAGGCGGGCAAATCGAAGAAATCATCGCCGACCATCATGCAGTTTTCCGGCTGGATGTCGAAGAAGGAGGCGATCTCCTTTAGGCCTTCGCCTTTGGTTGTGCAGCGGTCTTTGATCAGATCGCAGTGGAGGCTGGTGAGGCGTTTTGTGTTCGCCTTGTCGCTACGCGCCGTGAGGGCGGCCGTCTTGATGCCGAACTGACGGCACATCCGGAAGGCCAGACCGTCCTTTGCGGAGAAAAATTTGATCATGTCGTCGGAACCGCAACCGTAGCCGATGCGGCCATCCGTAATCGTGCCGTCGATGTCGAAGACGACGGCCTTGATCATCTTACATTTGCTTGACCAGTCCATGGATGTCCTTCACGATAGTTAGGAGGTTATATAATTGATCTGTCGGCAGGGAATTGGCTCCATCCGACAGGGCTTTTTCGGGCTCTGGATGCGTTTCCAGGAAGAGGCCGTCGATGCCGACGGCGGCGGCGGCGCGGGCCAACGGTGCGACGAAGGCGCGGTTGCCGCCGGAAGAGGAGCCGAGGCCGCCTGGAAGCTGTACGGAATGCGTCGCGTCGAAAATGACGGGCTTGCCAAGCCCTTTCATGATGACGAGTCCGGGCATGTCGACGACGAGGCGGTGGTAGCCGAAACTGGCGCCGCGTTCGGTCAGCATGATGCGTTCATTGCCTGTGGAGGAGAGCTTGCCGATGATCGGCTTCATGTCTTCCGGAGCGAGAAACTGGCCTTTTTTTACGTTGACAGGCTTGCCGGTTTTCGCGGCGGCGAGAAGGAGATCCGTCTGGCGGCAGAGAAACGCCGGAATCTGCAGGATATCAACGACTTCCGCCGCTACGGCGCATTGATCCGGTTCATGGACGTCCGTCACGACAGGGCAGCCGAATTCTTTCCTGATGGCGGCGAGAATCTCCAATCCTTTTTCCATTCCGTTGCCGCGGAAGGAGTTGATGGATGTGCGATTGGCCTTGTCAAAGGAGGCTTTGAAGACGTAGGGGAGGGCAAGCTTCTGGCAGGCGGTTGAGGCCTGTTCGGCGATGGTGCGGCAGATGTCAAGCGATTCGGCGACGCATGGGCCGGCGAGAATGACCAGCGGCTGTCCGTCTCCGATTTTGATGGTGTTGGTCAGATTAAAAGCATCCATGATGGTTTTCCGTTATTTTGCCTGTGATTCAAGAAAGAGTTTTTCAGCCATGGCGAGATCTTCGGGCGTATCGACGCCGATGGAACGATGGTGCGCCTTGATGACCATGATGCGTGCGCCGTTTTCAAGAGCGCGGAGCTGTTCGAGCTTCTCGCACATTTCCAGCGGGCTTTGCGGCCATTTGACAAATTGTTGGAGAAAATCGCGTGTATAAGCGTAGAGCCCCCAATGGAGCATCGGTTCGACAGGAATGCCGCCTTGCCGCGGGAACGGGATGAGAGAACGGCTGAAATAGAGGGCGAAGCCGCGTTTGTCCACGACGACTTTGACGGCGTTGGGGCTGTTCGGATCAGCTCCCGCTTCGTCGAACGGGACGGCGGCGGTTCCCATGTCGGCCTTTGATTCGAGCATGGCGTCTATAAGCCGTTCGAGAACGTCGGCAGGAATCATGGGCTCGTCTCCCTGTACATTCACAATCAGTTCGGCATCAATGCCTTGGATGGCTTCCGCGATACGATCTGTTCCCGTCTGATGGTTCGGCGATGTCATAACCGCCTTGCCGCCGAACGACGTGACGTGGTCATAGATCCGTTGGTCGTCCGTCGCGACGATGACTTGGTCGAAACGGCTGCATTTACGTGTGTTTTCATAACACCGCTGGATCATGGAGACGCCTGCGATGAGCGCGAGCGGCTTGCCGGGAAAGCGGGAGGATGCGTAACGTGCGGGAATGACGGCGATGATTTTTGTCATGGTGTTGCTTCTTTTATATTATGGTATAAGATATATGGTCATTGATTGTGATCTTTGAGAATTTCATCATTCTTGATGTCTTTGATCAGATCGTCGTATTGGATGGCAGCGGTTCCGACGATGCCTACGACGATTCCAGCGGCGTAGTTTGCGATTTTTGCCGCGTCTTCCGGCGAGGCCTTTGCGAGCAGGCCGAGTGTCATGGCCGCCATGACGGTATCGCCCGCTCCGGATACATCGAAGACTTTCTTGGCTCTCGTCGGAATAATGAGCGGCGGCTTGTCTTTCTCCAGAAAGAGGGCCATGCCGTCTCCGCCGAGCGTGATGACAGGAATATCGCAGCCCCAGAAAGACTTGAGGAGGTCACCGATTATTTGGAGCGAAGTATTGTTTCGCAGGTTATCCGACTCCTTTATGAACTCATGTTTAGTGAGAGCGCATGCCTCCTGCAGGTTGGGCGTCATCATGTGGATGCCTTTAATGTTGAAGTCGTGCTTTGGATGTGGATCCAGCATGACTGGCACATGGTGTTGAGTGGCGAGCTCCACGACTTTCTCCATGAAGAGATCCTCAAAGACGCCTTTGGCGTAGTCCTCCATGATGATGGCATCGAGCTTGGAGGCTTCCAGACGGCTTTTCAACTTGGCAAGCAACTGGTCGTAAAGCTCTTGTGGCAACTTTTTGACTTCCTCCTTATCGACTCTCACGACCTGCTGGCGGGAGGCGATGATGCGCGTCTTGACAGTGGTCGGACGGTCGGAAACTTTAATGATGGCGTCCGTATTGGCACCCGCATTTTCTAGAAGTTCAGTCAATTCCTGCCCCGCTGCATCGTTTCCGACAACGCCGAAGACATCGGCCTTCGCATGGAGCGAAAGAAGGTTCAGAGCCACGTTGGCGGCACCGCCTGGAACGGATTTTTCGCTTTCAACGCAGACGACTGGCACGGGAGCCTCCTGCGAAATGCGGGTGGCCTTGCCGATGATGTATTTGTCAAGCATGAGATCGCCGATGACGGCAACTTCAAAATCGTGAAAATGCTTAATGTAATCAATCAAGTAAGACATAAGTGTTATTTCGTTGAATATTTGTCAATGGTCGCCTTGACGGCGTTGTCGATATCGGGCGCTGGGATGGGGGGAAAGGCCATTCCGTTTTCGATATCGTCGAGCAACTTGTTGAGCTTGGTGAGATCTGCCACCATGCGGCGGCGTTGCGAACGGGAAAGCTTTTCCTCATAGAGGCGGAGATAGGCGGAACGCTCCTCCAAATCAAGGGCGATTTCTGAAACGAGCAACTTGATGACAGGTGGGGCCTGCAGGTTGTCTTCTGTTTTGAGCAGTTTGCCGACGCGTTGTCGCGTCGCGTCCATGGTCCGTGTGATTCTTTGCTTGGCGACAGAACCTTCCCACAGGCGGGAGTCCGACAATTTCCATGGAATCCAGAACATGAACAGCAATTGGAGTGCGAAGAGCAGGGCGATCGAGAGTCTGGAAAGGCCAGTCAGAGCCTTCGACTGCCACGACTGCCGAGCCGGCGGCATCACGGCGTAGTAGCGGATGAGCAGCTGTCCTGCCTGGATGGCGTCACCGCTCATGATGCGTTGCTTCCTCAGAAGTGGCTCGCCGTTGACAGTCACTGGCAAGCCGCTCAGCGGGGCGATTTCATGGTGGCCGTCTTTTCCTTCCGTGATGACGGCGATGTCCACTTCATGTCCTTTTTCGTCTTCGACAGTCAGCGTCGCGGAGCTGGAGTCAACAAGCCGTGCCTCCTTGCGTTTCAAGGAGTCGGCGTGGCTCTCTCCGACTTGGCTGTAGGTCAATTGAAAGGACATTTAGGCTTCCACGTTTGGTTCGATTGAAAATGCAAGTTTCTTGTCTTCAGGAATATACGTTGCTTTCGCGACGAAGCTTTCCGGCGGCGTCCGGGAGAGGATCTCCTCTGCGAGCGGGTCTTCGATGTAGCGTTCGACGACACGGCGCAGCTGGCGCGCGCCGCTTTCCGGCTTGAAGCCTTGGTCGATAAGGAAGTCGATGGCTTCCTGCGGAAGGTCGAGTTTGCCGCCTTTCGCCTTGAGCCGTTCGGAAATCTTGTCGATTTCGCAGTCGATGATCTTGCGGATGTCGTCGCGTCCAAGTTCACGGAAGACGACGAGATCGTCCAGACGGTTTATGAATTCCGGGCGGAACTGCTTTTTAGCGGCTTCTTCGAGACGGTCGCGCATTTTTTCGTAGTTGTCGTCGGATGTCTGGTTAGGAGCTTTGAAGCCGAGGCTGAGCGGCTTGGAGAGCTGCGTGGCGCCGACGTTGGAGGTCATGACAATGATGGTGTTGCGGAAATTGACCGTATGCCCGAGGCCGTCCGTCAACTGGCCTTCCTCCAGAATCTGGAGGAGGATGTTGGAGACATCCGGATGCGCCTTTTCCAGTTCGTCGAAGAGGACGACGGAGTAGGGGCGGCGGCGGACGCGTTCCGTCAGCTGACCGCCTTCTTCATATCCGACATAGCCGGGCGAGGAGCCGATCAGGCGGGACACGTTGTATTTTTCCATGTATTCGGACATGTCGATGCGAATCAACGCGTCCGGATCACCGAACATGAACTCCGCTAAGCATTTGGCGAGATAGGTCTTGCCGACGCCCGTGGGGCCGAGGACGAAGAACGAGCCGATGGGACGGCGCGGATCCTTCAGTTCTGCGCGTGAACGGCGCAACGCGCGGGAGATGGTTTTGACGGCCTGCTCCTGACCGATGACGACTTTGCAGAGCTCCTCTTCCATGCGGATGAGTTTTTCCGTCTCCTTCTCCTGCACGCGGGAGAGCGGAATGCCTGTCATGGACGAAATCACGTCGCGGATGTCCTCCACAGTGATCGTCATTACATTGGCATCCCGTTTGTCCTGCCATTCAGCGCGCAAAGCATCGATCTGGGCGCGAATGGCGACTTCGCGATGGCGGAGTTCAGCAGCCTGTTCATAGTATTGCTTTTCAATGGCTTTTGACTTCTGTGCAACGACATCGGAGAGATTCTCCTCTAGAACATGGAGATCTGGCGGCGCCACGAGATTCTTCAGGCGGATGCGCGAACCGGCTTCATCGATGACGTCAATGGCTTTGTCCGGCAGATGGCGAGATGTGATATAGCGGTCCGACAACAAGACTGCTTCGCGCAGGGCGTCATCGCTGTAATGGACATGGTGGTGGGCTTCATACTTGGGCGCCAAGCCTTTGAGAATCTGGATCGTCTCGTCTTTCGACGGCGGTTGCACGATGATGCTCTGGAAACGGCGTTCAAGCGCGGCGTCCTTTTCGATGCTCTTCTTGTATTCATTAAGCGTTGTGGCGCCGATGCATTGGATTTCGCCGCGGGCGAGGGCTGGCTTCAGAATGTTGGAGGCGTCCATGGCGCCTTCCGCGCCGCCTGCTCCGACGATGGTATGCAGTTCATCTAAAAAGAGAATGATCCGTTTGGAACGACGCAGTTCATCCATGACGGACTTCAGCCGTTCTTCGAACTGCCCGCGATATTTCGTACCCGCCACCAAAAGTGTCAGATCCAATGCGATAACCTGATGATCCATAAGGTTTTCGGGAACTTGCTTGTTGTGGATGGCCATGGCCAGCCCTTCGACGATGGCCGTCTTGCCGACGCCCGCCTCGCCCAGCAGGACGGGATTGTTCTTCGTACGGCGGCAGATGATCTGGATGACGCGTTCGATCTCTTTATCGCGGCCGATGACGGGATCCAGCTTATGCTGTTCCGCCAGTTCGGAGAGATTGCGGCCGAAAGCCTTGAGGGCGGGATATTTGTCGTCGTCTTCTGATGAATCCTCCTTCGTGGCTAAGTCGAATGGTGATACATCGTCGTCTTCATCGTCGTCGCTGTCGGTATCCGTCGGCGGTATATAGGTTGGATCAAGGGCTTTGATCAGCTCGGAACGGATGTCGTCTGTATTAATGTCTAGTGATTTAAGTATTTTAACGGCCTGGCAATTGGTGTTTTTCAGGATGCCTAGAAGCAGGTGGTCCGTTCCGACGTAGTCGAACGACAGCATTCTGGCTTCCTTGTAGGCCGCTTCGAAAACCTGCCTGGCCTCTGCGGCCCATGGCAGGTCGCCGTCAAGCAATGTATCCGCTTCTGGATTTTCACCGGAGAGGGTGATTTGCTTGCGGACGCGTGCATAAGTGATGCCGAGCTTCTGGAGAGTAACGGCCGCGGGGCCGCGGCCTTGCTTCAAAAGCCCGAGCAGGACATGTTTGGAATCGACAAGATTTTGGCCCAATTCCTTGGCTTCGCGGCGCGCAAGGCCAAGCACCTGCTGGGCGCTGGGGGTGAATTTGGTGGTTGGATCTTCGTTATTGGACATATTTCAAGGATTTGTTTTTTTCGGGTGTGGGCGTTTGATTATGTTCGAATAGCGGTCGTTACATTAGAAAATGGCCTAATTCTGCCTTGAGTAGCTTCGCACGGCGTTCCCGTTGCTCCACGGCGTTGGGAGCTTCGTCCTGCTTGAATTCCTCCTCATCTATCATGGATAGCAGCCGGATGGCGACTTCGCGGGCTTCTGCCGGAAAGAAGCCCGTTTCCGCCCCCAGCCAGCATGCCGAGAAGATACGTCTTGCTTCGGGGACTGTAATGCGGTAGGCATTGGCTACGAGACCTTTGGAACGACCGAGAAAATCTAGCAGATCTCCTTTGCGGTGGCCTTCGACCATCGCGTGGCGTGCGTCCAGCTCATGGCCTTCGAGGCGTTTGGCGAAATCATCGAGCCGCATGGCCGTCGCCAGCGGGTTGTGCGAATATGCCGAACGCGTTTTCAGATTGAAGATAACGGCGTCTTGTTTCTGTTGCATGGGGAAGGCGTATTCTAGCAGGAAGTTGAGTTCACGTGTTCCATGGATGACTTGCGGGATGTAGCCAAGTAGGTCAAGCCCAGGCAGATGGGTGGCAATCTGGATGGAGACGCCGTTGCCGATCTGTTCAAAATCACGGCAGAGATATCCGTAGTCGTCGTCCTTTGCGAAGTTGACCGTGTCGTCCAGCTGTTTGATCAGCCCCATGGCATGGGCGACAAGCTGCTGCGGGCAGTTGCCGCGGTCGCGTAGGACGATTTCCAAGTGGTTGTGGTTGTTAATGCGTGCGAAAATGGATTCGTCCGGTGTGATGAGTAGCGTGCGGTAGTCTGGAGCGGAAAGGAAATCGCGCGGCGCGATGTGGCGGCGTTCGAGAATCCGCTTCTGTTCCTTTGTTAGATCCGCAACGCTGAAAACGGCGGCGTTCATGAAAATAGGTAGGTTTCGAAGAGCTTGGAACGCAAGCAGATGTGCTGTCTCTGCGTTGTCTGTTCGGCCATGGAACGGCGGGAAGACCAGTCCTTGAATGTTACGCGCGACCGTGACCGTCGTCGATAGAATGATCTGCGGCGCGGGATTGTCCAATGGCGGCAGCCATGTCGGCAGGGCCGTTGAAATAGATTGGAACCAGTCAAAAGGCATGTTCTATTCGGTTTGTTCGGTGATGTTTTCCGGAGTGAATTCTGCGATGAGATCGCGGAGTCTGGCGGCACGTTCGTAGTTTTCGTTGAGGACGGCGCAGGCAAGCTCCCGTTTCAGTTTTTCTATTTCCTGTTGCTGGTCATGCTGGCGGACGGCCTGTTCGATGTCCTCCGCCTCCGTATCGCATATGTCCGCTACTTTGAACTTTTTTTCGTATGTGTTCCAAATGGCGCGATGGGCGGGCTTTATCAAACTTGTTATTTGCTTTTGGAATGTCTTGAGGCATTCCTCGCAACCGAGCTGGTGGGTGCGTTCGATCTCACGCCATGTGGTGCCACAGACAGGGCATTTGGGCGTTGTATCGTGTCCGAACAACTGGGCCACGTTTTCGCTTTTGAAGCCGAGCTGGGAAAGAGCCTCGATGGCGCTTTCCGGATTGGAGAGGCTTTTCAGGATTTTGGCCAGGTTGCCGGTGGGTTCGTATCCGTCCAATGCACGTTCGGCCGCGCATTTCAGGCAGAGGTTGAGGGCATGTCGCCCGTTGGGGCCAATTTCCTGTATGTGGATGACAGCTGGATTCTTATGGCAGATGTCGCAAATCATAGTCTGTTTTGCTGTTGGTGTTTTAAGCGGAGTTCGCTGGTCTTGTGGAGGGACCAGCGGCGATTGACCTGTCGTTTGATGGTCTCGGTTTCGGATGAACGGCGGCTGTCCGGCCAGCCAAGTTCGGTTGCATAGGCCTCGACGAGCGCTTCGATTAGCGGTTCGACGGGCGTTTCGGCGAGAAGGTAGAGATTGAAACAGAACTGTGCCAAATTTCTGCGTTTGAGGAAGAACGGTTGCGGGATCGCGTGCCGTTTGGTACGGTCGTTGTCCAGATAGAAGACGGTGTCGTTCGTCCAGTCGGGACAAATGTTCCGTGGCAGGAAGTCCCCGTGGATGAAACCGTCGCGGTGGAGTGCCGCGAGGCGCCGTCCGCATAGCCTGATGAGTTCAGGGCGTGTGTTTTCGTTTCGTTGATAGAAGTCGTCTTCCGCCGTTGGCAGTGTGACTTCCGTGGAGATGAAGATTTCGTGCGGATATCCGAACGGGCCGCGACGTCTGGCTCCGAGAAGCGGGACGGGGCAGGGATGTCCGCGTGCGATCATCATGGCCGTTGTCTTCAGGATACGTTGCGCTCTGGAGGGAGCGAACGTCCATTTGAGTTTCGGAAAGATCTCGCGCTTCTTGATGACGCCGTCATTTTGAGCGCGCATGTATTTTGTGTAGATGACGCCTTTCGGCGTCTCCGTTTTCAGGATCACGCGGCATGGCGTGTCCTTGATGACTTCAGAAGCAGTGCCTTGCATCCATCCGTCCAAGTCTTCGAAGGGGGCGTAGTCGCTCCATTCATTCAGTACCAAGGCGTTCCAGCCATTATGACAGCGGACGCAAAAATGCAGGTCTCCTGCAGAAAAACGGTTTTTCGCTGTGGATAATTGGCTATTTGACATGAGATTTATGGATTGGTTCATTGCGAAGACAAACTTTATCAGCTATAATATAAGCGTTGAAATCTCATGCGCTATTATTTTAGTAAAGAAAACGGCTTCCGACAGGCGTGGTTTTCGCAGTGAAAAGCTGCGGGTGGCGACGCGGCCGGAGGCGGCCTGCGGAAGGCCGTGGCATGGCGGCCGGACGGATGCGGAAAAGAAAAGGTTTTGAAAATGAATATGAAAAAAGTGGCGGTTCTGGCGGATATGCACCTGCCGGAACGGAAAGACACGGTCAAGGAATTGGTTTTCGACTGGGCCCTGGCGGAGGCGAAACGCCGCGGCGTGGATATGATTGTCGGCGCAGGCGATATGACGGCTATGGGGACCACCGGAGCTGCAAAACGTCTTCTGGAAAAGCTTCGTGCCACGGGACTTCCGTTTTTGAACGCACCTGGAAACGCTGAGCTTCGCACATCCGCCAACCGTGCGGAGGTTCTCCAGATGATGAACGCCAACCAGCGGCTGGAAAACGTTGTCATACTCGACAATGCACGGCAGACGCTGACAGATGAGTCGAAGGCGTTTTTGGAATCTCTGGAGACGGCCGGTGAACGGAATCTGCTGGCGGTGACGCATTGCCCCATCTTCACGATGACTGTCGATGAGCAAGTCTGGCTGGACCATTTCATCGAAAGCGGCGTCATCAACTGCCTTATCAGTGGACACAAGCATCAGGATACTTACGATGACCATTATCCAGTCGTTCGCGGGCTGGATCCGGACAAGGCCATCGGGGGACCACCATGTCTAGTCATATTGACATGGAACGGAACGATTTGGGAACGCGAAGACGTTCCTTGCGCATTTGCCGATCCACGTGAATGGCCCGAAGAGGAACGGGAGGAATTCCTTTCGTATCTTGGCATCTCCTGCATGGCCGACACGATTGGTGGCCTGAAATCAGCCGTCGAATACCGTATTCCAAGCGTGGAATTGCGTTTTGAACCGACGTCGAAGTTGCCCGTAGAAGAAGTAAAAGCTCTTTTGAATGAATGGCGGTCGTTGGGCGGCAAGTATTTGTCAATGCATGCGCCAAGCATCAAGCCAGATGAAAACGGCGAAGGAATCATTGGCGCGGACATGCTGGCAACCGCGTCAGAACTGGCCGTGGAGTTGGGGTGCCGTGCCGTTACGATGCATGTGCCGCACAGTTTTCCTGTCGGAAAAGTTGTCGGACAATTTCGCGAACATCTGCTGGATGTTTACGCGGAAGGACTTGCTCCACTGAAAATGGCTGGCGTGACGATTTCCATCGAGAACATGCACATGGTTCGCGGCGAAAAGATCGACGCCAACCGTGGCTACGGGTACACGCCGGAGGAATGTCGTTCATGGATTTTGGCGTTGCGCAACCGCATGGATTATGAGAACATAGGCTTCCATCTGGATATCGGTCACGCGCGAAACAACGCATGGTATGCGAGCCGTTTCAACGTCAGTGAATGGTATGTGGAGATGGGGCGGATGCTGTCGGGTTGCCATTTGCACCAAGTGGCGTTGTGGACGAGCGGCAAGATGGAGAACCACTGCCCGTTGAAGCACTTGTTCGGGCAGTACATATCGTTGAGTTCGTTTTTCATGGCATGGCGCAACGGACAGTTGCGCCATGTGCCGATGTATCTGGAAATCCGTGTGGAACCAAGCCTGGAAAGCTGGATTACGCTAAATAAGCACTTAAGTTAGATTTATAGAAGCTCTAGAAGTTCTAGAAGTTCTAGAATTACAGGAATTCGCGCAAGACGCGCAAAGCATTCTTGTAGAAGACTTTTTCAATGTCTTCTTCTGAATATTTGCGGCGGCGGAGCTCCGCTTCCAAAAGCGGCATGTAGCTGCAATCGGGCATCTCCAGACGACGGCTGATGCCGTCGTAGTCGGAACCGAGGGCGACGACATCGATGCCGCCGACGTTGCGCATATGGTCGATATGATCAGCGATAAGTGCCGCTGTTCCATAGTAATGGCCATCCGCGGCGGGTGTATTCGTCAAGAAGCCTGCGCAGTAATTGATTCCCGCGACACCGCCGCGTTCGGCGATGGCGCGGATCATGTCATCCGTCAGATTGCGGGCGTGGTTGCAGACGGCGCGGGCGGAAGAATGGGAGGCGATGAAGGGGCGTGTCGTGTTGTGATAGACATCCCAGATGCCGGCGTCGCTCAGATGGGAGACATCGATGATGATTCCAAGTCGTTCCATTTCATGGAGAAACTCAATGCCGAGCTTCGTCAGGCCATCGGTCTTGTTCGGGATGGCTGGATCGTCCGTGCCTGGCGTAAAATGATTGGGAGATGCGAGCGTGTTTTGGAAATTCCATGTCAACGTCATGATTCGGACGCCGAGGCGGTAGAATTGCCGCAAGGCGGCGAGAGAGCCTTGGCAGCAACCGCCGTCTTCGATCGTCAGCATGGCGCTGATTTTGCCTGCGGCGCGGTTGGCTTCCAGATCCGCCCAGCTTTTCACCTGCGCGATTTGGTCAGGATATTCGGCGAGCATGCGATAGAATTCGTCGATTTCCTCCAACGCGTAGAGCAACGGATCCTGAATATCCTTCATATAGACGAAAGCCGCGAAGCATTGCAGAAGATAATCGCCTTTCGCAAGTTTCTGCAAATCAATCTGATTGTCGTTCTTTTCGAAGTTGAGCGGTTTGCCGCGCTTGGTCCACATCCGCGCCTCGTAGAGGGCGTCGCAATGGAAGTCGATTACTTTCATAATGAGTCTGCTTTAAGGTTGTGTAAACTCCCACCCCACTATAATTTAAACGACGAAAGACGGCTTGCAAGTTTTAATAAAAATCAATTGGTGGACGGAAATGTGATTTTCGAGGACGATATTTGTCATGAGGTCTTTATGAAAAAGAATCGAATGATTGCATTTTTACATTACGGGTATAATTTGTGAGTCAGTTTTGTTTTCAACCATAGCAAAAACGGAGCGATGCCATGAACAGGATTCTATTGGTTTGCACATTGATGGCGGCGTTTGTTTTCGGCGCGGCTGACCGCTATATGGTCGTGGATGCGGGAGGCGTGCTGCGCTATTGTGACGGCGTCCAAGAGGAAGTGGCGCTTTTCGGCGTGAACTACTATCCGCCTTTTTCCATTGATTTCGCGGCTTTGAAACAGCGCGGCATCGATCACAAGGAAGCCATCCGCCAGGATTTGGCCCATTTTCAACGGCTTGGGCTTACGGCGCTTCGCTTGCATTGCTTCGAACGCGAATTCTCCGATCAGGACGGCAATTTCATCGACAACGAACATATCGAACTTTTGGACTATTTGATTTCAGAATGCGCCGGGCGAGACATCTACGTGGTGCTGACGCCTATTGCCTGGTGGGGCTCCAAAGGCGCTAGTCCGAACTGTTTCGCTTCCCGTTATGACACCATCCGCGAAATGATCGCGGACCGCAAGGCATGGGGCTACATGGCAAACTTCCTCGAACAGTTCGGCAAGCATGTCAATCGCTACAACGGAAAGACTTATGCGGATGATCCCGCCATTCCGGTCTTCGAACTGATCAATGAACCGCTCTATGAAAAGGATTTTCCAAAAGAAGACATCACGGCGTTCGTGAACGCGTTGGTGGCTGGATTGCGTAAATCCGGCACGATGAAACCGATTTTCTTCAGTGTGTGGCAGAATACACAAGAGCCTGTGTCCAAGGCAAATATACAAGGCGTCACACATGGGTGGTATCCTTCCGGACTGCTGAACCGCCGGACGCTGACGGAAAATTACCTGCCGAAAGTCGATAAGTTTCTAAAGGAATTTTATGATCCAATTCTCAATGGCAAGGCGCGAATCATCTATGAATTCGACTGCGCGGACATCCATCAGACGACGATGTATCCTGCCATGGCACGGTCATTTAGGAATGCGGGAGCGCAAATCGCCACGCAATTCCAATATGATGCGATGGCCCTTGCCGCAAATAACCAGAACTGGCAGACGCATTATCTGAATCTTCTTTATACGCCCGGCAAGGCGATGGCTTTTGCCATAGCGGCGGAGGTTTTCCGCAGGATTCCACGCAACTTTCAATATGGAAAGTATCCGGAAAGCTGCGCGTTTGGTGATTTCAAATTGTCATATGAAAATGATTTGTCGGAGATGGTGACGGAAACGGAATTCCTTTATACGAATAATACGGAGACCGTTCCACCCAACCCGCAGGCGTTGAAGCGTGTATGGGGCGCCGGCAATTCACCGCTAATCCGTTATAGCGGCACAGGGGCGTATTTTCTGGATAAACAGGATACTGGCGACTGGTTGCTGGAAGTCTATCCGGACGCGTTGATTGTCAAAGACCCGTATGTTGGTGGCTTGCAGGAGAAAGTCCGTCTATTGGACAATGAAAATGAAATGGTTGTGAAGTTGCCTGATCTTGGCAATGTTTTCTCTGTCTGCCGGGAGAAAAACGGTGGTCTTGTAGTGGAAAATGTCACCACGGATGGCAGAATCAAACTTTTTGCAGGGCGTTATCGCTTGATGCGGAAGGGATTGGAACAAGCGGTGATTTTTACGCCGAATCGCGAATTCGTTCTGCCGTCATTGAACAGAGACACGGTTCAGCCTATATTCAATCTCAAGCTTGATTCATTCTGTGAAGGCGATGACGCAAATGTGACGGCCACAGGCGTCGCGGCAAAGAACTGTACAAGATTGGAAGTCGTTGCAATGCCAGCGAATGGGGGCGAAGCCATCCATGCGCCATTGACGAATTTGCAACGTTTCTCCTATAAAGCCGTTCTGCCGAAAGAAAAGATGAAGGCGGGTATCTATTTCGTTCATATCGAACATGAAGCGGATGGCGAGACGCTTGTGTTTCCAGGCGGAAAGCCATTGGTGAAACACGCAGTGAAGGCAGGCCAGGCATGGCCTGCGTTGCGAATCGATGAAAACACGCCGCTTGAGGAACAGAAGACAACCAATGACGGCCATGTCTATTCGTATTCCTATCATGCTGAGGATAAAAGTATAAGGATGTCCGCCGACGGCTTCGGGGAAGGCCGTGCGGCTGCCGGCATGCGATTCGCATTGACGCCGCCTCCAAAAGACGCTGTCGTAACGGCTCTGCGGCTTCGGTTGCGCGGCGGTGAAAACACGGCAGGCGTGGAGGTCGGCGTGATTCATGACGGTGCGCATGCATACGGGCGCCCCGTCATGTTGACGCCGACATGGCAGGATGTGGAAGTCTCTCTGGCCCAACTGCCTGCGCTTTGGAGCACACAGGAAGGCATGGCGGACGCGAAGCTTGTGAAAGAGCTTAGTCTGATTACGGGAACATGGCTCTTCCAGGCCTTGCGTGAAAAGCCGCATTGGGTTGAAATCCAGCAGGCCGACTGGGTGTATCGGCCTGACGAGCCGTTGCTTCGCGTCATGCGCAAAGACGATCCGCCTGTTCTTGTGGAATTCGACAATGCGATTGTGCCGCAGGGCAGGGGACCGTCCATCAGCATGTCCATTTTCGGCATGGATCCAGGCCGTTTGGCTTGGCGGTGGACCGCCTCATCCTTCGCGAACAAAGGCGGTGGACAGGACTTCGCATCGGCGCAACCTGCCATTTCACCGTCATTTAAACAGCAATTGGACGACAAGAAAACATACACGGCGATTGTCCTGACGGCTCGCGCCCTCTATCCATGGACGAACCGAGTGGAAATGGTCTTTTCGGAATCCGACGGCTCGTCGTGGGGCATGAACGTCCCACTGACGACTGAATGGCAGCATATTCGGATTCCGATAGAGGATTTGTACCTTTTCCGCCACTGGGGCGGTCAGCCCGAAAATCGCGGCGGAGAAGGCGACAAACTGAATATCCGTGCCATCATGAGAAGCAGTTTCTGCTTTGGAAAATTCCTCTATGGCGAGAATTCCGATCGCCCGCATGGCTTGGAAATCCAAGATGTTGTTGTAGAGTAGGGAAGAGGTGGCGCTCGGCGTCCCGCCTGCGCCTCCAAACGGCGGGACGCCGATGAAACCTACGTCATTTCAAAGCGTCTAGAATGCCTTTTATGTAGCCTGTCGCGAATAGGTTGCCTTGCATCGTGTAGCCGAAGTTTTCGTTGCTTTCTCCGGCCATGGTCGGTGTGTGGTCTGGGCGGATGAGACAGTCTGGAGCGTGTTTCAGGGTGGTCCGCAGCAGTTCGACCATATCGGTCGGACCGTTGTCGTGGAACGTTTCGCGGAAACACGTCTTGCTGCCCGTCACATCGCGGAAATGGAGGAAGAAAATCCGTTTGCCGAATTCTGGAATCAGTTTGAAAACATCTTCCCCCATCGTGCGGAAAGTGGCTTGGCAGAACGTGATACCATGCGACGGACTGTCGCTTAGCGCCATTGCGCGACGATAGGCGTCCGCGCTTGTCAGAATGCGGGAATAACCAAACAATGGCGACAGCGGCGGATCGTCCGGATGCAGGCCCATCTTCACACCGGCGGCTTCAGCGGCTGGCATCACGGCACGGATGAAATAGGCATAATTGTCCCAAAGCTGTTCTTCTGAAAGCTTTAGCGGCACATTGTTGTCGATTTCGGTGATGTCGAACCCGCTCGTCAACGCGCCGCCGCGCTCTTTCAAATCGTTGCGCGAACGAAACCAGCCGACTCCAGCCATGAAGTTGTAGCAGAGCAACTTAAGGCCAAGCCGCCCCATGTTGGTGAGCATCTTCTGATATTTTTCAATATCTTCATCGCGACCGGGCAGGCCGAGTTTGATGCGGCTCATGTCGAATTCATCGCCTTCGAGCGCATACAGTTCCAGACCGGCGGTGTTGAAATTGTCGTGGATTGTTTTAAGTGCTTCAAAATCAGATGGATCAGGAAGCCCTGTCAATTCCGGTGCGGCTTTGGTGACGACCGCTTCCACGCCAAGTTGCGAGGCAAGCGTCCATTGGATATTCTGCCTAGCCGGTAGCATCAGTCCGAGTTTCATAACTTAAATTCCTGTGCTGGAAAGGAATCCACCATCGACTGGCACCGTGATGCCAGTCACGAAAGCCGCCTTTTCATCGTCGAGCAGCCATTCGACACAACCCAACAGATCGGGCGCTTCGCCGAAACGTTTCATCGGCGTGTGCTGCATGACGTTTTCTCCACGCTGCGACAGACCACCGTCTGGCGTCCGTAGGTATTTGATGCTCCGTTCGTTCACGAAGAAGCCTGGAGCTACAGCATTTACGCGGATATTCGCGGGAGCGAGATAGGCAGCTAGCCATTGCGTGAAATTCGCGATGGCGGCCTTGCTCATGGCATAGGCGGATACGCGTGACAGTGGACGATAAGTATTCATGGAGGCGAAATTGAGGATGGAACCTCCGCCAGCCACCACCATCTGTTTGCCGAAAATCTGACAGGGAATGACAGTCCCTACCGTGTTGGTTTTCAAGACGTTGGCGAAGACGTCCATGTCCAGGTCGAAGAAGCCGCGCATGTCTTCCGGCTTATCGGAGGTGATTTCCACCGGATTGAAAGCCGTGTTGGTCGTCATCGCATTGATGTTGTTGCCGCCAGCGCCGTTGATAAGAATGCGGCAAGGACCCCATTCAGCGGCGACGCGATTGGCGATGTCAGTCAGGACCGCCACGTCGTTCACATCTGCGCATTCAATTCGGCAGATGCCGCCTTTTGATTCGATGACTGCCGCCGTCTTTTCAAGCTTCTCCCTTGTGCGGCCGATCAATACGACTTCCATGCCTTTTTCCGCCAGAAATGCCGCAATGACGGAACAGAGCGTTCCCCCCGCACCTGTAACGACCGCTACTTTGCCTTGCCATTCCATGCTCATTTATTCATCTCCGTAACAAGTTGTTTTGCATTATCATACGCTAGCGCAGAGGCCAGCTGTTTTAAAATTTCCATGTCGCTGGGCAGTTCGTCCGCCTGGGCTTGCTCCGCAAGAAAATCACACATCACGCGACGATAATAGTCATGCCGGACGAAGCTCAGAAGGCTTCGCGAATCGGTCGTCATGCCCGGATGGACGGATAGCACGCCGAACGCAGCGGTGGTTGCGAGGCATTCGCGAATGCCCATCCGATGGTCGCAATACCACCATGCGGGGCCAAGCCTTATTTGGCCGCGAACACCGTCTCCTGTGAATGAACCCGTCAAACAGGCGAATGGTGCCAAGTCATTCGGCGACAACGGATAGAGAATGATTCGCGGCATGCCGTTTTCGTTGCGTTCCATGTCGTTCAAAAGTGCCGTCAGAGCCGCCATGTCAGTGGAATTGCCAATTGTCGCATAGCCGCCGGCGGGGCCTGCCAAGCGGCGCAGTCGGTCGCTTGTTTTCCGCAACGCCCCGACATGGAGCTGAAGAACCCAATGGAGCCGTGCGTATTCATTGGCCAACCTTCGAAGTACTTCTGATTGAAGATGCTGCATTTCAACAGGAGACAATTCGCCGCGCCGCCATGATTCAAAACGTGCGTCGTTGCGACCATCGTCAGGCTGATAGATGAAATCGCTGTCCAACGCATGGTCGGCGAACTGGCAACCATGCTTTTGCAATGCCTGCAATCGTAGCGAAAGGCACTCTGACAAATCACCAAGCGACTGTGGTTGCCAATCGTTTGGCAACCGCAAGTTCAAGGCGTCATCGCCTCTGAAACTTGGGACGATGCCTGAAAGACCGTTAAAGAGAGATAAATCATCCGCCAATCCGACACATGGCGCGGCGTATTCGACATGGAAGCTTTTCAACAGGCCTTGTGCCGTAAGATCATCGTGTCCAAGCATTTCGTTGGCCTGTTCATAGATGGCGCGGGCGGTCTTTTCAGTCAGTGGTTCCGTGATGCCGAAGACACGCTCCAGTTCCATCATGCTCCAGAAATAGAGCGGATTGCCTGCAAGTTTGGGGAGCGTGCGGCTCCAGGCGGCGAAGCGGTCGAAATCATCGGCATCGCCTGTGATGAGGCTTTCTTTCTCGCCACAGATGCGCATGGCGCGATGCTTGTACGGATCGGACGATATCCACAGCTCTGTGATTGTATGAAACTGTCGATCTTGCTGGATATCTTTGACGGACAGATGGTTATGCCAGTCGATCAGCGGAAAATGCGCCACGGCTTCATACAATGACTGCGCTTCGCTGGAATGGAGAAGAAAATCCTGTCTCATTTTTTAGGGGAAAATGACAAAAGGGACTAAAGAGACGAAAGGGACTAAAGGGACTAAAGGGACAACAATTTAAATATATTCCTTCTGGAGGGATTTCAAACAAATGGCCATGGAAGAATTAGGCATGTTTCTTTGCATTTTCGCGTTGCGGATATAAGGTTAATCATCATCATTTTCATACGGTCATCAAAAATTACAGTAAAGGAAATCGCATGTCATTTGAAGGAAAAAAAGCGTTGGTGACGGGTGCGTCGCAGGGCATTGGACGAGTCATTGCGAAGACGTTGGCCGCAGAAGGAGCGGAAGTGATTGTTAATTGCGCACATAGCCCCGCGAAGGCGCAAGCCGTGGCGGACGAAATTATCGCCGCTGGCGGCAAGGCGTCCGTCTATGTCTGTGATGTGTCGGACGAAGCGGCGGTGAAGCAGATGTTCGCGAAACTCTCGCCAATCCATTATCTTGTGAACAACGCGCGCGTCGATCCGTATTTCCGCAAGCCGGAAATGTCGAATGGCGATTGGTTTTCGCTGGTCATGGACATCAATCTGAAAGGCGCCTACCTGTGCTCCATGTCGTTTTTCGAGCAGGCGAAGCTGTTGGCGGGCTCGTGCATCGTGAATATTTCTTCCGTTCGGGCCTTCACGCCGGCGGAGATGCACATGATTGCCTACAATGTCTCAAAGCTTGGCATGCATGGACTTACGCGTGCTTTCGCGGCCAACGGCGCTCCGTATCAAATTCGCGCGAATACCGTCTGCCCGGGCATGGTGATGACGGAGAATCTTGCGAAACGGCTGACGCCTGAACAGGCGGCCGCCGAAGCGTCGAAAATCGCGTTGGGGCGTCCCGCCGAATCGGAGGAGATCGCCGCGGCCGTCGTGTATGCGTTGAAGAACGAATATGTGACGGGCGACACGTTGCAGGTCAACGGTGGCATGTATTACGCGCCGTAAAGGAGGATAATCATGAAAGTAACGGCAATCAAGACATTTGTCTGCAACGCCTTCCGGACGAATTTCGTCTTTGTGAAAGTGGAGACGGATTCCGGCCTATATGGCTGGGGCGAAGCGACTTTGGAATACAAGGAACATACGGTTGAGGCCGCCATTCATGACTTGGAAGGCTATCTCATCGGAAAGGATCCGCGAAACATCGAGGCGTTCCGCCATGACTGTTATCGCGACGCCTATTGGCGCGGCGGCCCTGTGCTGATGTCGGCTCTCGCAGGCGTGGAAATCGCGTTGTGGGACATCAAGGGGAAAGAGCTGAATGTTCCTGTCTATCAACTGCTTGGCGGCAAAGTCCGCGATGCGATTCCAATTTACGTAAATGGTTGGTTCTCACCCGCGAAGACGCCAGATGAATTTGCGGAAAAAGCGAAGATTCTGAAAAAATTGAAGTTCCCTGGCTGCAAGTGGGATCCGTTCGGCAAGGCATGGCAGCAGATTTCGAAACATGATTTGAATCAAGCCATGGAATGCATCGAAAAGGTCGCGGAGGCGGCTGGAGAGGACATTCAACTGCTCATCGAAGGGCATGGACGGTTCGATATTCCGACGGCTGTGAAAATCGGCCGCCGTCTGGAAGAGTACGATGTCTTCTGGTTTGAAGAACCGATTCCGCCGGATGATAAAGAAGGCATGCGGGAAGTGAAGGATCGCGTCCGCGTGTCGCTCGCGGCAGGTGAACGGCTCTACAACCGCTATGAATACCGCCAGTTCATGGAACTGAACTGCTCGGACTATATCCAGCCTGACATTTCCCATGCGGGCGGCATCATGGAGATGCGTTTCCTTGGCGCGGAAGCGGAAACGCGCCATATTGGTTTCTGCCCGCACAATCCGTCGGGCCCAGTGGCGAACGCGGCGACGCTGCAATTGGCGGCGTGCATTCCGAATTTCGTCATGCTGGAGATGATGATGACGGATGTGCCGTACCGTAAGTTGCTCTGCGATGAGGACTTGACGGTTCGCAACGGTTGCATGGAGATTCCAGATCGTCCGGGCATCGGCATTGATTTGAACGAAGCGGAACTGCTGAAGCATCCGTATATTCCGACGGCGCTACGCCACTATCGTGGCGATTTGACGAACATCCGTCCGGCAGATGCCGAATTCTATTATAAGATTGTCAATGATTGAAGTGGCGCGGGCGTCCCGCCTGCGCCTGCCAACGGCGAGACGCCGTCGTTACACCAGGCCGACGGCGAGACGCCGTCGTTACACCAGGCCGACGGCGAGACGCCGTCGTTACACCAGTCCGAC
>JAFZIJ010000064.1 GCA_017554445.1 Victivallales bacterium
CTAACCACTAACCACTAACCACTAACCACTAACCACTAACCACTAACCACTAACCACTAACCACTAACCACTAACCACTAACCACTAACCACTAACCACTAACCACTAACCACTAACCACTAACCACTTAACAATAAGCCATAAGCCTTTAGCCATTAGCCATTAGCCATTAGCGCCGCTGCAGGCGGCTCATCCATGTTTTTCGACTACCATACATCCTTCTCCAAACTGCGCCATCTGGACTGGGCATCTATTTTCTTCCAGCTCGTCCTCCTGACCATCGGTCTCGTGTTCATCTACGGGACGGGAGCCAGGCTCGGCGGCGGATACGCCACCAAATGGCTCAAGCAACTGCTGTGGATCATGGGCGGAGTCGTCATCTTTTTTACCTGCACGCTCATTGATTACCGCAAGCTCGGCGACCAGTCATGGATTCTTTATACATTGGAACTCGTTCTGCTCGTATGGGTCCTGGCTAGCGGCAAGACCATCAATGGTGCGCAAAGCTGGATCCGCATCGGCGGCTTGACCATCCAGCCGTCGGAATTCGCCAAACCGGCCACACTGCTGTTCATGGCCTGGGCCGTCACACGGCCTGGCTGGCGAAACAGCATCGTTCAGCCATGGTTGCTCACAGGCCTCATTCTCGCGCCACCGCTCATTCTCGTCCTGTTGCAGCCTGACATGGGCACCTTGCTAGCTTTCCTGCCGTTTTCCTTCTGCATCGCCTTCATCAAAGGCCTTCGCTGGCGGTGGATTTTCCTGACACTTTTTATCGGAATCGTCTGCGCCCCAATACTTTTCACTCATTTAAAGCCCCATCAGCAAGACCGCATCAAAGTCTTTTTGGAAGCTCCATCGACTTCTCTCATCGCCGCCGCTACGCCGTTTGTCTCACCCGAACAAGCGAAAAAATGGAATGAAGCCCATGAGATCTTCTTCAAATCCAAGAAGATAGACACATGGAACGCGGAGCAGTCGTTGCTCTCCGTCGGTAGCGGAGGCCTCACGGGAAAAGGCTTCATGAAAGGCACGCAGTATCTGCTCGGCTATCTGCCGCGGCCTGTGTCGCCCACGGATTTCATCTTCTCCGTCATCGCGGAGGAATCCGGTTTCGTCGGCAGCGGATTCGTCATTCTGATGATTGTCTGCGTCATTCTCTGTTCATGCCGCACCGCCATTCTCGCGGCAGACGAAATGGGCATGTGTCTCGCCTTGGGCACCGCCGCCATCCTTTCCACACATGCGTTCGTCAACATCGCCATGACCATCCAGGCCGCCCCCATCATCGGCATCCCGTTGCCGTTCATCTCCTACGGCGGCTCGTTCATGTTCTCCACGCTTGCCCTCACAGGCCTCTGCCAATCCGTCCATATCCGCCGCCATGAGCATTCTCTCTATTCGTGATTTTTCCAGAGGAACCAATCGCCATGACTGAGAAAAAACGTTCCGCACTGCTGAATTTTCTTTTTCCGAAAATCACCCTAGGCTTTTGCATTCGACTGATTTGCGTCGCCGCCATCGCCTATGGGTTCTTCGGCTACATCTGCAAACCGGCCGTTGTCAGAGGCGCCAGCATGGAACCCGCCTATCACGACGGCGTGTTTGTTTTCTGCTGGACGCCTGCCTTCTGGAAACGCAAACCAACACATGGCGACGTCGTCATGATCCGCTATGGCAGCGACCGTGTCATGCTTCTCAAACGCGTCCTCGCCGTCGAAGGCGATGTCATCGAATTCCGCGACGGCGTCCTCTATCTGAACAATGAAATCGCCCAAGGCCCATGGCTCAATCTCACGCCATGCGACTGGAACATGGAACCGCACACCGTCTCCGCAGGTCATATCTATGTCATCGGTGACAACCGCAGCATGCCGATGGACGACCACATTTTCGGCGAGGCCGATCTCTCCGATGTCGTTGGAATGCCTCTTCTTCAATAGTAGTGGTTAGTGGTTAATCGGGAGGGCTGCGCTCCTGCGCGGCCGTTCATTAGTGGTTAGTGGTTAGTGGTTAGTGGTTACTAAACAAGAGCAATGCTAAACTGTTAATTGTTAATTGTTAATTGTTATGAAAAAGAGTATCATTGCCATCGCTGTCATAGCCGTCGCCGTCATCGCATGGTTGCTTTTCTTTCCGAACGAAAAGAAAATCGTCTTGAAACAGCTGGACAAAATCATCGATAGCGTCATCAAGCCAGCTGGCGAAGGGAATATCGCCGCCGCAACCAAAAATCTCGCCTTCGGTGCGCTTCTTGACGAAACGAACGAAATTTCCATTACCATCGACGAATTTCCCTACAACGGTTCCCATTCCTCCAGCGAACTCGCCAGTCTGGAGGCGCAGGGCCGTCTCTATTGCGAAACCATCGACATCCGCCTAAAAGGAGCGGATGTCGAAATCAAGGACGGCGTCGCGACCATCAATTTCACAGCCGCCTTCACCGTCGTCACCAAATTCGGCGCAAAATACGATGAAATCCGCCCGTTCGTCGCCACGCTTAAGAAAATCGAGAAGAAGTGGAAATTCACCGCTTTCCGCGACAAGCAAGTGCTGAAGAAATAATTGAAACAAGTATGGGAGGGGCCCGCTCCCGCGGGAACGCTGGTAAATGATTATGTTCTTTGCTTTCAGCTTTTAGCTTTGGGCTTTACTAATCACTAACCACTAATCACTAACCACTAATCACTGGCCACTGACCACTGGCCACTGGCCACTGACCACTGACCACTGACCACTGACCACTGACCACTGACCACTGACCACTGACCACTGACCACTGACCACTGACCACTGACCACTGACCACTGACCACTGACCACTAATCACTAAGCTTTGCTTTAAGCTTTCAGCTTTAAACTTTTAGCTTACTTGAATTCCTCCACAAGCGCCTCATACTGCTCATGCGTCAGCTTGGGGCCGAATTCCGCCATGGCGGCCTTCGCCTCCGCCGCGTCGTCCATCAGCAACGCATACAGCATGATGGCCGCATGCTTGGCGGCCTGCACATACGCCACATAACCGTCCGGTGTGCAGAAATTCGTGCCGTGGCCCGTTCCCTTGCTGCCCGGAACGCCGTCATGGATGGCGGGCATGATGTTCGTAATGTCGCCCATGTCCGTGCAACCGGCCGAGCGGTTGAACCAGTTGAAATCGCTGTCCACCATCCCCGGAACAAGCAGCTTGGCAACCGACCGATGCACGTTGCCGAGCGTCTCGTTCTTCTTGACGGGTAGCGACCCTTGGATGTTGAAAACATCGGCGGAACCGCCCAAAGCCAACGCAGAATGCGTAACCGCGTCGTCGAACATCTTCGCCGCCGTTGACATCTCTTTCACAGTCGCCCCGCGGACGTAGTAGTTCATCGCCGCCGTGTCCGGAATGACATTGGCGGCCTGTCCGCCTTCCGTGATGATGCCGTGGATGCGCATGGTCGATGACATCCGCTCCCGCAACAGGCCGATGGCGCACTGTGCAAGCGTTAGCTGGTTCATCGCATTGTTGCCGCTGGACGGCACGGACGCATGGCAGCTCTTCCCATGGAACACGACGCGCTTCTTGACGTTGCCGCCGTTCTGCGAACAGCCATATTTGCCGCCGCAATGGCTCATGAACGCCACATCCACATCGTCCAGAACGCCTTCGCGATACAGTGAAACCTTCCCGCTGATGGCTTTGATCTTGCCTTCCGCGATCAGTTGGCGGGCCAAATCGAACTCGAAGCCCTCTTCCGCCGGCGTCGCGATAAAGGCGATTTTACCGCACAATCCGTCCAGAATGTTCGGACAATGCGTGAACAGCCACGCCGCACCAACCAGCGAATTGATATGCGTATGATGACCGCAGGCATGGACACAGCCGTCTACCGCCTCGGGATGCGTCGGAATGTGCAACGCGTCCAGTTCGCCCATGAGCGCAACCGTCGGCCCAGGCCGTCCTGTGTCCAAATCAGCCCGGAAGCCTGTGATGGACAAGCCGCGTTTCACTTTCAGGCCGTAGCTTTCCAGGCAATCCGCCGCATAGGTGCTCGTCTTCACTTCGCGGTAGCCGAGTTCGGGCATGCCCCAGAATTTCTTTCCGTTTTCGATGAACACGTCTTGGTTGGCTTCAGCTAAATCAATCAGCTGACGAATGGCTGGTGCGTTGAGATTCATGGTTCTCCTTAAAATGATGTTTACCTTGAGGTAATTGTAAAAAAGTTTTTACTTTAGCCTGATTTTAATCTGTACTACTATTGTTCATTTTCTTGTTTTTCTGAAAAGAACTTTCGCATGACTTCATTCCCCCGCGCGAAGCGCTTTCACAACCGCCGCAGCAGCCGGAGCCGTTTGCGTCATTCGCGATCAACGTTATGTTTCACCATGAAATCCTTAGGGATTTTGTCGGCCCGGCGGCGAGGCTTTTTGAGTGTTTTGTGATTGAAAATCTGTGTATTCAGTGTATTCTGTGGTTTGAAATTTCGTGCTCTTTCGTGACTTTCGTGGTTCCTCATGAATGATTTGGTTGCGACCTACGACCGCTCCAGATAATCTGTGGTTTCCTTTACATAGACATTTGAGCAGTTTTGAATTTGTTTTTACCTTAATAAATAATGCACTTTTTATTAATTTCCCTTGAATCTGTGATTTTTCAAGTTATCGTAAGTGGCATTATTTTCCATCTGTCCCATCCATCCCATTATCAACTACTCCCATGGAAAAGAACTGGCAAGCCATTCTTGAAACCGAACGCGTCGCCTCACGAACCATCTATGTGCAGGGCTGCGGCCGCAATGTGAATCTCGGAGCCTACTGGCGGGGCAAGTATTACCTTAGCTTCCTCGCGGATCCAAGCGAGGCCGTTTTCCGCGCCAAAGCGTTCGCCTATACGCTTGAGCATCTGCCACTTACGTTTGACGCCCGGCAGCGTTTCGCATGTGGCATGGAAACGTATCAAGTCATGGAAGTGCCCGAAGAACTCAAGAACGACTACGCCGTCTGCATCGGCGCCAACGCGGGCCGCGGCTGCCGCAATTTCACCGTCGGCAACGACCACACCGTGCCCGATTATCGCACCGTCCTGTCCATCGGCCTCGACGGCATTCTCGCCCGCATCGCCGAATCCCGCCGTTATCATACGGATGCCAAATCACTTGCGAATCTGGAAGCCATGGAAATCGGCGTCAACGCCATCAAAGCGTTCTCCCGCCGTTTTGCGGAATCTTTAAAAGAAACGGATCCAGAGCTTTCCGCCTGTCTAATTCGCATCGCAGGCCCTGCTCCGAAATCATTTTTCGACGCGTTGCAGCTCGTCTGGCTCCTCTTCATCGTCCTCCAAAGCCAAGGCCGTAATCATGACGCGCTCGGCCGTATCGATCAATATCTTATCGATTTCTACCGCCATGACATCGCCGACGGCAAACTCACACGTGAAGACGCGTTGGACATGCTCTGCCACATCTGGACGAAGGTGGAAGGAGTTCATGACACAACGAATATCGCCATCGCGGGTATCACGCCGGACGGCGAAGACGCCACGAACGAACTGAGCTATCTCGCATTGGAAGCCACGGGCCTCGTTAAATCTCCCTCAACAAATCTCTCAGCGCGTTTCCACGACCGCACGCCAGACGAATTCTATCAGGCCTGCGCGAAACTCATCTCCACAGGTATTGGCTTCCCTGCCGTTTTCAATGACGAAGTGACCATTCCCATGTTGGAACAAGTCGGCGTAAAAACCGAACACGCAAGGGATTACTGCATGGTCGGCTGCGTCGAGACACTCGTCGCCGGCCGTCAGCAGGCCTGGAGCGACGGACGATTTGACACGCAGCTCTGCTTCGAAGCCGTTCTCAAACGGCTGGACACATACGAAACGTATGAAGACCTTTACAACGACCTTCTGGCTGAAATCGCGAAACGCATCCAGGCCTACGTCGATAACTACAACGCCAATCTCGCCTGCTATTCGCCCGACCGTCTGCCCGATCCCGTGCTCTCCGCGTTCACGCAGGACTGCATCGCCCGCGCCCTCGATCTCAACGACGGCGGTTCCATCTACCGCCGCTTCCACGGCGTCGGCATGATGGGCATCGGTACGATCACCGACAGCCTGTCCGTCCTCAAGAAGCTTGTCTTCGAAGAGAAACGTGTCGAGAAGAAAGAGGTCATGGCCGCGTTGGAAGCCAATTTCGAAGGCCATGAAGCCTTGCGGCAAATGTTCATCAACGCCACGCCAAAGTACGGCAACGACGATGATTACGCTGATTCCATCGCGGTCGATCTCGTCCGCCGTTTCGGCGAAATGTGGCGTCCGCACAAAACGTTGGACGGTGGCCAATTCTTCAGCTGCATGGCCACGAACATCAGCAACATTCCAGCCGGCCGCATGGTCGGCGCCACGCCGGACGGACGTCTTGCCCACACCGCCCTCTCGGACGCCGCTTCCCCCAACGCAGGCTACGACCGCAAAGGCCCGACCGCCTTCATCAAATCCATCTGCAAGCCCGACTACACGCAGCAGAACTGCACGGTCGTCAACCTCCGCTTCTCGCCGGATTACTTCCAAGGCGAAAACGGCATCGATCATTTCTGCGCATTGCTGAAGGAATTCGTTCGTGGCCGCGGCCATGAAATGCAGTTCAACGTGACGGACAACGCTGATTTGCAGGACGCCCGCGAACATCCGGAAAAATACGGCTCGCTGGTCGTCCGCGTCAGCGGTTTCTCCGCCTATTTCACGCGACTCGATCCGTCCATCCAGGACGACATCATCCGCCGCCGCGCGCATGTGAAATAACGGCAATGCATTAAGCATTAAGCATTCAGCATTGTCACACAATCACGTCGCCAGAAAAATCGACACCCATGAACATCTGGTTGTCGGACAGCGTTGAATTGTGAAGCAGACCGTCCCAGTTGTCGCGGATGAACAGCACTGTATCGTCCAATACATCCGCTGCTCCAATAAGACGCTCCACAACGGCTTTGCTCTTCTTGAACACATTCGTCAGCCCCCAGCCGATATTGTTTTCGTCGTGTACAATCGGTTTGATCGTCAGGTCGATTGGCTTGTCCGTGTCAATCTTCATGCGATCAATGACAAGGCCGTTGTCAACCGCCTTCTGCGCCATCCACCGCAAGGCAATATCCGCCAATTCATGGTTCGCATAACCGCCGCCGACATCCGTGTGAGAGCCTGCGAACCACCGTTCCGTGATGGTCTCCAGCGGATTGAAACGGAAGACATCGAAAATACTGCGGCGTTCGTCAATCGCCATGGCATGATACGCATGTTTCACGTACGGAGGAAGATCCGCGATGCCGAAATCGTTGCCAGGCGTCGCCTTCACCGTGTCCCACACACCGATCATCTCGACATCATATTTCAGAAACGTCGCCAAAACGCGTACAGCGAAGGCACCGCGTGAAAAGCCGAACAAATAAACACGTGGTTCGCAACCGTCTTCACGGGCTATCTCGTATTCGTCATCCAGCCACTTTTTTGCTTCCGTGATTCGTTCGTCCAGTCCAAAGCCCAACGCGGCTCCCGTAATCGTTTCATGCGAACGCGTGCCGACGCCTTTCCGATAGTAGCACCGTTGCTGGACATTGCCTTCCTCCACGTTCGGAGATGCATAAAAAAGTCTTACGACATTCGAATCCGTCGCGCACTCCTCCTTGGAGCGGTTTTGGTTCGTACCGTCGATGAAAACGCACAGATTCCTAATCATTGTTCTCCTCCCATTCGATGTCCATGGGTGCCCAGAGGCCGAACGTCAAAACGGTTGCCAACGCATACCAATAATTGGTTCGGCAGCGCACCGCAGCCACCGTATGGCGTTTGTCCTCCACCGTAAAATGATTACTTTTCTCCCAAAGATCTTGTTTCCAGAAACTTCCGTCATACCGCATCGGCGGGTATTCATATGGGCGGACGGCATGTCCGGACACACGGACCGACGACTGGCAGCCGCAAGTCGCCATCATGCAAAATGATACGCACAGCAACATAGACACAGTGCGTTTAAACGTTTGAATGATTTGTTCTCTCATACTACTATCCTTCATTTTCTTGTTTTTTGAAAAAGATTTTGCCTTGCACTTTTCTGTCGTGGAAGTGCTTTCAGGCCGTCGGAACAGACAGACCATGGACTTCAAGCTTCCGCATGACGTTGTTTGCACTTGCGCGAAGCGTGACGAACCGCCGAGCAGACGGAGGCCTTTCCGATTCGTACTTGATTGAGATAACATATTGTCAGCAAACTCTTCAGAACGATGGCCGACGTCTGCGAGGCATTCTGTTTCTTCCGTGTATTCAGTGGACTCTCCAAATTAGTGCTCATTAGTGTTCATTCGTGGTTGATAATCACTGTCTATTCTGCCGACAGCTTTTTCCGCAATGCCGCGATTTCCTCCTGCGTCAGACCGACGTTAAGCAGATAGGTTTCAGCGGCTTTTTTCAAATCCGCATTTTTCAATGATTTCAGTTTGAACGCCATCCGCAAATTCTCCAGCATGTCGCCGCGAATGGCAACCGCCTGCCGCGAATCCGCCTTCACATGGTAGAAGTTCTGGAACGTCCGCAGATAATCATCCGCAACATCCTGCAATGACGATCCTACCAACAGTTCCAACACGGCGCAAAGGAAGCCCGTGCGATCCTGCCCTTCCTTGCAATGAAGCAGATACGGCGGCTCATGGGAGAGCATGAAACGGATGCCGTCCCGCACACCGTCGCCGAATGACGGCTGCGTCGCATCGACGCCCATGTGCAAAAACACCGTCGGTAGCGTCGCGCAGTAGGAATATGCCCAACCAGCCATTTGCTTTGCGGCAGCCTCCGTGTCCGCCATATTCACAACCGTCTTGATGCCAGCATTTTTTGCCGCTTTATCCGCAAATGTATGTCTGCCGATGGCGGGATTGATCGGGCTGGAACTGCGATACAGGACGCCATCCGCCATGCCGCGTGTCCGGATGACGCGGAAATTGGCGAAATCTTCGTCTGAAAGCTCTGAGTAATCGTCGCGGTTGTTCGTCCGCTTCAAATCATAAATCAGCAATTGGTCGGCATATCCGCCCTTCTCTTTCATGCTGATGACGACAGGCAACGGCATCGTGATACCGTCCTGCGGCGTCCATTTCACGCTTTTATCCGCCGCGACATTTTTGACGGCGATTCCCCAACGGCTTGCCGCATCGCCATAATATATGGTAGTTGTCAACGGCTTTTTCGCATCTTCCGACAGCACCAATGCCGCCCTGCCCGATTTCACATAACGGAAATTCGGCACGACGGGCATTTCATGCGACTGCCCCGCCACGTCCAGTTTGACAATGTCTCCACAGTCATAGCCGCGTTTATTGAACTCGCCAGACGTCATGTCCATCCAGAGGCCACCGTATTTATCGATGTACTTCGTGCTTGGAATCGTCGTCTGAACACTCGGCGGCAATGACTTACAGCTGAACAACAGCCCCGCCATCAACGGCAGGAAGAATATGTGAAGTAGTGTTTTCATAATCTGTCCTAACGATCTTTCTCACAATGAAAAGATTTACCCTTATTATAATGTCATCCGCTTCCCCCCGAAATCAACTAAAAGACCATGATTTTTCAAAATCCATTTGACTTTGGCTTAAAAAATTTGTTTGTAAAACACAATCAAGTGCCTATATTATCATTTGACATTCATATCATTTGTTTTTTTTACATTATAACTATTCTTTTAAACAAGTTTAGATGGAGAAACAACATGAGAAAGTCTTGTTATTGCATCATCATCTGCCTTCTGCTGTCCCTTGTCTTGCTCACATCATGCACGTCTCCGGCATATTATGTCAGACACGGCATTGATTTTGCAAACGGAATTCCTGTTGAAACCATCAGTCTATCGTCCGGTGGAAGACGCATTTGGACAAGATACCAGAAAAAAGATGACTCCCAAAAAGTCCAATACGACGAAGACGGCGATCCCATATTTGACGAC
>JAFZIJ010000065.1 GCA_017554445.1 Victivallales bacterium
ATTCCAGATTGTCGCCTTCACGGCAAGCCTTCTCCAAATACGTCATCAGCAGGAGGACGGCCTCCCGCGCCATCGCACGCGTCAGACGCGTCGCGCCAGTGGACACGCAGGACTCGATGGCCTGCGTCAACGCATCCAGCCCGCTGTCACGCGTCACCGCAAATGGCAGTCCCAACGTGAGTTCCGGATCGACAACCGCCGCTTTTGGAATCATCTGCGGCGAGCGCAGCGACTTCTTCACGTTGTTCTGATGATCCGTCAGAACGGCGTTTTTCGTCATTTCCGCGCCCGTTCCGGCTGTGCTTGGAAGCGCGATCAATGGCAGGCTCCGCGTCGGAACCGCCAGTTTTCCCATCAGATAGTCGCTTGTGGAGCCTTCGCCGCATGTCAGCAACGCTGCCGTTTTCGCGGAATCCATCACGCTGCCGCCGCCGACCGCCAGCACGGCGTTCGCATCCGCCTTCCGGATCCGCGCGATGATTTCATCAACGTATTCCACGGGCGGATCATGCGGAACAGACGAATAGTAACCGACCAGACGGCCGCTCATCAAATCCTTCAGCTCACGTCCGCGAACGCTTTGCAAAACGCTGTTCGAAAACACGCCGAACACGCGGCAACCGCGGCCGCACAGCTTGTCGAACAATCCGGGCACTTCTTTCCGCGAACCGCTCCCGAACATCAGACAGCCCGGAAAAAACGCACTGTATGAATCCAATGATTTCATCTTCTTCTCCAATTATTTTCCATTTATCCCCAAACGCCGGGCCGTCGTTTATTGCCTTGTTGCATTTGCTTTAAGCCTTCAGTTTTAAGCTTTTAGCTTATTCCACAATACCCACGGCATCCTTCGGCAGCCATCCCGTCTCGCCGTTGCCGAGACGAACTTCCACCCAGCCGCCGTTGTCATCCGTCAGCGTCACTTCCGTGCCCGCATGCAACGGTTTTTCGAAGCTCTTGTCGTAGGCTTCGCTACCGCCCTTCCGGGCGTCCACTTGCTTCGCGACAATCACCGCCGACGGCTGACGCATTTCGCGGTACGACAGCCAGACGGACACGCCCAACGCCAACGCCACGATGCACGACAGTCCCGCCAGCCATCGCAGCCAGCCGTCCTTCCGCCACCGCAATGCAATCATCGCCGCCCAGAACAACGCGACACATATTAATAATATCCCCTCGCGCCACACCAACGGCAAGTCGTAATGCAAGAAAAACAACGTTTTCATGACACGTTTTTGCTCATGCTCTTCAATGACATCGACGCGGCGCGACCGTGCGAACGCCATGTTGTCCTGCAATTTCTTGTCGAACGGCAGATACCGTTCCGCACGGCGGTAATTCAGAATCGCCCGGCCAAGATCGTCATTCAGAAAATACACATTTCCAAGATTATAGAACAATTTGCCGTTCGCGAACGTCTTGTCGGACGCGGCGCGTTCATATCGCGCCGCCGCCTTGTCCAACGCCTCCGCGGCCTCCGTCTTTTTGCCGTCGCGCGACAGTTCCAATCCTTCCGTGAAATACTGCTCCGCCTCCTGGCAGAGACGGCTCCGCTCGCTTTCCTCCAACGACACGTCCTGCCCATAAACTAATATGAACGCCAGACAAAAAATTATAAAGAAAATGATTGTTTTTTTCATATGCTAAAAAAGTGACTAAAGGGACGAAAAGGACAAAAGGGACAGATATTTTCAAGGTTTTAGCTTCAAGTTTTCAAGCTTCTTCACTAATTCACGGGCGCGGCGGCACGCCGTCGCGCCGTCCAGACTGCCGCCGCCCGCATAACGGCTCTCCTCGCAACGCGCGAACAAATCCTTCAGTTCATCCAACAACTCGTCGCCGACACCGCGCGACTTCAGCGGCTCCTGCACGTCGCCGAACGTCAACGCATCACCCGTCATGTGCAATTTTGCTCCAAGATATTGCCGTAGAGCATCCAACACGCCGGACAACGCATCGTTGGACTTCTCCGCCGCGTCGATCATGTTCATGCAACGACCGCCTGCGCGGCGGCTCGCCGCCGCGGCCGGATCGGACAGTCCAGCGCTCCGCAACCAGCCGATTCCCAACACGATAAGATAAATCAACGGCATGCCCGCCACCACGGCAAGACCAAGCGGCGACTTCAGAAGACTCTTCGTCTTCAGCCGTTCGTTCACAAGCAATTCGCGGGCGGAATAATTATTCACCAAACCGCCTTCGCGAACTTTCACTTCGGATTCCATTTTTGGAGCCGCCGCCACGGCTCCCCCTACGCGGAGGCCTTCCGCATCCTGAGCCGTAACTTGTTTGGCTGCTTGAACTTGCAATGGAATCGCAGGGCTTCGCGCGATTTCATACTTGCCTGTTTCCGAATCGAAATAACTGATTTCAATCGCAGGAATCTCCTTCACGTTCGCGTCGTTCGCCCGCAGAATCCGAGTGAACTTTTTCACATCGCCTTCCACGACGCCCGGATCGTCCTCCCCGGAAATCTTGAAGCGGGAGGCCAAATCTTCCTGTCCAGTCAGCGACGGCAGTTTCACCGTCTCCAAATACGCAGGCCCGCTCAACTGCAACGTCAGCTGAATCGGATCGCCGACGCTGACTTCCAACGGATCCGCCATCGTCATCAATGAACATTTTCCAACGATTCCGCTGAAACTCTTCGGTCGCCCCGCAGTAGGAAGTTCCTTCACCGTGAATTTCACGGGATCCGACTGCACGCTGACGCGACGCGTCGGACGCGCAGGGCCGAAAAATGACGGAAAATCATCATCGTCAAACGGCCAGCCGCCACGACGGCGCTGCTGACGCCCTGCCCGTTCATCATAAACCGCACAGATGACGACTGATGACGGCAATTCGAACTCGCCCGCCCGCTTTGTCACCATCGGCTGCGAAAATTCAATGATGGTGCTGCCGCCAGGCCCGGAACGCTTATGCCCAAGCAACCTGTTTCCAGACGCCAATGGAATCCACAGATATTCATTGCGGCGGGACTGGTCGATTTTCGGTTCGATTTCCGGATACGAAAACGCGTCCATTTCCAGAACGGGCAGTGAAAACTGGAAGTCCTTCACATCGCGCGCAATCTCCCAACGCCAATTCAGCATGACGGATTCGCCCACATAGCACGACGGATTCGACACCGTCATCGTCACTTTCAAATCATCCAGTTTCTCCGCCTTGCGTACCGTAATCGGAACCTCTTGCGTACGATATGTCTTGCTGCCGATTTTAATGGTCATCGACGGCAACGTCACCTGTCCGATCCGCTTCGGCGTGATTTGATACGAATATGTCGTGTTCGTCGTGCGACTTTCTGTTCGCTTGCCATTGACGATGGATGTAAAGGAGCTCGTGCCTGTCGCTGGCGGCTGTGCTACAACCGTATAGTCCTGCGATTCAGGGAAGTCCGGTATGACGACTTTGTCGTTTGAGGCTTCATCCACGGAAACTTGGATCTGGAATGTCACCGTCTCGCCGAGAAAGATATCCTGCGAATCAATGCCGAGCCGAATGGGCTCCTGCCGTTGTGGTACACCCCCGCCAAACTGGAAATTAAACTGCGCCCACCCCGTGACACCTAAACATATTAAAAGTAAAAAAAATACCTTTTTCATTTTCAACTTCTGCTAACCACTAACAACTTACAACTTACCACCAGCCATAAGCCATAGGCCATAAGCCTTAAGCCTCTCCGTTTCGTGAACGAAACGGAGATTACCAATCTCTTTCGACAGGCTTTACACGTAAGAGTTTCAACCGACGCCGCTGATTGTTGCGCTCTTGGTTCAAAATATCTTCAATTTCGTTTTCCGTTTCGGACATCTGCTCTTCGCTTTCATCCTGCTGCGGCTGCTCTTGCTGCTGTTGATCTTGTTTTTGTTCCTCTTCTTCCTTTTTCTCCCCTTCGGACATTGCCTTTCTGGCTTCATCCAACTTCTCGGCAGCCTCCTTCTGAGCTTCCGAAGCGGATTTCATATCTCCTTTTTCCAGAGACTCTTCCGCCTTCTTCTGGGCATCTTGAGCCTCTTCAAGCTTCTTTTCCGCTTCAGATTTTTCAGACGACTGACCATCCTGCTTTTCAGATTCCTTCCGTTGTTGCTCCATCGCCTGACGGGTCTGCTCCGTTTCGTCGCTCAGCTTCTTCTGTTCGTCGGCGGCCTGTTGTTGATTCTGCTGGCCTTGTTCGTTCTTCTCAGCCTCCTGCGATTGCCGTTTCGCCAACTCTTCCAACTGCTCGCCTGCATCCTTCTGCTGCTGTTCTCCTTGCTGTTGTTGTTGTTGTTCGTCTTGCTGTTGCTGTTGTTGTTCACCGTCTTGTCTCTGGCCGTCTTGTTTCTGGCCGTCTTGTTTCTGACCATCTTGCTGTTGCTGCTGGCCGTCTTGTTTTTCACCGTCCTGCTTCTGGTCGCCTTGCTGCTGTTGCGGCTGTTGCTTCAGTTCCTCCTCCAATTTCCGCAATGTCTTTACAAGTTCCTTCCGCTGCTGACGAGCTGTCTTCAGATTATCCTTCGCATTTTTCTGCTTCCGTGATGAGCGTATCGCATCCTTATAAGAATCAATACTTTTCTCACATGAATCCTTTGCTTCCGTCAACTGTTTGACAGCCTCCTGCGGCTGTTTGTCTGTGGCTTCCGTTTTCTTCTGAAGACAATCCTGATAATAGCAGTTTCCCATGGCCAAATCGCATGCCGCCTTGAACGTGTCATCTTCAGCGAATCCTTTATCCTTCGCCGTTTGAAAACCCTCGCAGGCCTTTTCATATTCTTTGTTCATATAGCGCGACAACGCTTCATTGTACTTCACCCGCGCATCATCAGGCTGCAATTTTCCCGCATCTTCGAATTTCTCTGCCGCAGTCTTATAATCTCCGTTTTTATAGGATTTTACGCCGTCTTTCAGCAGTCCTTCAAACGACAAATCCTGCGCGGCGGCGACCATCGTCGCCGTCAAAATCGCCATCATCCATTTCATTGACCAGTGACGCATATTCATTTCCGTCTCCTATCCCCTATCAACTCCGCGCCTGCCAACAGCACAAATGCCGCGCCAAGAAAGATTTGGAACTTCTCTTCATAGATCTCCACCGACTTCTCCTCCAAATCGCGTTTCTCCTCGCCCGCTATCAACGACATATAGACGCCGCCCAAATCAAAGTCGCTCGTCGCCACCGGCAAATATCTGCCATCACGTGTTTTGGCGACCATCTGCCGCAACGTCTCGCTGTCCAATTTGCTTCGGACGACTTCGCCTTTGTATTTCACGATATGACGGCGGCCGTCTTCATCGGGAGCCATGATGCTCGTGCCAGCCGATTCGTCGCCCAAACCAACTGCGATCAGCCGCATCCCGCGCTCCGCCAATTTTTCCGCCGCTTCGACAGGAAAACTGCCTTGATCTTCGCCATCCGTGATCAAGACGACATCCTTGAACTGCTTCTCCTGATCGTCGAACGCATCATCCATGACTTTCCGCAATGCATCGCCGATCATCGTGCCACCGCGCGAAACACTGTTCACATCGACATCGTCCAACATCATCCGGAAGAAACCGTAATCCATCGTCAGCGGGCATTTTACGACGGCTGTTCCCGCGAACACAACCAAGGCTGCGCGGTCGCCGTCCATGACGTCCAGGCAGTCTTCAATGGCCAGTTTCGCGCGTTCCAGACGGCTCGGTTTCAAATCGTCCGCCAGCATGCTTTTCGAAACGTCCAAAACGAACACGACATCGCGGCCACGACGGCGCAAATCGCGCCGCGTCGGATTCCAAGACGGTCTTGCCAAACCAACAATCAAAAACGCCAAGCCCAACAGCGCCAATGCTTTCTTCCAACGTCGCGCCGCCAGATTGACGCTTTCCGTCATCCTCGCCAACAATTCGGGAACCACCGTCAATCGACTGAGTAGCGCCTTCCTCCGCTGACCGTCCATCACAAAAACGGCCAACAGAAACGGCAGCAGCCACAGCAGATGCAGCATTTCAATAGATTGCCAAATTCCGTGCATATAAAACCTTCTTTAGCATGATGATGCACAGGTTCCACCCTGTGCTATGAGCATGATGATGCGCAAGCTCCACAGCATGATGATGCGCAAGCTCCGCCTTGCGCTATTAAGGCAGCCTTCTGAACAAACTCGCCTCCAACAGCAATTTCAACACAACCAGCCCGAGCGCCGTCAGTGCCAATGGCTGGAACAACTCCTTATAATCCACAAACCGAATGCTTTCAATCTGCGTCCGCTCCATCTTGTCGATATCGGCGTAGATTTCCAGCAGACGCTCCGCAGACGTGGCCATCTGGAACGTGCCGCCCGTCTTCGACGCGAGCGCCTCCAGTTCCCGCGTGTCCAGTTGCGGCTGTCGAACAGGCAGTTTCTTCTGCCCGAACGGCGTTTGAACGACCATCATGCCGTTGCCGCTCACGCCGATGACATGCACGCGTACGCCGCATTTGACCGCCAGATCGATCACGGATTCCACCTTCCGCCCCACATTGTTTTCACCGTCCGTCAGCAGGATGATGACTTTGCTTTTGATGTGGTAGTCCGTCTTCTGTTTCTTCAGCTGTTTCGCGAGCGTCTCATCCGCCGTATGCAGTCGCGCAATGCCCAACGCCAACGCTTCGCCGATGGCCGTACCGTCTTCCGACTGGTCCCGCGCCAAATCGATTTTATCGACCAGCGTCTTCAACACCTTCTGGCTCAACGTCAAAGGACATGCCGTCTCCGCATATCGCGCAAACGAAATGATGCCGATCAAATCGTTCGGACGGCCATCCAGACTCTTCCCGTCGCCATAGACGAACCGCTGGAAAACGTCTTTCACAACCTCCAGACGCGTCATCTCTTTTCCTTCATACTGCAGTTCCTGCCCCATGGAGCCCGAACGGTCCACAATCATCTCAATCGCAATGCCTTCGCTGATGTCATGAACGCGTTCATTGCCCGCCTGCGGCCGCGCCAAACAGAACACCAACAGAATCAATGCGACATCGCCAAGCGCCGTCGGCAACCATTGCAGACGCTGCCGCCACGAACGCCCCGCCTGTTTCGCATTCGACACCGACGAAAAACGCACACCCGCCTTGCGGCGACGGCGCCACCAGCGCCACGCCCACAAGCAGACGGGCACGATCAGTGCCAAAAACCACCATGGAGATTCAAATCGTAACATAGTCCTTTATATGAATAACTTACCGAATAAACTCATGAAACCATCGGCGTACCGCCGTTGGTTGGCGCAGGCGAGACGCGCGCGCCACTTTCCACTACCGCGATGCGCCGCCACCGCCCGAACGGCCACCGCCGAAGCCGCCGCCGCCACCACCGGAACTGTGGCTGGAATAACTTCTGGAGCTGCCGCTGGAATATCCGCTGGAACTACCTCCGCCTCCAAACCCACTGAATAAGTCCATAATATGCCGTATTACCAAAAACGGTATCCCAAGACAACACAATAAACCGAGAATTCCGCCCAGAACCTTCTCATACCAAGGATGGATTTCGGAGAAAAACGCCTTGTTCTCCTTGCTCAGATTCAATTCAAACGCGTTCCCAAGAAGTTCTGCCGTATGAAGATAAACTCGGTAGAGACAATCTCCGTATAGCTTTTTCCGCCAACGGCTTCCGATATACGTAGAAGCCGATGAATACACTGCATTCATCACGGTGTAGTTCTTTTGTATCGACTTGCTACCCGTCAGCACCATCGCGTTTTCTGGCTTATCCTCACTTGTGCGGCCCGTATCGAATAACAACAGTGCCATGTCTGTCTTCTCATCCGTCAGCAGCCCCCACGCGCGAATCAATGATCGAGCATACATTTTCAAATCCTCACCGCCGCAATCAACCGCCACGATATAGAACTGAACGTTCGCCAACGATTGCATCTCCGTGCAAATCGCCTCCATCGCCTGCTTTTGCTCATCATTCAGAACGTTCGCGATATCAACCACATACGCCGCATCATCAGGCCGTTTGACGACTTCGCACCACAACGGCTCCATGCCGCAAGCTTCCATCAGTTCCTGCGGCATGTCCAGCGTATATTCCATCGCCGTCCTGCGCACAAGCTCCATATAACCATCGACAATCCCACGCCCATATTCCTTCTTGTCCCACGCAGGCAATGTCTTTTCGTCGAGAATCCGCCCGCAAACGCTGTCCGGCAGAGCACCTTCCAGACCGTAACCGACTTCGATTCTCACACGGCCTGACGTTCCAGCCAGCGTCGTCTCCTTGTTGACGAGCAGCAGGACGCCGTTGTTCAATTCCTTGTCACCGATGCCCCATGTGTTAAATAGTTCATGCGCATAGTCTTCCAGAACCATTCCGTCAAGACTTTCGACGGTGACGACGACCAGTTCCGCCTTGCTTTTCGCGCGGATGTAGTTGCCTGCGATCCGTATCAGCTGCGCTTCGTCCGACTGAAGCATGTTACCGTAGTCGAATACACAGTTGAACTCAGCTGGCTTCGACGGCACGCCGCCCATGACGGCCATCGCCATCATCAGAAACAAGCCTGCAACTATCTGAAACTGTTTCATTTATCACTCCATGTTAAGCATTAAGCATTAAGCATTACTCATTACTCATTACTCATTACTCATTAACCTTGTCTCAAGCCGCCACGAAAAAATCCTTGCATGATTCAAACGTCGCGCGGACTTCGTCCGCCGACGGCTCGAATTTTGCGAATTTTACCAAATCGCAGTGCATCAAGAACTTCTCCAGCAATGACTTCTGCTCTTTGCTCAACGTTCCTGAATCGCGCCGCAAATCCTCCATGAACTCCTCCGTCGTCCGTTCAGGAGCCTGCAGGCCATACCGCCCTTCCACGTATTCGCGCAGAATCGACGACACACGGCCATAATACTCTTTCAATTCGCCCTTTGCGACCAAATCGTCTTTCTCCAACTGATCCAACGCGGCCAACGCCGTCTCCAACGGAGACTTCCGTACTTCCGCCACCGCCTTTTCGCGACTGCGATGCCGCCAGACGAGAAGACTCGCAATCGCCAAAACAACCACGCCCCCTGCACTCCATAAAATCCAGCCTTTCTGCCACGGCGAACGAATCGCCATCAGCTCCAATTCATCCTCCGCCAGCCCTTCGCCCAATTCTTCTCCGGGCTTGATTGTCAGTGAGATTTCCGGCGTCTCGATTTCACGCGTCTCGCCATTTTCTGTTACCTTAATAATAAAAGAATCGATTTTTGCTTCGCCTTTCTCCAACGGCTCCAAGCCATACACACGACTGAACAACATCGTGCTCTGCGCCGTCAGTTTACGTTCCATGGATTTTGAAGCGTCCAATTCAAACACATCGAACACATCATGCTTCAAATCAGGTAGTTCCACATTGACGCCTTCCGGACATTCCGCTTCGACGCGCAAAACGACATCGTCGTCCAACGTCACATCCGGATTCTCCACAATCAGCCGAACCGTCACATTGCCATCTGCCTTTTCTTTCACCAACGGCTCGACCGACGGCGCCTTCGTCGCCTGCCGGCAACCCGCCAGCAGCAACAGCATCAATATGGATAATGTCATTTGTTTCAACATATGTCAATCTCTTAACGATGCCTCCGTTCACGGCTGCGGAAGAAGCGTACAAGCTTCTTCGCGTAGTCGTCGCCCGTCTGCAAATCAATCTGGTCAACGTCAAGCGAACGGAACATCGCTTGCAATTGACGAGACCGCTCCGCCCCCAAAAGCGAATACGCGCGACGGACGGATTTACTGCCCGTATCGATCGTCGACAATTCGCCCGTCTCCAAATCCTCCAATTCCAAAAGACCGATGTCCGGCAACGACAATTCCAGTTTGTCGCCGACCGACACGGCAATCACATCATGCCGTTTCGACAGCACGCCCAATTGCTTTTTGAAGCCTTCCCCCTGGAAGTCCGAAATCAAAAACACAACGCATTTTTTCCGAATGACACGGCCCAGATAATCCAACGCCGCCGTGATGTCCGTTCCAGTCCCTTCTGGTTGATACGCAAGCACTTCGCGAATCAGCCGCAATGCGTGGGACACACCTTTCGCTGGCGGAATGAACCGCTCGATCTTGTCCGTGAACAGCAGCATGCCGACCTTGTCGTTGCTCTTCACTGCCGAAAACGACAGCAACGCGCACAGCTCCGCCGACAGTTCATTTTTCGTCTGATTCGTCGAGCCGAACTGCCCCGAACCAGACATATCGACGGCGAACATGACCGTCAGTTCACGTTCTTCATGGAAACGTTTCACATACGGCCTGCCCTGCCGCGCCGTCACATTCCAGTCGATCGAACGAACTTCGTCTCCGGGCTGGTATTCGCGGACTTCCTCGAACTCCATACCCGCACCTTTGAATGCGCTAAGATATTCGCCCGCAAGGACATCGTTCACGGCACGATTCGTCTGGATCTGGATGTAACGGACCTTTTTGGCCAACTCTTTCGGAGTCATCGTACGCCTCCAGACGAATTACGGCACCTTGATTTCATTGAGAACCGTGCGGACAATCTCTTCGGAGCTCTTCTCCTCCGCTTCGGCCTCGTAGGTGACGATGACACGGTGGCGCAAAATGTCGGGAGCGACCGTTTTCACGTCGTTCGGCGTCACATATCCGCGCCCTTCGATCATGGCCTGGCCTTTCGCGGCCATCGCCATCAGGACCGTCGCACGCGGCGACGCGCCATAGCGGATGAGCTCCTTCAGCGAATCCAGACCATAGGCTTCCGGATGTCGCGTCGCATCAACAAGATCCACGATGTACTCACCGATTTTCTCTTCCATGTAGATGACGTCCGCCAATTGGCGCAGACGCTTCACATCATCCGTCGTCAGCACAGGCTCCACCTGCGTCTGCGGCGTGATGGACGCCATGCGGTTCAAAATCTTCAATTCATCCGCCTTGTTCGGATAATCCACCTTCAATTTGAACATGAAACGATCGACTTGTGCCTCAGGCAACGCATATGTGCCTTCCTGTTCGACAGGATTCTGCGTCGCCAAAACCATGAACGGATCGTCCAATTTGAACGTGCTGTCGCCGACGGTCACCTGCCGTTCCTGCATCGCTTCCAACAACGCGCTCTGCACTTTCGCGGGCGCACGGTTGATTTCATCCGCAAGCACGATATTCGCGAAAATCGGGCCTTTCTTTGTCGTGAAATCGCCTGTTTTCGGATTGTAGATCATCGTTCCGATGACATCCGCCGGCAGCAGATCCGGCGTGAACTGAATTCGATGGAAACTCGCCTGCAGGCATTGCGCGAGGCTCGTCACCGTCAACGTCTTCGCCAAGCCGGGCACGCCTTCAATCAGCACATGGTTGTTGCAGAGCAACGCCAACAATAAACGGCTGACCAGTTCGTCCTGCCCGACGATCACGCGCCCGATTTCCATCTTCACGCGTTCCAACGTCGCTGATTCTTTTTTCACCTGCTCGGTGATTTCTCGAACATCCGTACTCATTTTTTCTTTTCCTTAATACTATTATTTAATAAAATTTAATCACTGACCACTCTCTATTGTTTTCTCATAGACATTCATGAACATTGTTTGTTCCATTTTGCAAAAGCATTTCTTTTTCTGGTGTGTCGGCGGCATCCTCGCCGTCGGGCGAAGGCAGGAAGCCTTCGTGACCTTCCTGAATCACAATCTTCAAACTTCAACAATAAAAACCACTTCTTTCGAACATGAAATTGACAAAACTGGGCTGTTTTCGTCAATTTCATGTCCGCTGATTCGACTTTTTGCCTTCAGATGTTATATTAAACAAAAGTTCAACAGCGCAATCACGCTGTATTCATCGATTACACGACACAGGATACCACCATGCTGAAATTCACGCCCCTTATACAGAAAAAACACCGCTATGAGCTGGAGGAAGTCAAACATCCGAATCTCATGCGTGAACAGTTCCCGTATTCGGACGTACCGCGTATCCTGTTCGAAGACAAATACGTCACGCCCAGCCCCGCCAGTGAAATCTGGATTACGGACACGACGTTCCGCGATGGCCAGCAGGCCCGTCCGCCATACACGCCCGAACACATCGTCCATCTGTATGATTTGATGCACAAGCTCGGCGGCCCCAACGGCGTCATCCGCCAGTGCGAATATTTCGTTTACAGTAAAAAGGATCGCGAAGCCATCGAAGGCTGCATGGCCCTCGGCCACCAATATCCGGAAATCACGGGCTGGATTCGCGCCAATGCGGACGATTTCCGCATCGTCAAGACGCTCGGTCTGAAGGAAACCGGCATCCTCACTTCCGTCTCCGACTATCATATCTTCTTGAAACTCAAGAAGACACGTCGAAAAGTCATGGATGACTATCTGGGCACTGTGAAGGAGGCCCTCTCCAACGGCATCATCCCGCGCTGCCATTTTGAAGACATCACCCGCGCGGACATCTACGGCTTCGTCCTCCCCTTCGCGGAAGAACTCATGAAGCTGTCGCAGCAGTCTGGCATTCCCATCAAAATCCGTCTCTGCGACACGATGGGTTACGGCCTCACCTTCCCTGGAGCCGTCCTGCCGCGCAGCGTCCCGAAGCTCGCCCAAGCCTTCAACAAAGAGCTTGGTGTTCCGTCACAACAGCTTGAGTGGCATGGACATAACGACTTCCATAAAGTCCACATCAACGCCGTCACGGCATGGTTGCACGGCATCTCATCGTTGAACGCCTCCCTCATCGGTTTCGGCGAACGCACAGGCAATCCGCCGCTTGAAGGCGCCATCATCGAATACATCGGCCTAAAAGGACGCGCCAACGGCATTGACACGACTGTCATCACGGAAATCGCAAACTATTACCGTGAAGTCATTAAGGCCGAAATTCCAGAGAACTACCCGTTCGTCGGCGCCGAATGCAACACGACCCGCGCGGGCATCCATGCGGACGGCATCCTCAAGAATCCGGAAATCTACAATATTTTCGACACGCAGAAGATCCTCAACCGCCCAATCAAAGTCATGGTGACGGACAAATCCGGCGTCGCCGGCATCACGCAGTGGCTCAACGACTATCTGAAAGAGCACAACATGGACCATGAGCCGCTCAACAAACGCCATCCGGGCGTCCGCAACATCTATGACTGGGTCATGGAGCAGTATGCGCAAGGCCGTACGTCCAGTATCTCCTCCGACGAAATGATCGCGCAGGCGAAACACCATGTTCCATCCATGTTCGAGTCTGATTTCCAGAAGGTTAAGAAGGCCGCTGTCGAAATCGGCAAGAAACTCGCCGCCAAACTTTGCCATGCAAAGGAAATTCTTACGCTCGACCCGAAGATCATGGAGAAATTCATCAGCGAAACCGTCCGCAACGAACCGTCCATCCAGTTCGTCGCCATCACGAACCGCGACGGCAAACAGCTCACACAAGTTCATACGCAGCGCGGCGACAAAGGGCTCTTCCGTCCGCTTTTCGACGTCGATTTCAAGGAGAAGGAATGGTTCCGCAACGTCATCAATACGGGTGAGGCCTACTGGTCCGACCTGTTCTTCTCGCGTTTCACAAACCGCCTCATCATGACGTTCGCCGAACCGATTCGAGACAACAAAGGCAACATCGTCGCCGTTTTGGACGTGGACTTCAAGTTCGACGATTTGACGAAACTTGTCAACCAGCTGCCGGACAACCAACAGTAGCTTAAAGCTTAAAGCCTAAAGCTAAAAGCAAATACAAGCTTCTTGCGTCTTCTGCATCTCTGTGTTAAAATCTCTGTGTCTCTGTGCCTCTGCGTTAAAAACTCTGCGTCTCTGTGACTCTGTGTTAAAATCTCTGTGCCTCTGTGCCTCTGTGTTAAAATCTCTGTGCCTCTGTGCCTCTGTGTTAAAATCTCTGCATTTGCTTTAAGCTTTAAGCTTTAGGCTTTTAGCTATCAAAGCATTCAGAATTCAATTCATCAAAAAAAGCCACCATGAACGCATGCCGCTTTTCGGCAAGCTGTCGTCCCGCATCCGTGAGCATCCGCTCACGGATTTTGCGTAATTTCACCAGATATTCGCGGTAAGCGCTGTCTTCGCGGCTGTAGCTGTCGGACGCCAATGCTTCCTCCGCCCTGTTGTGGACGCGCGCTCCCGTCCGCCCCGCGAAATGGAACGACCGACCGATGCCAATCGCGCCGATGCTGTCCAATTTGTCCGCGTCATAGACGATTTTCGCCTCCAGGCTGGCCGGCTCCGCATTGCCCTCCCGTTTGCGAAAACGATGCGACCGAATGCAGTCCGCCACTCTCGCGCAATAACTTGTGTCATCGATGCCCAATTCTGGCAACAGCTTCAGACACAATTCCGCGCCATAGACGGCATGGTTCGTCTTGCCTTGATCCGCCAATTCCTGCGGACGACCGATATCGTGCATCAACGCCGCAACGGAAACCAATGTCTCGTCCAACGGCACATCCGGCTGGGTGGCCTTTGTCATTGCGACGATCCGTTTCGCGTTGTTCCACACACGAAGCGTATGATCCCAATCATGGCAGGCGGGACTGTTCGCCAGCAAATCGCGAACACACGCCTCCACGCGTTGCAACAACGCAACATCTTCCAATTCTTTAACATACGACGCGCAGTCCGCTTCCGTTACAAACGCCTCTTCATTCCGTAGAACCATCAGCGGATACGCCCGACGCAACGCCGCCGCGAACAAACCATCCGTGCATTCCGACCCGCCATTCAATTTTGCGTCGCCAAGACCACAGCTCGGGCTTCGCGCCTTCAGTACAAAACCAGCCAAATCCTTCAGTTCAGGCAACTTCCGCACAATCCATTCGCGCATTTGCGGCGCATGTTCCATGCCGTCCTTAGCCGTCATGCGGATTTCATCGCTACCATCGTCGCAATACAAATCCATCGCGACGCGCGGACAACCCAATCCACATTCGCATTCTGGACAGATTGGAACAAAATCCACCAATTGGGAAAGCACATCGTGAACCATCGCGCATGGCTTCGACCGACCGTCATAACGGCACGCCTCCCCCAACAGGCATGCGCTCACTCCGACTTTTTTTCGTCCGTTGTTCAATTTCGCCACCGTCAATCTTTATGTAGCAACATGCAGTCGCCATAGCTGAAGAAACGCAGCCTCTGCTCCACGGCGAACTTGTATGCGGCCATCACATGGTCGTAATCGCAGAACGTGCAGACCAGCATGAGCAACGTCGATTTCGGCAGATGGAAATTCGTCAGCAGGCAATCCACAACTTTCGGCGTCTTAGGAGGATAGAGGAAAATCTTCGTACGGCCTTCCTGCGGAATCACATGGCCTGGCTTCGCGTCATCCGCGCAAGTTTCCAACACGCGAACCGTCGTTGTACCGACGCAGAACACGCGATGTCCGTCGTCATGCGTCTTGTTGATCGTCGCTGCGCTTTCGGGCGACAGAATGAACGCCTCCTCATGCATGACATGGTCTTCGACGCGTTCAACGGAAACAGGCTTGAACGTTCCCGCGCCGACGTGCAACGTCAATTTCACGATTTTCACGCCCGACTGCTCGATCTGCTTCAGAATCTCAGGCGTGAAATGCAGCCCCGCCGTCGGTGCCGCCACCGCCCCCGGATGCATCGCATAAACCGTTTGATATCGTTCAAAATCAGCATCTTCCGGATTACGGTTGATGTATGGCGGAAGCGGAATCTTCCCATGCTTTTCCATGACCGACAGCACATCCTTTTCATCAAACGCAAGGTTATACGTGCCGTCCAGTTCGTTCTTGCTGACGACCACGAAACCGCCGCAGTCGTCGCCGTCCAATTCCACACGCGAGCCCGGCGAAAGACGCCGTCCAGGCCGCAGCAACGCCTTCCATGTCTTGTCCTTATTCTCTTCCAGCATAAAGGCTTGCACACGTCCGCCCGAACCGGCCCGATGCCCCCACAACCGCGCGGGAATGACCTTCGTATCGTTCAAAACAAGACAGTCGCCCGGCCGCAGATAGCTCTGGAAATCCGTAAACCCTTTCAGCTCATATTTCCCGCTGACGCGATCCACCGCCAGCATGCGCGACATTTCGCGCCGTTCCGTCGGATGCTGCGCAATCAGTTCCTCCGGCAAATTGTAATCAAAATCAGAAACTAGCATTTCTCAACTTATAGTCAAATAAAGAGATTCAAGGGATTCAAGCCATAAACCATGAGCCATAAGCCATAAGCCATAAGCACCGCCCCCAGGGCGGTTACCCGCGTCTTCCAGACGCGGATCGACGCATTCTTTCCATATCGCGTTTGTCCTCCCGTTCCTTCAACGACTCCCGCTTGTCGCCCGCGTTCTTGCCGCGGCAGATACCAAGGCTCACCTTCACGCGGCCTTTTGAATTGAAATAGAACGCCAAAGGAATCAGCGTCAACCCCTTCTGCTCCACGCTTTTCTTCAATCGGCCGATCTCACGCTTGTGCATCAGCAGACGGCGGTCCCGACGGGCCTCATGGTTTTCGCGGTTACCGAACGCATACGGCGCAATGTGCGTCCCCAGCAGGATCACCTCGCCGTTGCGCACGATCGCATACGAATCCACGAGCGACACACCGCCCGCACGACACGACTTCACTTCCGTGCCCGTCAGCTCGATTCCCGCCTCAAAACTTTCAAGAACGGCATAATCATGACGCGCTTTTTTGTTTTGCGCTATGTTTTTTGACGATTCTGGCATATATTTATCTCCTGACAATAAATATAATGCAATTTTGGGCAAAATCCCCTAAATGCACGCACAAACCATTCGTTTTTCATAATCTAACCACATCTGAAAAATGCTTACAGACGATTTCAAAACAACCCGTGAATTCTGGAACCACGCCCTCCAGACCGCCCCGAACCAACTCGCCGCCGTCTGTTTAGACAAACGGCTCACGTATGCCGAAGCGGACGCGCTTTGCCAAAAACTCGCCGCCGGCTTGCAAAAAGCAACGAAAACCACGCGACCGTCCGTCGCCGTCTGCCTGCCGAACTCCCTCGAATACTATCTCGTCTATTGGGCGCTCGTCAAAATCGGCGGCATCATCGTGCCCGTCAACCCATGGCTCAAGGCGGACTCTCTCGCGACCATTTTCGACACCGTCCAACCAAACGCCCTAATCGTTCAGAATGAAGCGGACAAGGAAGCCCTCACCGCCGCAAAAGAACGGACAGATTTTCCAATCATCGCCGTTGAAAACACGCCGCAACTCATTCCGTTCCAGTCGCTTTTCGAACAAGGCGACGCCTTCACGCCTGTCGAAATCGCTCCCGAAGACCCGAGCATCATCATGCACACATCTGGAACGACATCCGCCCCGAAAGGCGCCGTCATGCGTCATTGCGATTTGATTTTCAACGTGATGACGACCATCACCGCGCAGGGCTTCATCCCATCGGACATCCATCTGCTCGTCAATCCGATGTTCCATTGCACGGCGCTCTACAGCTCCCTGCCCGCAGCCGCCGCGCAATGCACGCCCGTCATCATCACCGCCGAAACACAGC
>JAFZIJ010000066.1 GCA_017554445.1 Victivallales bacterium
AAGCCGATTTCTCCCGCGCCCCTGACAGTCATTTCCACAGATGATGTCCCACCATCGCCAATCACCCCACTGCGCAACGCCGCCACTCCGTCATGCGCCGCCGCATCCAACACTCGAACCCATGCCGCGTCCTCTTCTCCCGTCGAAACCATCCGTCCCTCGATGTTCAGACATTCCGCCGCGCTGAACGGCTTGCGCGTGAAGGAGAACTTGGCGATCGGGCTATCGAAGTAATCATCCCTTACTGCGACAGCACGGATCGTGACAGCCTGTCCGTTGGCGATGAACGGTTCTGAGTAGAGAGCGCTTTCCGCCGTCGGCTCCGACCCGTCCATCGTATAGTGAATCGCCGTTCCGGCATCAGCGGTGATTCGGATTGTCGCAAATGCCGTCGTGAGCGTCCCACCGTTCAGCACGTCTGCGCTTGTAATCCTAGGCGCGGCAAGCGTGTTCGCCGCCCACACCGCCGAGAACACAACATTGGAATCCGGCACGATATACTCCGCTCCCGCTGCGTATGTATTCTCTCCGTCACTCCATCCGACAAACCTGTGTTTCGGCTTGCCAAACCCATTAGCCGCAGGCAAGACAATCCTTGTCTGCGCAAATTTCGCCATGCAATCCGGCACCCTCCCTTCGCCACCATCCAAAACAAAAGACAACGACACAAGCGGATCAAACGAGACCTCGTCCAACCAAACGCAATCGTTGCCGACATCGCCTTCATCCACTTCATCCTTGCAATAAGTCCAGCGAATCGTGTGTGGCCCCGCCCCTGTCACATCGAACACGACATTCGTCCAGTCTGTCTTGCCGCCAATCGCAACGCCCTGTAACTTGTATTCCGCCAACGCCCCCTGCGGAACACCATCTACAGAAAGACAGGCGTAATCAAACACATCGTCATCATATCCCTCGCTCGACGCCTTCCACCAGAAGGAGACCCGTACCGCGCCCGTTACAGATGTCTCAATCCAAGTTGACTCACCATGCCCAATTCCACCACTCCGCATAGAACCTTCGTTATCGTGCGAAACATCATAATCACCAACCCATTGGCTTCCATAGCTTTGCACAACATCCGACCCATCAATATTCAGAAACTCATCAGTACTTAAGATATAGCCTCCAAATTTCTCATCGGGTACGAATTGAGCGTATGAATCCGCATATCGCTTGGGATAGCGGATCAATTTTGCATACAAGAAAATCCATGACTCTTCTACACCACTTGGAACATCGCCATAAAACGTTACATTATTCAGTTTGGCACAATCCTTGAACGCATTCTGCCCGATTCTTGTCACTCCCTCAGATATAGCCACATTTGTCAAACCATTACAATTATAGAACGCATAATCCCCGATTCCTCGGACATCGTTCAAATTCAAATGACCCAAATTCGAATCGGTATAACCAACAGCCCACCCATCGACCAACTTAACACCAGGAATCGTTTCCGTGTCAAAAATGGAACCACCACAACCGACGAACACATCCCTTCCGACACTTGTCACACTGTCCGGAATTGTTACACTTGTCAGCCCGTTGCAGTCTTCGAATGCACGATCCTTAATGCTCATTACGCTGTCGGGGATTGTTACATCTCCATTCACGCCATGAATCAAGATTGTTCCATCCTTATTCAGAAGAAGACCATCAACTGAAATGTATGCGGAATTGCCAGTGCCAACGGAAATGGTCGTCAATCCACCACATCTCCCAAATGCATAATTCCCGATGTTCGTCACACTGTCGGGGATATCACGCGCATAAGCCCGCCACAGCCGGAGAATGCAAGTTCCCCAATAC
>JAFZIJ010000067.1 GCA_017554445.1 Victivallales bacterium
ATTCCAGATTGAACGTCTCATCCGTCTCCAAGCAATCCGCGCCATTGGCTTTGATGGAAATCTCCTGTCCATCCGCCAATGGTTCTTTCAGGCCGATGACCGCATAGCCTGTGCGGCAATTCGTTCCGCCACCGACGTTTACACGGAAATTCTGCCAGCCACCGCCAAGCTTGCGCGGCAAGGCGCAGTCCATCGGCACGCCGACGGGACGTGGCGTCGTGTAGGTCACGACATGGCGGCGCGACATTTCATACACGCTTTCCTTTTCACCGCATTTCTCCAATACTTCCGTAAATTCCTTCGGATTGGACATGCCGGTCAAACCGTTCATGTAGTTGAACAAATACACATGATCCGCCCCGCGATGCAGATATTCCGCCGCAAAACCAGCCGTCATCGCCGCCGTGCATGGAATCATGGACGCGCCTGGATAGGCGCCAATGTTGATGTCCAGCCCAGCATTCAGTTCAATGCCGTCCCGCAGCAAGCCGCGCCACACTTCCACCGGCATGTCTGAATCCGTCGTCGGCCAGAAGTTGCTGACCGTCACGGAATCGATCAGACCTTCCTTAGACCACGCCAACACATCATAGCCAAGCCGCCGCGCGTCGTCCGGCCGTGACGGAACACGGACGCCGACCTTTATCCTGCAATGGCGTTCTTCGCCTTTCGCATCCGCCAACTTGCGTGTCCTGCGGACGATATCCGTCACCGCGTCCGCATCTTCGATTTCATAGCCGGGCTTCAGGCAAACAGGAAAACGCAGCCAGTCCAGTTCGATGCCGTCGCATTCAAACAGATTCAAAAATTCTTCAATCAACGCCATGCGGTAGTCGCGCACGGCGGAAAAACCATAGTCCAACGCGTGTCCAAACCAATCGCCAAAATACGGCGCACGGCGATATTCCGGATGCTCCCGCCAGAAGGCGTCATGCATGACGCTATTTTCGTCATCGACACCATGCAAGTCGTTCATACGACAGGAGATCCATCCTTCCAAGCCTTCTTTTCGAATAATCTCCAGCCAAATCTTGTACGGATTCAGGCCGCGTTCATGAAGAAGCCGCGCATTCGTCGTCCACGATTGGAACGTCGGGCCAAGCGTTTTGCCGCGGAACGACGGCCTGCCGTCTTCGTCTTTTTCCACACCGCTCCAAATCGGTTCGATCACATGACTGTCATATGACGCACGTTGTGCATTTGCGTTCAGAACAATCGCACCGACCTGCCCGCGCATGTATCCGCGAATGAATTTCTCCAGCCCTTCACGCGTCATATCCTTGTCTGAAAAGGACATATAGAAATTAGAATCGTCTTCGTTCAGAAACAGTCCGGCCATTTTGCTTTTCCTTATTATAATAATCCACCATGAATTTTCTTCTTCAATGCGGAGATACCGACGGTGCTGCCCCCCTTCAAGGGCGAGACGCCCTCGTTACCTCCAACAATAATGCCACGCCGCCAACTGTCAATTATCTCTCATGAAAAACCGTCTCGCTTTTTGCATTTTCCTAGTAAAACGAATATAGTTTAAGTTTGTCTTCTAAATTTCCAACATATTAACCAACACCATTCCAGCCATGAAAAAAATCTTCCACATCCTGCCGAACGCCCATCTCGATCCCGTCTGGTTCTGGAACCAGCATGAAGGCCTCAACGAAGGCGTCAAGACCTGCAGCACCATCGTCAAACTCATGGACCGCTTCCCCGAACTCACGTTCAACCGTGGAGAAGCCGCCATCTACAACCACATTCAGAAGACCGATTCAGGCCTATTTGCTCGTATCAAAGAACTTATGGCGGCAGGACGTTGGTGCGCCGTCGGCGGCGGATGGATCCAGCCGGACCAAAACATGCCGGACACCGTTGATTTTCTCCGTCAGTTCAGCGTCGGACGCGAATACTTCAAGCAAGAGCTTGGCATTGAACCGCTTGTCGCATGGGCGGCGGATCCGTTCGGCCATAGTGCGGGCATGCCGGAAATCTATGCGGCTTCGGGATTTAAATACTTTTCCTTTACGCGTCCGAACAATCATCTCTTCCCGTTGAAAGACGATGTTTTCCGTTGGATTGGATACGGAGGTTCGTCCATTCTCTCCGCGCGATTCAATTCCAATTGGTATGGTTGTGAACGGCCAGCCGTCATTCCCGAACTCGACGGCGCATTGGAACGCGTCAAAAACCGTAAACGCATCAATATCGCGATGGGTTTCGGCCTTGGCGACCATGGCGGCGGCCCGACAGCCCGTCAAGTAGAAGATCTCATGGCATGGCGTGAACAGCATCCCGAAGTCGAAGTTCGCTTCTCCACGTTCGACGCCTTCTTCGCGGCTCTGGAAGAAGAACTTGCGGCAGGACTGGAAATTGAATCCTTCACGGGCGAACTCAACTTCTGCCTGCGCGGCTGCTATGCTTCCGTGCCCGCCTTCAAACATGAATTCCGCAAGAGTTCCACGTTGCTCCGCCGCGCGGAAAACAGTGTTCGCATCATCAACGATTTTATGAAAGCACCTGCGCCAAACTTCACGGAATCATGGCGTTCCATGCTGTTCAACTGCTTCCACGACATCATCCCAGGCTCCGCCATCGAAAGCGCTCTCTTCGAACAGCGTGAAGAGCTCGGCGGCGTCGCCTACACGGCCCGCCGCGCCGAATTCGAAGCCGTCAATCGCCTTTGCGCGAAAGTCGCCGTTAAAGTTCCCGCCGTCGAAGGCGACATGCCGGAAGCCGTTCCATACATCGTTTTCAATCCGTCGCCGCGCCCCTACAACGGCTTCGTCGAACTTGAAGTCTCGCTGGACTATCGGCCGCTGTGGGGCGTCACGCATGCGGATCAAATCGTCGAACTGCGCGATGCCGACGGCAAGCCTGTCCGCTTCCAAGAGCTCCATACGGAACACCGCTCCATGCCGGGCTGCGTCTGGCGGAAGCGTCTTGTCTTCCCCGCCAAGATTCCGGCATGCGGATGGGCCGTCTATACAGCAGGTTATGTCAAAGAGCCGCAACTTGCTCCGCCTTGCGACGAATATCCCGCCACCGCCGACGATTGCTCCATCTCCAACGGTCTCGTCTCGTTCAAAGCCGTTCCAGGCGAATATGGCATGACCGTCACCATGCCCGACGGCAAGACGCTACCCATCTCCATCGCACGCTATGAAGACAAGTTCGGCTCATGGGGCGGCATGGCGGAAGAGCCCGATTCGTTCAACCTCCAGAACCTTCTGGAAGTCTGGATCGTCACCCGCGTCAAAACCGTCGCCGACGGCCCCGAAAAAGCCATCCTTTTCGTCGAAATGAAAGGCGCGCATTCGCGCATCGAACTGACCGTCGCCCTGCGTCGCGGCGAAACGAATTTCACATTCGACACACGCGTCATCCGCGACGACCGCTCATCCCGCCTCAAGCTTCGCTTCCCGCAGGCGGAATCCGTCATCTACGATGTCACGGGCGGCGAATCGAAACGCGCCGAATCCGGCCAAGTTCCCGGCCAACGTTACGTAAAGGTCTGCAACACAACGGCTGGTTCCTTTGGATTCGCAGCCGACGGCGGCTACAGTTTCGACAACCAGAACGGTTTCTTCACCTACTCTCTGGACAAAGCCTGCCGCTATTCCTGCGACGAATACAGCACGCCTGAAACCGGCATCGAATCACCGACGGAACGCGGCGAACTGCACATCAACATGACGATATCCGCCAATCCGGACGACATTCCCGCGCTTGCGGACGGCAACGCCCCGCTCGCCTATCTCACATGGACGCATGACGGCACCCTTCCCGCCAGCGGAAGTCTTCTGGACATCTCCAATCCGGATGTCGAACTCGTCATGGTCGATACTGTTGACGGCAAACTTGTCCTCACGCTGCAAAACCGTTCGGACAAGGCGACCACGACCGTCGTCAAGACGCCCGCCATCTTCAAAAACGTCTCGCTTCCGCCATGGCAGCTCACCAAAGTCGAACTCTGACACATGCCTTCTGAAGAAAACATCCAGCAGGCATCGCTTCTGAAGCGATGCCTTGTCCTATTTGAAGTATTCGCAAGTATTTCCGCCGTCTCGTTGGGTGGCGGACTTGTCATGCTGCCTGCGATGAACCGCGAATTCGTCGAAAAACGCAAATGGCTGACCAACGACGACATGCTCGACACGGTCGCCATCATGCAATCGCTTCCAGGCATTATCGCCGTCAACATGTCGTCGTTGATCGGCTCGAAAATCGCAGGCGTGCCCGGAGCGATCGCAGGCACGCTCGGCGTCATCTTCCCGCCATTCGTCACCATTCTGCTCATCGCCTACTGCCTGACGAATTTCTTCAACACACCCGCCATGATCAATGTCTTCAAAGGTGTTCGCGCAGGCGTTTGCGCGCTTATCCTGCTGTCAGCCATACAGTTGGGCAAGAAAATTCTCAAGGGGCCGTTTGAAATCACCATGGCCGTCATCGGTTTTCTTTCGATTCTTGTTTTCAACTTCAACGTCATTCTGATGATCATTCTGGCTGGTATCGCAGGGCTTGTCTATAAGGCACTCATGGCGAAAAAGCAAATTAACAATTAACAATTAACAATTAACAAGTTATAATCTACTGGATTTTCTGGGCAAACTGGATTATCTGGATTTACACCATTTCCAGAACAACCAGAATATCCAGAATATCCAGAACATCCAGAATATCCAGTCTATCCAGTTCCTCCAGTACAAACCTTGCATTCATCATGCCTGAACCATCTTTTCTTGATTTGTTTTTCATTTTCTTGAAGACGGGAGCCTTCACCTTCGGCGGCGGCTACGCCATGATTCCGCTTTTACAGGCCCAGATCGTGCCAACATATCTCGAAGGTCCTGAAATGTCGAATCTTATCGCACTCGCCCAGATGACGCCTGGAGCCGTCGGTCTGAACACCGCCACCTACGTCGGCTATTCGGAATACAGTTTCATAGGCGCCCTGTGTTGTACATTCGCACTGACCTTCCCATGCTTCGCCATCGCCACCACTGTGTCATTCTTCAAAAAAGCCTTCCAAGATAACAAATACGTCAAAAACGCGCTTTTCGGCATCCGTGCCATGGTAGTCGGCATGATTCTCACTGCCGTCCTATCCTTTGCGGACGGTTCCGTTCTGACAAGCTCCGTCAAAAATCTCTGGAAGAAAGGCGCGGCGTTACCAAGCTTTTGCTGGCAGGGTGTCGTCATATTCGCCGTCATCGCCATTATCGAGCTTAAATGGAAGCTCAACACGATTCTGTCCATCACCATCGCGGGCCTTCTTGGACTGGCTCTTTTCTCTTTATAAACCATTATGAATAAGAAACCTAAACTTCTCACGGCAAGCCAAGTCGAACAGCTTTTCGACATTCTCTCCGAACACATATCACCGCGTTGCGAACTCGAACATCGGAACGTGCTTGATCTGCTCGTCGCCGTCGTTCTCTCCGCGCAGACGACAGACAAGCAGGTAAATGTCGTCACCGCTGAACTTTGGAAGAAATGCAAGACCTGTCAAGACTACATTAATTTAGGCGAAGACGGCGTCGCGGAAGCCATCAAACGAATCGGTCTTTACCGTAACAAAGCGAAATCCGTCATCGGAATCTGTCAGAAACTGCTGTCCGATTTCAACAGCGAAGTGCCCAAAACACGCGAAGAGCTGATGACATTGCCCGGCGTTGGCCGAAAGACGGCAAATGTCGTCATGAACGTTGGTTACGGCATGCCGACGTTGGCGGTTGACACGCATGTCTTTCGTGTCGCCAACCGCACGGGACTCGTCTCCGAAACGACCGTCGAAGGCGTTGAAGAAGCGTTGCTGAAACGCGTTCCGCAGAAGCACTTGCTGAACGCCCACCACTACTTGTTGTTGCATGGCCGCTACACATGCAAGGCGCGTTCGCCCGAATGCGACTGCTGCCCGATAGCCACCATCTGCCGTAAAATACTTGAATGAGGGTGTGCCGGCGGCGTCTCGCCGCCGGATGCGAAGGCGGGACGCCTTCGCCACACCGACAAACTTGAAATTTTCCATTTTTGCTCTTTATTATATAGTAATAAAAAGCACCAACCGTCAACACTAATAAGGATTCAAAACATGCGTTCCGTCATTCACGACCTGTTGGTCGCCTACATGGAAAACAAAGCCTCCGAATGCCAGATCTACGAAGGCAAACCTGCCGTTCTCCGCATCGAAGGCGCCTCCTGCGAAATTCCGGACTTCGCGCCGGATGACACGAAATTTCTTGAACTCGCTGGTAATCTGCTGCCGGACGAACAGATCAAAAAGCTCGAAAGCAACGACGACGGCGATGACTTCATCATGGAAGACTTTCTCCTTGAAGAAGATGGCGTCGCCCGCTTTCTCGTCCACATCCAACGGCAGCGCGGCCAGCTGGCGCTCATCGTCAAGAAGACGCGTCGAGACGCTTCCGTCTTCTTCGATATTCTGAAATACGCCGTCGGGCAAGGCGCATCCGATCTGCATGTCCGTGAAGGCAAATTCGTCCGCCTCCGTGTCCATGCCCGCCTAGTGGAAACCAACATCATGACGGATTCGTATTTCTTCGACAAATCCTACGAGCAGATCATTCCCGAAGGCCGTTTCGACATCTTCAAGAAGGAAGGCGACCTCGACTTCGCGTGGGAGGAGGAAGGCGTCGGCCGTTTCCGTGTCAACCTCCACCGCCAACGCGGCAATTCCGCTTATACGTTCCGCTACGTCAAGGGCCGTGCGCCAACCATCAAGGAGGTCAATCTGCCGGAAATCCTCAAGAAGATCGCCAGCTTCCGCAACGGCATCATCTTCGTGACAGGAACGACAGGTTCCGGTAAGTCCACGACCATGGCCGCCATGCTGGACTACATCAACAACACGTCCGAACAGCACATCATCACCATCGAAGACCCGATTGAATACACGTTCCAAGACAACCGCTCCTTCTTCGAACAACGGGAAGTCGGTCTGGATGCCTCAAGCTTCGACTCAGCCCTCATTCATGCCCTCCGTCAAGACCCGGACATCATCATGGTCGGTGAAATGAGAAACCGCGAGACGTTTGAAACAGCTCTTGCCGCCGCCGAAACCGGCCATTTGGTCCTCACGACGCTCCATACGAAAGACGCCGCGCAGAGTATCAGCCGTATTCTGGACATGTTCCCGCTAGAGGAGCGCGACTCCATACGCAAGAGCATTTCCGAATGCCTGCAAGCAATTGTCTGCCAGCGACTTGCACCACGTGCTATCGGAAAGGGCGTCGTCCCGATCAATGAAATTCTTATCAACAACTCCATCGTCAAGAAACTGATTTTCGACAATCAGCTTGAAAAGGTCCCGCAGGCCATCGCCGGCGGCGAAGAGGAAGGCATGATGTCCTTCAACCAATGCCTCCTCAAGCTGACGAAGAACGGCGACATCACGGAAGAGACCGCCCTCAAGTTCTCCGACACGCCGCAACAGCTCCAGATGAACCTGAAGGGCATCTTCCTCTCCAGCGGCGGAATTATTCAGTAATCCACAGGACAACAGTTACTTATGCCACGTAAAAACAAAACAGACTACGATTTGCACACGATTATGGCGGTCTGTGCGCGTTCGCGTCGCCCCATCCGGCGGACGCGCGTCCGCCGCATCGACACAATGCAAATCCGTAAGACCGTCACGTTTCTGTTCGTCGTGCTTCTCACCATCGTCCTCTTCGGCATCGCGAGAGAATTCCTGCTTTGATTTTAAAACCATCACATAAATTACAAAGGAAAGAATCTTATGAAAGCTCTGAAAATCATCGGCGTTCTCATCATCATCCTGATCATTGCCGTCTTCGCCATCATCTTGAACCTAGGCAAGATCGTCAAGACCGGCATTAATAAAGTCGTTCCACAAGTCACGAAATGCGAAGCACATGTGGATGATGTCAATTTCAATGTCTTCGGTGGCAAGTTTGAAATCAAAAATCTCGTCATCAAGAATCCGGAAGGCTACAAGACCGATCAGGCCTTCTCGCTTGGCCATATTTTCGTCAACGTCAAAATGGCTTCCCTCATGAGTGATGTCATCGAAATCGACCAAGTTCTCATCGACGCGCCTGAAATCACCTATGAGGTCGGCCTTGGCAATTCCAACCTCAACACGATTCTTGAGAACGTGAATTCCGCCCTGCCGTCCTCTGAGGGCGAAGAAAAGAAAGAAGAAAAAGAAGAGAAAAAAGAAGGCGGCAAGAAGGTCGTCGTCAATCTCGTGAAAGTCACCAACGGCAAGATCGGCGTCTCCGCGAAAATCGCCGGCGGCATGGAAGCCCCCATCGCCCTGCCTGACATCGAAATCAAAGACTTGGGCAAGAAGGAAGGCGGCATCAGCATGGTTCAGGCCGCTGCTGTCACCCTCAAAACCACCCTGCTCTCCATATTCGACGTCTTGAAGAGCTCCGGCAAGTTGCTGCTCGATGGAGCGAAGGCCATCGGCGAAGGTCTCACGGAAGGCGTCAAGTCTCTCGGCGACAGCGCCATAGAAGGCGTCAAATCTCTCGGAGATGGTGCTAAATCATTGGGCGACAGTGCTAAAGACATCAAAGACAACGTTAAAGATATCGGCAAAAGCGCCGCCGAAGGCCTGAAGAATCTCATCCCCGGTAAGAAATAATTATTCACATCGTCAAAAAGACTTTTCTTAATAAAAGGAGCCATCCATGAAGAAAAATCTGTCATTCGTCGCACTGGCCATCGCCATCGTCATTTCCGCGACCTCCTGCAACCACGTCAGCAAGCCGTGGCCGCGCTCGTTGGACGCCGTTTCAGGTGCCACTCGCACAGGGAATTTCAAAGTTCAGCACTTGAAGAAGGTCGACGCCGTCAACAAAGTCGCCGACTTTCTTGCCAACTCCGGCCCCTATTTCTTCGCGTCCGCCGACAAAGACCAACCGCGTGTCCGTCCGATCGGCATTTTCCTGAAGCATAACAACCGCATCTACTTCCACGTCGGCAAACAGAAGGACTCCTATCGCCAGATTCTCGTCAATCCGAACGTGGAAATCGTCAGCATCTCCAAGGAGAAGGATGGCGGCTGGATCCGCATCACAGGCCGCGCCGTTCCGGATCCTGATCCCGAACTGGACAAGGCCGTCTTCGAAAAATCTCCCGGCCTGAAAAACATGTACAACGAAGAGACTGGCTTCAGCCTCGGCCATTTCTACATCCAAAACGGCACAGCTGAAATCTCCGGCGCGGATGGCGTCGTTCGCTTCGAATTCTAATCTCTGCCGCCCTATACATCAAAACGCCTCCCAAAGCCATTTACAACTTTGGGAGGCGTCGCATTTATATGACCGTTTTCAGGGAAAAAACTACGGCACGGCAATCAATCCTGCTGCTTTTCCTTCCGAGCCTTCTTGTGCTTTTTCTCCGCCTTCGCCGGCTGCTCCACATCCTCCGCCGCATCGCCTTTCTGCTTCTTCCAACCTTTCAATGCATCCTTTCCTTTGGTCGTCACGTCTCCGCGGCCGTTATCCGTAATCTTCTTTCCGTCTTTGTCCAGAATAATCAGCGTGGGAATTCCGCGAACACCGAATTCGTCCGCCACTGCTTTCCGTTGTGCGGCATCGAATGGAATCGCCAGCCAGCCCATCTTCGTCTCCTTCATGTAGCCATCCATGGCTTCCTTGTCTTTGTCAAAGCTCACGAAGACGATTTCAAACTTATGCTTTGCCACGGCATCGCGGAACTCGACAAGCTTCGGCGTGAACTGGCGGCACGGGGGGCACCAATGGGCGGAGAAATAGATGCCGATCGTCTTGCCGGCCAACGTCGAAGTCGCAACCTTTTCGCCTTTTGCGTTCACCAATTCCTTTCCGAAACGCTTCTCAAGCCAATTCTCCTTCTTGGCCTCTTCCTGTCCGAACAACGGCATAGTGAAAACAGAGGCCAACAGCAACAGCATCAATCCTTTGTGTAATTTCATCGTTTGCTCCTTTTTAATTGTTTTCCTATTACTTCAACACGACATCCGTGAAAATCGGCGAATGATCCGTCGCATCCAACGCGTCATGATCCAGAATCACATATTCACCTAGCAGACGAATGCGCGGCTTATAGACGACCAAATGGTCGATGGAATACGCCTTCACATTGTCCGCCGGGCGCGGCTGGCCGTGGTATTTTCCGTCGTCGCCACGTTTGGGATCGCCATGATGCGAACATTCAGGAGAGGCGATTTCCGCAATCTCCTGCGCGCTTTCAAAACCGAATTCCGCCATGAGCTTGAACGGATCGGACGACACATTGCAGTTGAAATCGCCGCCGCCGACCACGGGGCAGTCGTACTTTTTCTGCAATTCCGTCAGTTTCGCCATCAACTTTTCCGCATTGACCGTGCGGATGTAGTTGCTTTCGTCCGAACCTTTATACCAGAAATGCGTCGAATAGCCGACGAATTTCTTGCCTGTTTCCTTATCCTTGAACACGCCCCATGTGAAGCCTTTGCTACGATCCAACTTGCCATGGTACAACTGCCAGCCGCCATCAATCAGTTCCAGTCGGGCAGGACGATACAGCAACGGAATGTAGTTCGTCTGATCTGGCCCGTCGCCTTCCACGACAACGTATTCGCCTTTCAGACGTTCAAACAGCCGTGACTTCCACCAGTTCGGCGTCACTTCCTGCATGGCCAACGCGTCCGGCAGATAGCGCAGAAACACGTCCGCCAGAAGATCTTCCCGCTCATGGGGCGGATTGCCGAAATAGTCGCCCCAGATGTTGCTCGTCATAATGCGCAACTCCGCGCCAACCATCTTATTTACTGGAACTTCCATTGCTTATCCTTTTTATTTGATTCTAGATTTCTAGGCTTCTAGAGCTTCTAGAGCTTCTAGAAAAAACACTTCACTTCCAATTAAACGCCACAATGGCCAAGAACATCATCACGCCGGCGATCAACCTGCGCACCAAAACTGAGACACCGACTTTCTCCTCAAGTTCCGTAAAACCAAGCTTCGCCAGCAACGCGCCAATCAAAATCGCCAGAATGCCACGTGTGCTCTGTACGATGTTGCCGTTGACCGTTCCTATGCGCGCGAAGCATGCGTAAAGGAACAGCATCGCCGTCAACCAGCAGAAGGCGAACGGGCTGATCCAGCCCCACACGGTCTTGCGGTGCACATCTTCTGGCAGTTTGACCAACGGAAGCAACATAAGCCCCGCGACGCCGCATATTACATAGGTTATGAAAGCACCAGCCACGGACGGTCGCGCAAGCCCCGCCAACGCAGCGTCGCCCGTTGTCTCGCCTATCGCCTGCAAACGACGCACCAGCATCGTGATGCACGTATCAGAAGACGCATAGCCTAGACAAGTCATGCCAACCCAGCAGAGGCTTTGCCACGGAATCCTCTGCCCCGCTTTGTTCAGAATGAAAGCGGCCCCCACCGTCAGGAAGATGCCTAGCCATTGGAAAACACCGTAACTTTCCGCCTTTCCTCCCGTGATGTGCGGCATGACCAAAAGGTTCAAAACCGCTAGAACAAGCAGTTTCATGCCGAGCAACGGGACGACACGGCTCGCATCAACCGTCCGTTGCGCCATGAACAGGCAGAACTGGCCAGCCAGATAGAACACAATCGCCAAAAACATTATCAGCGCATAATCGCCGAAATGCGTCACCAGCGTCGGCGTCCAGATGAACGGCAGGCCGATGAGCGACAACACGCCCATGATGACATGGGCGCGGCATAGCAATCCGAACGTTCCGGCATCTTTGCAACGCCTTACGGACATGCCTGAAAATGTATAGGACAACGCCAGAAACAACGACGCCATCCCGCCCAATGCCAATCCAAGCCACATAAATCGAATCCTTTAATTCGCGCAAATAAAAAACAGGCCGCATGGCTCGACACTCCATGCGGCCCGTCATTCAACTCGTTATGCCTTCGGGAGTTCATCCTCCGAAAGGACATGGATGTTGTTCTTCGCCAAGATGGCCAAAGCCGCTTCGTGATTGTCGAAACGGAAAATCATGATCGGATGCTCGCCGATCGGTTCCGCCATCGTGTACATGTATTCCAAATTCACATTGGCTTCTTTGAAAAGAGCCAGCACGCGGGCCAGACTGCCGGGAGCGCTTCCGATCTCCACAGCCGTCACATTGCTGTTCTGGCAGAGGATGCCATTGTCGCACAAAACTTTGCCGGCCAAATCGGTCTTATCGACCAATAGACGCAGGATGCCGAAATCCTTCGTGTCCGCAACGGACAACGCCAGAATGCTGATGTTCGCGTCTCCCAGAAGCTGCGCAACTGTCTCAAGACGTCCAGGGCGGTTTTCCAAAAACACAGACAATTGTTTCACCGACATGTAAGGCTCCTCTTTGCTCTTTCAGTTAAAGTTCAAAATCGTTCCATTAAATCATCAAAGCATTTGACACGTTCACGGATGGAATACTGACGCGTTCCCGAAAGCACCTCATTTTGAATCACTTGGATACGCGGGGCGGACTTCAGCAACGTCATCGTCTTCTTCCAATCGATATTGCCAAGACCGGGCATCAGATGTTCATCGACAACGCCGTGGTTGTCATGCAGATGGCAGTTCACAATGTGCGGCTGAAGCTTTTCAAGAATCTTGTCATCCCAAACGGTCTTCAGGCCGAACTTCGCCCACTGGCGCTCCGCGTTGTTCTCAACATCACGCTTGCACGTCGAAATATTCGCATGGCCGGAGTCGTAGCAAATGCCCAGATACGGTGACTTGAAGGCGTCGATCAACGCCAACAAACGTTCGGGCGTGTTGACAGGGCTCCAGATATTCTCAATGCAGATGATGACGTTGTACTTCTCCGCGACGGGCAGAAGTTCTTCCAAGCTACGGCGGACGCATTCCCACAGAATATCGACTTTGTTCAGTTCGCCAAACGCCAAATCGCCGTTGCCGATATGGATCGTGCAGGTGCGCACATCCAGCAAATCGCAGATCTGCAGCGACAGCTTGTGGCGGTTCAGCATCAACGGACGAAGCTCTTCGATCGGCAGATCCAGATCATCCCACACGCCGAACGGCGCATGCGCGTCATTGAACGTCAGACCCGCGTCTGCCATATCTTTACGGTAAATATTGATATAAGGGTTTTTCTGGATGCAGTTCATGATCATCTCACACGTCAGTACAAGATGCTTCGCGCCGACTTCCGCGAATTCCATGAACAAGTTACGACGGACTTTGTCCGCTATGTTGGCCCATTCAAACACATGCGTTACAGGAATCACTTTTCTTTCTCCGTTTGTTGTTTCTACTAGATGGCACATCAATGCCAAAACACAATTGTTTTTACTATGATACCGCCAGCCAGTTTGTCAACGAAACACATATTTTTTTCCTTTGAAATTTTCTTTTTTCAAGCTATCGTATTGGTTATTCATTTCCATCAATAAACAACCTAGGCATGCCCATGAAAAAAACGTTTTCACTACTCTTTGCCTTCCTCTGCACGTTCGCCATCCATGCGCAAGACACTCCGACCGCCGTCCGTTGGGATTTTGATGACGGCCTACAAGGCTGGATACCAAACAGTTCCGTCAAAAACGCCCATGCCGAAGACGGCGTTTTAAAAGCGAAAACGCTCGGCGAAGACCCGTTCTTCCTCTCGCCTGAACTCTCTTTCAAACCATCCTTCAGACATGGTGTGCGCATCCGCCTGAAATCCGACCAATCATCAACAGGACAGCTTTTCTTCGCGCCGACAAAGGAAGGCCCCTATGGTGGTTTCAGCGAAGCCAACTCCCTGCGTTTCAGATTCTTCGGCGGCCAAGGCTGGCAGGATATCGTTCTTCATCCATTTTGGAACCAATTTCCGGAAATCGTCCGCCTCCGTCTCGATATCGACGGCGAAACCGACATCGATATTGATTCCATTGAAATCACCACGTCCGAAGATACGGAAATCGCCACCGAAAGCAAATGGACATTCCAAAACAACACACATCCTAAATGGACTGACGGGCCGGACGGCACGCTCCTCTCCCCTCTCCTTCGTGTCAATTTCTACAAAACGCCGTTCATCGTCGTCACCGCCTCCTGTGACAGAGAGGCCCGCGTCGTGGCCACAATCCGTTCAGAAATAAATGGTTTGAACAAAGTCAATGAACGGCTTTTCGTCGGAGACGGAAAGCCCCATCGCTATATTTTCATGGCGGGCGGCAGTCCAAATTGGAAAGACGAACTTTCGCAATTCTCCATCCGTATCGTGCCCGAATTCGAAGCGCCATACACGCTCCATTCCATCGAATTCACCTCTACGCCGCCGCAAGAGCCTGATTTCCAAGTCATTTATTTCGGCAATCAGGAGTTTCCGAACCGCGTCGGTAAGCCGTGTAATATTCTTCTGCTCGTCCAAAACGGTTCTGCTGAAGCTGTTGATTACACGGTGAAACCAATCGCCAAATCGCCTGAAGGTCTGCGCTTTCTATCCGATGGTAAACCATTCACGGAGAAGACGTTGCATATTGAAGGACTGGAACGTGCCGCCGTCCATTTCGATGTCATCGCCGATTCCGCCGCCACCGTTTTGCTTGACGCACAATTCATCGTCAACGGCAAGTTCGTCCATACGGCAACATCACGTCCTTTCGACATCACACCGATTCCAACGGTTCACGCAGGCAGCACCTACGTTCCAGAGCCGAAACCAGCCGCAACCGACTATCTAATCGGAACTTACTACTTCCCTGGCTACGGAAAGAACTGTTTCTACCGCGATGGCATCCTGAAGGAATGGCCCATGCTCGTCTCATCCAATCTGTGGACGAAACCAGCCCTCGGCTATTACGATGAATCGCTGCCGGAAGTCGTTGACTGGCAAATCAAATGGGCCTCCGAACATGGCATCGGCTTCTTCCTTGTTGATTGGTATTGGGATGCGGGAAACCTTTATCTGGAACATTGGATCGACGCCTTCCAACAGGCGAAGCATCGCAAATATCTCAAATGGGCCATCATGTGGGCCAACCACAATCCGCCGGGCGCGCATTCACGCGAAGACTGGATCACCGTCACAAGGCATTGGATTGCAAAATATTTGAAAACTCCCGAATATCTGCAATTGAACGGCAAGCCCGTCATTTTCATCTGGACAACGGAAGGGCTCCGAAAAGACATGAAAGGCTCTGAAAACGTCGCAGAACTGTTCACTATTTCCGATAAAATGGCCAAGGAGGCGGGCCTCCCCGGCCTTGAATTCTATGCCATGAACAGCACGGATTTCAACACCCTCAAAAAAGAAGGCTATGTTGGTCAATCGACTTATCACTGGTGGTCGGACGCACCCTCCACCTCCCGCGACAATATGTTCTTCCCCTTCAAGGCCGTCGTCGATCGCGCGGAAGCCGCCTGGAACGACCGAGAAAAACAATGTGAAGCCAGCGGCTTACCGTTCATCCCCGTCGCCGAAACAGGATGGGACGGCCGTCCGCGCCACAGTCTCAATACATACATCATCTATCAGCGTACGCCAGAGGAGTTTAAACGCCATCTGCAATCCATGAAGCAATGGCTGGACAAACGCGACCGCAAGCTGTTCATTCTCGCGCCATGGAACGAATGGACGGAAGGCAGTTTCATCGAACCATGCTCCGATTTCGGTTTCGGCATGCTCCGCGCCATCCGTGACGTTTTCTGCAAAGAGACGACGGTTTCGGATGACACATGCCCTGCGGATCTCAACTTCCGTTCCTATGACCAATTCCCTGTCATCCAACCAATTAAGAGAATTTCCAACCGCACGGAATGGGACTTTCAAAAGGAGCAGTCGCTTCTGAATTGGGTGGCCGCCCCAATCGCCAACCAGCGATTCACGGAAGACGGATGCTCTTTCGTGACGCAGAACAGCGATCCGATCATCGCCTCCCCGAAACTGAAATTCAACGCATCAGATTTCGACAGGCTGGAAGTCGTCCTCTCCGTCTCACCGTCTCCCAATCCGGAATACGGTGACAAACTGGAAATCTTTTGGGCGACGCCATTTGCGTCATGGCATGCGAATGCCAGCCTGTCGCTTCCGCTCATCGCAGATGGACAACCGCACACCTACATCTTTCCGCTTGCGACTCATCCGCAATGGGTTGGAACCATCACAGGCCTGCGTGTCGATCCATGTGGTGAAAGTAAGCGAACCGTCGTTATCCAGCATTTCAAATTATTGAAAACAAACAAATAACAAGAAAAAAACATTCCCCGCCTGATTACTATTGAAAAAAAAAGAAATCATTTATATTTTTATCTCAAAGGCATTTTCCCATCACGTGTTTCATGTCATCAAGAGGTGAAAAATGAAAAATATTTTGGCATGTCTCTTTTTTCTCATGGCGGGAGTGGTTTATGGTCAGGAGTCGAGCATTCTTGACATAAACATGACAAATGAAAACGGGCAGGTTGTCAAAACAGGCTTTGCTTTGTCATGCAAGATCGAAAAAATCGGCAAAGCGGACAAGATAAAAGATCCGTTGACAAAGAAGGCCATCAAGGCGACTTGCGATATCATTGACGCCATGAACAAGGAAGATATGAAACGTCTGGGTGAATTGTCATACAGTCAAAAAGAAGTTGATTTCTACAAGGGGATTCTTCAATTTCAAAAAGTCACATATAAATCCGACGACGTGGAATTTATGTTTCAGATCAAACTGGCGGACAAACGCCTCATTTTCTACAAGGCGTTCATGGAAAACAACAATATGAAAATTCCGCTCATTCCATTCACCCTATTATGTGAAAAAGATGACAAATTCGTGTTTGTCCTCCCAAATGAAGTGGAATCGGTTCTTACGACACTTATCTCACAAAGTATTGCTAATCCTATCCATAAGGATGATCCTGACAATCCTCGAAGTGGAATACGACAAGGTCTGAAAATCTCTCAAAACAGTACAGCCCCCGACAATGACTGCCAATTGTTATTCAATGGCATTCCCGTTCGCGGTGTCGATGTAAGCACATACAACGAGCCGCAAAAGAACGACCCGGATTTCGTCCATG
>JAFZIJ010000068.1 GCA_017554445.1 Victivallales bacterium
GTCCGGACCATGCCGCCACGCAACGGCTGGAAGAGCGTTTCATCAAGGCGGTTTGCGAACATGTCGGAAATCGCGCCTATGCCTACGAACCGATCAACGAACCGCACATGTGGGTTGAATTCGCGCGGAATCCGCAGGGCTATTTCTGTTTTTGTGAAGAGACACGAAAATGCTTTCGAACTGGGCTTCAAAGACGTTATGGTACGTTGGAGGCACTTGGAAAAGCATGGGGCCATCGGTTGACCGATTGGGAGGACGTCCGTCCGCCGACGTGGGCCTTCGGCTATGCGGACACGGTCGATTGGCGGTTGTTCACTACGGAGAACATTGCGGAGTTAGTAAAACGTCGCACAGGCTATATCCGCAAATATTCCTCCGTGCAAGTCATCGCCCATGCATGGGGCGGCGGCACCGTGACGTGCGGCCAACTGGGCTCCATGGCGTTCGACGATTGGAAGAATTCACAACCGTTGGACAAATGGGGCTGCAGCGCTTTTCCATCCAATATCACGCATACCTGCAATGTCGGTCTGAGCATGGACAGCACGCGTTCAGCGGCGCAGGGAAAGGAATTCTGGCAGTCCGAACTGTCGGCCGGCGATGTGGCAGGTGGTTTGCATCGCGCATTGTATGCAACGCCGGAGACATTCGCCATCTGGTGTTGGGAAGCCATTGGCCATGGCAGTAAAGGCTTGCTGTTCTGGCAGTTCCGCAAGGAATCGTATGGCAATGAAAGCGGCGCGTATGGGCTGACGGACTATCAGGGGAATCCGACGCCGCGGGCATTGATGGCGTCAAAAATCGCAAAGACATTGAACGACAATGCGGAGCTGTTCAACCATGCGGAAATGCCGCAGGCGGATGCCGCCATCCTGTTCAGCTACCAGAGCGTCATGTTCAACTGGGCTGAATATCGCAACAACAATCTATCCGTTGATGCCATAGGTGGTTATTATCGCGCATTTTGGGAGAAAAACATCCCAGTCGATATCCTCCATGAGGAATTCACGACGGCGGATATGCTGTCGCGCTATAAAATGATCGTCCTGCCATGTCCGTTCACGTTGCCAAAGCATCTGACGGAGCTCTTGGAGAAATTCGTAAGTGACGGTGGGACCGTTCTTTCCGATCCCATGCTGTGTCTGTGGGACGAACATCAGAAACTTTCCGACCACATCCCCGGAAATGGTTTGCATACGTTGTTCGGTTGTGAAGAGAGCACGTTGATGACGGGCAATCAAGGCGCGTTCGACGTGTTTGCCGATGGACGGAAGATTCCGCTGAAGAATTCCTATGTCCGGGAAACGTGGAATATCACGCAAGATACTGCCAGAGCGATAGTAAGCGATAGTAACGGACAGCCTATGATGGTCGATGCGACGCATGGCAAAGGCCATGCCGTGCTGTCCGGAATCAGCCTTGGAAACATGGCGTCGCAGCAGATTTCCATCAGCGACGACTTCCATCGCGAAGGAACGGAGCAGGACAATCGCGGCGCGGCGGAACTGATTCTGGAAGTGGCTCGTCTGGCGAATATTACGATTCCCGTTGACGTGCCGCCGAACATCCGTGTCCGCCACATGGTGTCCAACGGGAAGCACATTCTGATCGCCTACGAATTCCAGAAAAAAGAGACGGAAGGAACGCTCGAATTCGCGGCGGCGGGAGATAGTCCGTGGACGAATCTGCTGGACGGTACGACAGGATGCTTCCACGACGGCAAAACGTCATTGACGTTTATGCCCAATGAAGTGAAAGTGTTGGTGATTTGATTCACTGAATTTGCAGAACCGTGTGGATTTCCAGCCGTTCGACGGTGACACTGACGTTTCCATCAGAATGGCGTGTTATCTCAAGTTCTTTGTTTTCAGGAATCTGGATGATTCTATTCACAGTAACGGATGGTACGATCGTGACGGTCAACGGGCCGATGGGCGGAATTTCGTCATAACTGCGCACATTGGCGACGTTGTGTTCGCCCGCTACGTTGATGAGATTCACAAGCATCGTGCCATCAGGCTTTTGAGCAACGCACAGTTCCGCAAAATGACTACCTGTCACGCGAATGGTAGGCTTATAGCCAAGCTCTCCTTCGAGCATGGATGTTGTGAAGCGGCGGATGGCGGTGGAACGGTTTTTCGCATAGAAAAGCGCCATGTTGAAGGCCAATGCGCAGAACCGTCCATTTTGAAGCTGCGTCGTCACAGCGGCATGCGTGTGCTCAGAATCATAGATGTTGTCATCGTAAATGGCTCCGACGGCTTGTCCGTCAACTGGCGTCAACGCAACACCTTGCGTTTCACCGCCTGCCAATGCGCCACCGCCGTCGATGAAGGCGAGAATATCCGTCACGGCGCCGCTGATGTAGCCGCCCAAAGTATCGAACAACTTTGCGCTCGGTCCGTCAATCAGCAGTTTACCACCACGTTCGACATAGGTTTTCAAGCCTTGAACGGCTTCTTCTGTTAGGCATGTGGTCGGCGGGATGACGAGGGCCTTGTATTCAGACAAATCGTCTTCCGCCAGTTGATGTTCGAAGACGACTTTTGTGGAATATTGCGTATCTTGTAGCAAATCAAGCCATTGCGCGAGATTCCAACTGCCCGGATTGCCTGTGAAAATGCCTGCATTGGACAGTTGGTTGCGGTCAGCCGGAAAGAGAACGCCTATTTCCTTCGTAATATGTGACTTGAAACAGATTTCACGTGCACGGCAGAATGCCGCCGTCTTCGCCCAGATGGGAATCGCCCACTGTTGGACGGCACCGCCGAAGCCGTAATGGATGTTGAAGAAGGCGAAGGCACCGCCCATGGCGATGGTGACGGCAGCCTCCTGGCAGTATTGGCCGAGTTCCTTCGTGTTGCGGTTGCGAGTCGTCCAACTGCACGGAATGGCACTATGGCCCCATGCCATCAAATCCCACACCATATTTCGCGCCTCCAAGACACGGCCTTGGTAACGAGCGCTGCAGACGGAATTTGTGGAGGAATAGTCGCCTGACAGAAAATCGACTTCATGCGTTTCCTTCTCCGGCATGTAGGCGGACCAAATCCAGTTGCTAGTGATTTGGAAATCAGGGAATTCCGCATGGATGACATCGACATAGTGCTTCACGTAGGCTTTGAAGCCGTCACGGCAGAATTCACGGTATTTTTCATAATCGACGTCTTCCGGACGGGGCGGTTCGACGCCGTATTTCGCTTTGTACGCATCGACTGCCCAATGGCTGTAATCAACACGCATTCCCCAACATTCGCCGTCGATCCATGCGCCGTCTAACTTGTAGTCGCCAGCCAGTTCGCGCAATTGCGGAAGGAGATATTCATCGACAAACGGTCCGAAGACGGAGGCGTGGTCGTGGTCGATTTCACCATTCACATCGACGACGCACCAATCTGGATGGAACTTGCCGACCTGCTGGTCATAAAGCCCTGAATGATGGCCATATAGGGCGATGTTTCGGGCGGCTGTCGCATCCCGCATGAAGCGGAGGATGTCGATGTCGTTGCGCATGGCGGCACGGACGCCGACGTTCGTCGGATAAGATGAATAGCCTGCATGGCCTTTTGTGTCGCATTGGACATAATCAGGCTTCACGGCGTCCAGCATTTCTTCATAAACATCAGGACGCCAGACGGATGGAACGACTTGTCCTTCCATTGCGTGGAAATCGAAATGGATGCCGAAAAAGGAATCTTTGCGTTTTTTACCGACCATATTTCTTCCTTGATGATTATTTAAGAACCACGAATGGACACGAATGGACACGAATTTTAATCAAACCACAGATCACACAGATTACACAGATTGCCTCCCCGCAGGAGCCGACAATCGCCAAAAGACTTGGTTTTGAGATTACGAAATCCAATAATGAAAGAATTCCAACGGCTGCCTGCGGCTCGGCGGTCTGAATCCGCTTCGCGGAGGGGGTAGCGAGCCAAACTATGAGCCACAGGCCATAAGTCATAAGCAATGCGAAAGCTGTTGACAGGCCTCCGTCTGCTCGGCGGTTCATCACGCTTCGCGAAAGTGAAAACAACATCATGCGGAAGCTTGAAGCCCATGGGCTATCGGCTTCATCTGGTTTTCAGTTGTTTGGCGGTCTGAATCCGCTTCGCGGGGGCGTGGCAATCGGTCCGTCGGCTTGGTATTTTTGTTGTATAGGCGTGTTTTGCAAGTCTAATGTAACATTTGGGGCGATTGTTTCAATTCATTTAACGCTTCATGTCCAATTGAACAACAACAGAAAAACGTTTGCGGGTTGCTTTCATTCCATGCCGAATTACATTATCGTCAAGAGTCGTTATAAAACCATATATAAATAGCGAGGCGAACCATGAGAAAACTGATGTGCGCATTGATGTTAGGCGGTTTGGCGACCTGTCAGGCCGTGACGTTGTCCGAAAATGGAAAGACGGATTATGTCATTGTGGTGCAGGATGATGCCATAGCTGTTCTGAACACGGCTGCGAAAGAATTGGCGGATCATCTGAAAGCCGTTACGGGCGGCGAATTCCAAATTGTTACGCCGCAACAACGACTGGCTGGCCAGAAGGCGTTGATTATCGAACCTGTCGAAAGCAAGCCAGACGGCATCGCCATCACGTTCGACGGCGACGACATCCATCTTGGCGGACAGTTGCCGCGCGGTCCGCTGTACGCCGTTTATACCTTCCTGGAAGACTATGTCGGTATCCGCTGGTGGACGCCAACGGAGTCGTATATCCCTCATAAACCGACACTTGACGTGCCAGTTCGCAATCACGCCTATGCGCCGAAACTCATCTGTCGCGAACCGTTCTACAAAAATACGTTCGATCCTGTGTTCGCTTCGCGGCTGAAGGCCAATGGTCATCACAATAACAATCCTGCGGCGTACGGTGGCCACATGTCGATCATCGGCTTCGTCCATACGATGTTCCAGTTTTTGCCGCCCGCTAAATATTTCAAAGACCATCCGGAATGGTACAATATGATCAATGGCGAACGGACGTCCGCGCATTATTCGCAGTTATGTCTTACGAATGAAGAGATGCGCAAGGAGTTCGTAAAAGTCTGTTTACAGAAAATCGCTGAGAATCCGACGGCGGGTATGATATCCGTTTCGCAGAACGATGGCCGCGGCATTGATGGCGGTTGCCAATGCCCTGCCTGCAAGGCGATTGAAGAAGAGGAAGGCAGTCCGTCCGGACCGATTCTGCGGTTTGTCAACGCAGTGGCGGCGGACATTGCGAAAGTGTATCCGGACTTTCTCATTGAGACGTTGGCGTATCGCTATACGCGAAAAGCACCGAAAATCACGAAACCCGCGCCAAACGTCATCATCCGCCTGTGCAGTATCGAGATGAATGCGGCGCAACCATTGGAGAGCGGGCCTGACAACGCATCCTTCAAGAAAGATATCGAAGAATGGAGCGCCATTTCGAAGCAGTTGTACATTTGGAATTACATCACGAATTTCAGCAACTACATGCTGCCGCATCCAAACTATCGCGGGCTGGCGAAAGATATTCGTTTCTTCGTCAACCACAAGACGATAGGGATGTTCGAACAGGGCGATGCCGGTTGCACGGTCGGTGATTTCGTGAGGCCGCGGGCATGGATCGTCTCGCATCTTCTGTGGAATCCCGATGCGGATGAAAAGCAGTTGGCCCGCGAATTCTTCAATGGTTACTATGGCGCGGCGGGGCCGTATCTGTTGGCGTACATCAATTATTTGTGCGACACGGTGGAGGCTTCCGGCTACAACATGACATGCTACAACATGGATGTCAATGGATGGATGAAACCGGAAAATCTCCGCAAGGCGTTGGAACTGTACGCAAAAGCGGAACAGGCCGTGGCGGGCGATCCCATATTGGCGGCGCGTGTTCGCCGCGAACGGCTCACGCTGGATCAAGTCTGTCTCATGTCGGTTACGGACATGCTTCGGCGGCAGAGGTTTACGGGCCAAAAAGCCGTTCTGCCAATTGCCGATCCAATCAAATTGGCGGATGAATTCGTCGAATTGACGAAAGACGCGGGCAACCTGCGGGAAGGCGTGGCGTTCGGTCATTACGGCGAAACGCTTCGTCAGGGCGTCGTGGCGGCCATCGCGAAAAGCAATTACGTTCCAACGCGTTGCAAAGATTTGCCGATAGACCGATGGGAGGTCTTTCCCGTCATCGGCTTCAATCTCGGCCGGATCGGCACTTGGGCGGATATGGTTGATGACGCGGCGGCCGCGCAGGGGCGCGCCGTTCGCATGCCGACAACGCATCACGAATGGGCCATGCAATGTCCGTTTACGGCAGATTGCTACGACCGTTCCAAGCCATGGCGGTTGACGATTCGCGTCCGTTGCGAAGGCGCGTCAAAAGAAGGATCCGCCGTTGGTTACGGTCTTTATGATCGTGGCGCACGGAAGGATATGTTCATGAAATGGGTGCCTGCAAAGGATTGCAACGGAACACAATACGTGGAAATAACGACGGAGCCGTTCATGATGTGCGAGCAGCCGTTGCTGTGGTTCGCACCAGTCAACCGCACACCGGAAGACATCAGCCATGTCTATGTCGATGAGGCGATATTGATACGAGAGCCGTAAGAACGGACTTTGTTAGTAACTACAAAACTGGATGTTCTGGAATAACTGGAGAGGCTGGAGAAGGCCTTATTCCAGAATATCCAGAATATCCAGTGGCTCCAGAATACTCTTGCGCCTCGCTTCGCATAACGGAAAAAATGATAGAAAACAATACAAATAACTTTTTGGAGAACAGACGATGAAGGTTTCATCCATGATCGGTGTTTTGCTGTGCAGTGCGGGCATCGCCATTTCGCAGGATGCCGTGGAACTGCCGTTGGGAAAGACGAACTTGCTGGACATCGGCTGGTTTGATCTTGGTTACCAGTCGTATGGAAAGGAGGAACATTTGCTGCCCAAAGGCACGGTGGAGGATATGATGGGCGAGACGGGCATCGCCAACAAGCCGTGCTTTGACAATGGCCGCTATGCATTGCTCCTCCATTCACCATGGCGCATTCCGACGGGCCGTACATGGATTGACTACACATTGAAATTCCCGCAGACGGACAAGATTGACTTTCGTTTCAGTTACGCCATGCGCGAAGGGATGGTCGGCCAGGATAAGAGCGACGGTGTGGAGTTCTTCTGTTTTATCTTCGGCGAAGGCGAAGAGCCGCGCAAGATATTGGACGACTATTATTTAGGTTCGAAATGGAAAGATGTGTCTGTCGATTTGAGCCAGTATGCGGGAAAGAAATGCACGATTCGCTTCCAAGTTGAGCCCGGGCCGAACAAGAATCCGAATTTCGACTATTCGCTGTTTTCGGACATGTTTGTGCAGGTTGGCGAAAAGACAGAGGCGAACATGGTGGAGCAGTTGGACAACTTGCTGAAAGACAAGGCAATACAGGCCCAGATGCAAACGCCGATGACGGCGTTGCTGAACCGTTCAGGGCAGGGCATCACGCCGAGCAATCGTTTCCCGTACACGAACAAATTGGAGCGCGTCGATGGCGGATGGAATTTTGTTTATGAAGGGCCGGACTGCAAGATGGTCTATTCCTATCGCCCCGAGAGTGGACAACTCGATGATTTCTTCTTGAGCTACAACGGGTTGGAAGCATTTCCGATTGCGGCCCATGGCGGTCTGAAGCTTGGTGGAAACAAAGTGTGGAGCGGCAAAGCGACGTTCATCAGGCAGAAACAGGACGGCAACCGCCTGATTGTCGCCATCAACTACAACCTGCCGGATGGCGACGTAGAGACCGAATGGGCCTTCGAACTGATCGGCAAGGCATTGGCCATCGAAGTCATGTGCGAGTCGCAAGCCATTCGTGGCCTGGAACTTGGAACAGGTGGTCTGAAGAAGCTGTGCAAGCATTATTCCGTTCCGTATTTGCATATGGATTTGGATTACATGCCGGAAAATCATTTGTATAGTTTTCGCCGCATTGATTGGACGAAATCAGATGCCTCCACGGCTTTCAAAGGGTCATCCTACGATGCGAAAAACGACGGTTCACGCAATCCATTGCATGATTTCGCCTACATTGCATTTTCACCAGATCCGTCCGAAGTTCTGCCGAACATCCCATGGGAGCCGTCGAAATACCGCAAGTTGCTCGGCCCGAAAATCATGCTGGACTTCTGGGGCAGCCCGACGGGAAGTTTTGCGGACGACGGTGCGAACTTGCGTCTGCTGAAGGACATGGGCGTCGATCATGCCGCCATCATCTACCATAGTTGGCAGCGTTTCGGCTATGACGTGAAACTGCCGGACCATATTCCCGCGAATCCGAATCTGGGCGGCGACGACGCCATGATCGAGTTCGGAAAAGCCGCCAACGACTGCGGTTATGTGTGGTCGCTCCATGAAAACTACATAGATTTGTATCCGGATGCACCGTCGTTTGACGAAAAATCCGTGGTCATCGCCAATGACGGCAAGTGGAGCAAGGCGTGGTACAATGGTGGCACGAAGGTTCAGAGTTACGGCCTGAAATGCAACCATGCGCTGAAATACGCGAAGATGAACGCGCCGGAAATCCATCGGCGATACAAGACGACGGCGGCCTATTTGGACGTCCATACATGCGTTTCGCCGTCGCATCAGCTGGATCATGACGCAACACAGCCGATGGCGGCGAACGCGCGTTTCAAGGTGTTGCGGGACAGTGAGTTGTTCGACTACATGCGAAAGACTCACGAAGGGCCGTTGTTTGGCGAAGGCGGCGGCCACATCCATTGGGCGGGGGCTTGCGACGGGACGGAGGCACAGGTAAGAGGCGGTTGTTTGCACAAGCCGTATCTGGATTTCGATTTGCTGAAACTGCATCCGCAGATGGTGAACCACGGCATGGGCTACTATGAACGGTGGAATCCAAGAGGTTATTCATTATCATGGGGTTATGACGCGGGATCGCAGGATCGCATCGACATGTATCGTGCGCAGGAAATCGCCTATGGCCATGCGGGATTTGTCTCTGGCAATCAATGCTTCAATACATCGTGGGTTGTGCGTGAGCACAATTTGGTGCATGCGGCGCAAGAGCTTTATGGTGATGCGGATGTGCAGTCCATCCAATATGAAGTTTGCGGAAAACTCGTTCCTGCTTCCGTCGCATTGGCGTTGGATTGCACGGAACGGCAGTTGATTACGTATGACAATGGAACCATCGTACTCGTGAACTGGGGGGCGGAACCATGGACATTCACGGAGGATGGTGCCAGCGTTGTTATTCCGCAGTGGGGCGTTGTGGTAAATGGATGGAAAAATGGCACGAAGGTGCGATCTGCCTTCGAGGCGCGGCCGGGCGTGTTCGCGGATTATGTGGAATGTCCGGAATATGTGTTTGCGGATGCTCGTACATCGTTCGACATGCCGTATCTGAAGCAGACCGGCCCCGTGGCATCCGTCAGGGTGAAGGATTTCAAGTATCTCGGCGGCAATGAAATAGAAGTCTCCTACGAATGGACGGCATTACGGCCGACGGAAAAACCGACGACGGCGTTCATCCATTTTCTGAACAAGCAAGGCGGTAACGACCGAATCATTTTCCAAAACGACCATGCGCTGTCTAAGCCGTCGTCGGAATGGAAGGCCGGCGAGACGTTTGTCTGCGGTCCGCACAAAATAACGATCCCGCAGGTTGATCAATACAGTTATGACTGGGTGGCGGGATTGTATAATAAGGGCGGCCGTCAAGTCATGGATGGTGTCCGCTTTGATTCCGGGCGGTATCTGCTGGGCAAGTTGACGGTCGAACGCAACAAGCAGAACAACGTGACAAATGTCGTATTCGAACCTGTTTCAGCTGAAAGAGTTGCTGATGCTAAAGAAGGCCATCTTGATTTTACGAAGCGCGTGAATCCGAAAGGTACGATGATTACTTTCGATGGCAAAATCAAGACGGATGGCTCCGTGAAAATCCAGAAGACGGCGGACGGCGCCATCATCTTCCCGTATCCGCGCGACAAAGAATTTACAATAATGATAGATACACGAAAAGTGTTTGATTTGGGTAATCCGTCGGATTGGAAACTTGTGGCGAAAGCCGCGTTGACACAGGAGGATATGGGCGAGATTCCCGTGACGGTCGATGGCGATTGGCTGGTCTTCAAGGCTGGCCTGAAAGGCGCAGGAAGGTATTTACTTATAAAGAAGTAATAGACATGGTATTCTGGATATTCTGGAAGTTCTGGATGTTCTGGAAACGGTCAATATCCAGAATATCCAGCTTATCCAGAACTTCCAGAATAAAAAGGATAAAAAATGCGTTGGAAATTAGATGGAAATAGAATTGTGTGGAATCTGCGGGAAGACAAAAATCTTCCGCATGAAGACCATATGGAAATGAGCGGACGGAAAGTCTCGCTGATTGTGCTGTACGGCGTCGGGGAAGGCGGCAAACTGGTGCTCAAACGGCGTTTGGTATGGCCGATGCTACGGACGATTCCGAACAACACGCATGCGTCGTTCAGATTGAATGCGGATGACGCATGGTTGCCATCGATGGAAATTGACGGAACGGCGGTTGAGGAATTTCCGGAAGTGATTCGCTTCGACGGCGTTCTGGATATCGAAAGCCGCACGCAAGGCGCGTTGCGCATACGGCGACGGCTGTTCCCATGCGTCGATGCGCGGTCGATGTGCGAATGCGTGACGGTGACGAATACAGGCGATAAGCCATGCCGTGTCGCTGTAACCAACAATGGGAAAGAGACATATGGTCGCGGCTGCAACGGCGTGTATGTCGTCTGCGCGTTGATGACGCCGTCGGCAGAACGTATTCTCCAGCCTGGTGAAACGGTCGAATACGGCTTGCAGATTTCCGCACGGCTCGCCAATGAACCGTACGAACGGCTTGATGCCGCGACGGAACTTTTGCGGCGGCAGGCTCGCGTGGCGGAATTGCAGGCTCCGTTGGATTTGCATACGGGCATACCGGAAATCGACGCTGAATACAAAATGTGCAAGTTGCGCACAGGCGAAAGTATCTTCGACACGCATGGCGGCCCCATGCACGGACCAGGCGGCGACAGTTACTATGCGGCGACGTGGTGCAACGACCAAGTGGAATACGCGGGGCCATGGTTTGCGTTCACGGGAGACAAATTGGCGTTGGAGGCGTCGCTGAACGCCTACAGTCATTATATGCCGTTCATGGGGCCTGACTTCCATCGGATTCCGTCGTCGGTCATCGCGGAAGGTTTCGATATTTGGGAAGGTGCGGGCGACCGTGGCGACGCGGCGATGTACGCATACGGCGCGACGCGTTTTGTGTTGGCGACAGGCCGTCGGGATTATGCCATAAAGCTCTGGCCTGGAATCAAATGGACATTGGAATACTGTCGGCGGAAGGTGAATGATAAGGGCGTCGTCGCGTCAGATTCGGACGAATTGGAAGGCCGTCTGCCGCATGGCGACGCGAATTTGAATACATCCGCTTTGTATTACGGCGGTTTGACGCTGGGAGCAAAACTGTCGGCGGAACTTGGTGAGACGCAATTGGTTGCAACGTATCAAAAACAAGCCTGCGAACTTGAAAAAGCAATCGAAACGCATTTCGGGCGGACGTTGCACGGCTTCAAAACGTATCAGTATTTCGATGGTTGTGACGTGTTGCGGTCGTGGATCGGCATTCCGTTGTGCATGGGAATCGAAACGCGGGCGGAAGGCACGGTGGCGGCGATGTTCTCGCCATATCTGTGGAATGGCGAAGGCATGCTGAGCCAGGAGGGCGACAAAATCACGTGGGACCGCAGTCTCCTGTACGGCTTCCGTGGCGCGTTCGCGGCGGGCTACGGAGCGACAGTGATGGACAAGTTCCAGGCCTATTCGGCAAGCCGTCTTTTGGGCGAACATGTGCCGTATCCCGTCGAGGCATGGCCGGAAGGCAATCGCCGCCATCTGGCGGCGGAGAGCGCGCTGTACTGCCGTATTGTGACGGAAGGATTGTTCGGCATCGTGCCGCAAGGATTGCGTTCGTTCATAGTGAAACCATGGTTGCCAGAAGGTTGCAACCGCATGGAATTGCGCTCTATACGCGCTTTCGGTCATGAATTCGACATCGTGGCGGACGCGAAGCGGACGCTGCTTGTGGAAAACGGCTGTGAAACAATCGTAAAAGACAACCAAATAAACCTAGAATACTAGAGATCTAGCCTCCTAGAAAAACAAAAAAGGAAACAATCTATGAAAATCATGATCATGACGGATTTGGAAGGCCCTGCGGGAATCAACGGTCGTTCGGACGGAATCGGCAACAAGACCGTCAACACGCCTATCGCCTGCCAAGTGCTGATGGATGAAGTGAACGCATGCGTGCGCGGACTGATTAAAGGCGGTGCGGATGAAATCGTCGTCTGGGACGGCCATGGCGGCAGCAACTCCATGGATATCACGAAGTTGCAGCAACCTGCCCAATTGGGGACCATCGGCGGCGATTTGGCACCGTGCATCTTTATTGACGCGTCGTTCGACGCGGCAATTGAAATCGGTTTCCATGCGATGGAAGGCGTTTCCGACGGCTACATGAACCACAGCTACGACAGCCATCATGTCTGCAACATGTGGATCAACGGCGAAAAAATCGGCGAAATCGGCATCAATGCCTACGAAGCCGCGTATTTCGGCGTGCCGATGATTCTCGTCACGGGCGACCAGGCGGCTTGCCGCGAGGCGAAAGCATTCCTGCCGGACGTCATGACCGTTTGCACGAAGCATTCCATGTCCCGCTATACGACCATCAACCGCAATCCGCTGGACGTCCAGAAGGAAATTGAAGAGACGGCGGAGAAGGCGTTGAAGAATCTTAAGAAATTCAAAATCAAGAAGATACCGTCAAAACTCGAGTACAAGATTGAATTCATGTGCCCGAACTGTGTCATCGCCTACGAGAAGCGCGGCTGGGAGCGAATCGACCACCAGACCGTCGTGACGCGCGGCACGGATTTCGTGGATGTGTATTCGCAGTATGTCGGCTGGGCGGCTGGTGTGCACAACAAACGCTTCGGCATTACGCCGAAGTGGAAGGGCTTGAGCATGTAATGATGGAATATACGGGACATAAGGGACATACAGGACTAAAGAGACAGTCCGAAAATTGTCCCTTTAGTCCCTTTCGTCCTTTTTGTCCCTTGTTTGAAAACATAAAAGGAAGACCAAAATGAAAAAGCATTGTTTGGCTGTGGTGGCGTTTCTTCTTGCATTGCAGGTACATGCGCAGATGCAGATTGAAGCGGAGACGGTGATCGTGAACCGCGAGGCGACCAATCAGGAGACGCTTCTGCCGGACAAATGGTGCATCTGGTCAACGGACGTGAACAAAAAGGCATGGTCGGGCGGTGTTGTCGTGCGCAGCCCCGTCACGAAAGAAGACCACAAGACGCATGACGAAGGGGCACCCGTCCTGCATATCCGCCTTCCGATTCCGGAGCCGGGCTTCTATTCCATTGAAATGCATGGATCGTACCGTACGATCGGCCTGTCGTTGGATGACGGCAAGACATGGCGGCGGTTCAACAGTGGCGTCATCGCATCCGCCGTCCGTATCGACAAAGGCTTTTTCGACTGCTGGTTCGACGACTGCTACAAGACGCCGCCACCGCAATCCTTAGGCCCCGCTTACATTGATTATTTCCTTGTGACGAAGTTGGAAGATGTGCGTAACGGATTGAGCAATCCAGACTTCGAAGTCGGCAAGGTCGGCGAGACACCTGCCGGCTGGAGTTGGTTCCATCGTGACCGTGTGGGCGGCGCAACCGTCAGTGACGAGCATAAGGAAGGAAAGCAATCGCTGCATATCGTCTCGCCGGATGGGCGCGACTGGAATGTGGCGAATGCGATGCTCTTTCCCGTGAAAAGCGGCCATGAATACGTCTTGCGCTGCTGGATGAAAGGAAGCGTCGTAAACACGTCGCGGCTGGAGTTGGTCGGCTATAAGGGCAACGAACGCGTGACGTGGACGGCGGCGAGAAGCCGTAACTTCTACAAGTCGCCGGACAAATGGCAGCCTATCCGTTCGTTTTTCCAAGTGGAGGATGACATTGATGGCGTTGTCATGCGGATCGTCGGCAGTCGCGCGGCGGACTTGTATGTCGATTGCATCGCCATTGAAGAGGCCAAATCGGATGCGATGAAACCGAAACCGTTGGTGGAAGGCCATGCGAAGACGAGAGTTGTGGAGAAATTCAACCGCGGCGTCGTGGCGCAGGAGACGGATGGCGGCGTGTATGTCAGCTGGCGGTTGCTGAAGGAAGATGTCGCGCAGGCGGCGTTTGATGTTTATCGGAAGGTTGACGGAAAAGAGACGAAACTCAATGCGTCGCCCATTCGTCAGACCTGCGATTTTCTGGATGCAAATCCCGTTGAAAACGCGACATACGCTGTCCGTGAAATCAACGGCGGCAAGAGCGGCGAAGCGACTGTCTGGAAGCGTGAAGCAAAAGGCAGCCATGCCTATAAATCCTATAAACTGAGCGATCCGAACGCACGAATCCAGAAGGTCGGTTTCGGCGATTTGAACGGCGATGGCGACTATGATTTCGTCGTCAAGATTCCCGCCGGCAATATTGATCCATGGAACGTCGTCTGGACGAAATCGCCCGATACCTATAAATTAGAGGCGTTTTTGAGTGATGGCACGCGGCTGTGGACGTATGATTTGGGATGGGATATCGAACGCGGCATCTGGTATTCGCCGTACTGCGTGCAGGATCTCGATGGCGACGGCAAAGCGGAAGTCATCACGAAAGTCAGCGACGGCGATCATCGCGAAGCAGACGGCCATGTCTATTCGGGCGACGAATATTTCGTCGTGCTCGACGGCATGACGGGTAAGGAAATCGACCGTGCCCCATGGATTCGCCGCAACCATTTCGGTTGCGAAGGCCAAGCCGCCTATCATTTTTCCGCACGTAATCTCATGTGCATCGCGTATCTGGACGGCAAGACGCCATGCGTCTGCATCCTGCGCGGCACATATGACGACATGGCCATCGAAACATGGCAGTTGGTCAACGGAAAGCTCCAGCGCGTATGGAGTTACGACAACGCGGAACTGCCGCGCAAATGGTATGGGCAGGGCGCCCATACGAACTACGCCTTGGATGTCGATGGCGATGGACGCGATGAAATCGTGCTTGGCAGCGCGGTTATCGACGACAATGGAACGCCGTTGTGGAGCATTGGCAAAGGCCATCCCGACGGCGTGTTCTTTGGCAAACTGATGCCAGACAAGCCTGACCTGCAAGTCGCGTGGATTTTAGAAACGGCACAAAAGACAGGTGGCCTCTGCATGGCGGACGCGAAGACTGGAAAGTTGTATTGGGAACTCGACGAACCGACGCATCATGTCGATGGCAAAGGCCAGGTCGCGGATATCGATCCGCTGTATCCGGGCGTGGAAATCGCTGGAGCGGACATGCATATTCTTGAGCCTGGCACGAATAAACGCGGCCTCGTGAAAGGATGGCTCATGACGGCGGACGGCAAGACGCTGGAAAACACGGAGACGCCGACGTACCGTTTCGGCCGCTGGACGATCTATTGGGATGCGGATTTGCAGAAGGAGATTTTCGGCGGAAAAATCACTGATCACAACGGCGGTCCTGTGTCGGATCATTCGTTCGGCGGCATGGTGCTGATTGCGGATATCATCGGTGATTGGCGTGAAGAGATCATCGCCTCGCCGATCAATGGCGAATTCCGCATCTATACGACGGATCTACCGGCGATGGACCGTCGCCCATGCTTCATGCAGGAGCACAACTACCGTATGCGAATGGCGGCGAACGCGATGGGATACGCCACGGAGGCGTTGCCGCCGTATGATTTGGAGAGTGAATCGCCCAATCTAAACGGGACGTTCATCGATGGTAAAGGCAAGACTGACAATGTGATACAACTGGTCGCAGTCGCTTCGCGCCATGAACCGTTAAAAGGAACGGTGACGATGCAACTGCCGACGGAAGTCACCTGCGATACGATGTCCTTTGATGTCGATTTGAAGCCTGGCGAACGAATGGTCAAGCGAATCAAACTCATGGCGGACAACCGCTTCCATGGGGCTGTCCGTTTCGTTTTGACGCGACCGGATGGCAGTCAACTGAAAGGACAAGTCTTGGCGCAGATTGCCAACAATGGCTTGCCGAAAGGCTATTTTGCCGAGGCGGAATCATTTACAGCGCAGACTGGCGGCGATGTCCATATTCGTGACGACAAACCAGGCGTCCATGGCAAGGCGATCTCCCATTGGGACAACGCAGGCCATGCGTTGTCGTGGGAAGTGACCATTCCGACCGATGGAAATTACGTCTTCACAGCCTGTTATTGCAATCCAAACGGCGCGATGCGTCGCCTGAAAATCGATGGCAACGACATGGGCGTCTTCACATTCACAGGCAGTGGTGGCTTCGGCGACACGCCCTATGAATGGACTCTTTTCATGGCGTTGCGCGACGGCAAACCAGTCGTCATTCCGCTGAAGGCCGGAAAACACAGTATCCAACTGGAAAACACAGATGGCAAAGGCACGAATCTAGATTATCTGGGAGTTGTGAAGGAAGAGGATTTGGGAAAGTAAATAACTGTCAATCAATAGGATATATAATGCATTCCACCATGAAGAATTTCTTGCTTGCCACGGTAACCCTTTCGGTCGCAGGGGCTTTTGTTCATGCCCAGTATGCGCCGACAGCGAAAAAGACGCCGCAGGTCAGCGCCACCATCGACTTTCTGGACTATGTCTTCTCCATGCACAAAGGGCCGGAAGATTATTATCCATTGGAAGAATACGAAAAGGAGCTTAAACAGTTGGCGGAGGCTGGAATACGAAAAATCTACCTGCGCGTCAATGTCTGCGGATTGACGCATTATCCAACAAAAGTCGCCGCGCAATACGGCGACAACGACGCCCTCCATTGGACATATGAGAAGGAGGCGTTGCGGCTAGTGGAAACCTACAAACATTATAATCCATGCACGGAGACTATCCGCATCGGCCATCAATACGGCATGGAGGTCTGGGCATGGGAAAGCCTTCATGACGACGCGGGCGTCTGCTATTCCAACGCCAATATTTCGGAACGCTATAAGTCCATCTACGACAAGCTCAAAGGATGGGCGCTGATGGATCCGTTCTATCTGGACAATCCGGACGCATTGGCGGAAATCGATCCGCGATACAAGATAACGGATATCAATGTACAAAAGATCAACGAAGAGGCGCGTCGGTTGCCGATTGAAAAAATTGTCTTTACCAATCCGCCGAAATGGAAGGGACTTCCGCTTGGCAAGATCATGCAAGAAAATCTTAGAATTTACGTCAGCGCAGACAACAAGCAATATACACCATATGACAAACCGTTCTCTTTCATGGCACATAAAGTGAATGGTTGCAATCAGATAGTCATTTCCGGACTGAATATTACGCAGCCGTATATCAAGTTGGATTGCACGGACAACAGTTCCAACTATTCCATGGTTATCACGCAGCAGACAGGGCAGGGGGAGCTTTACAATACGGACGGGAAAATGGTTCCGTCCGTGTGGAACTGGGGAATCGGCAATCCGGAAAAGACGTGGATCAATTTTTCGCAATTATCTGGCCCCGCCGCATGGGACTATCAAGACCGTTGCGTGGGATGCCTGGTAGGCGTCATTCCACAGACACAATACTATCTGGGCGTGGTCGAATACGCCACCGAAAAAGGCATGAAACATGGCGCGGATCGTTTCCGTGAATTGGCGGATTATCCGTTCGACGGCTTCATGTTCAACACACGATGCCATAGCGCCCGTGCCGATGCGGAACGCTATGGCTTTAATCCAGAAGTGCTTACGAAGTTCAAAGAACGTTATGGACATGACTATGACGGGACGGAAACAGACAAGGAAGGCGTCTGCCAGATTCGCGCGGAAGGCATCGCGGATTTCTTCAAAAACTGCAAAGCTTTGACGAACGGTCGGCCAATCTACATGTCCGCTCCATTGCCGATTGAAATGAAAAATGATGACAATTTCAATACGTCTTTCGGGCCGCTTCCGTGGCTCTACAAACGGTATTTTGCTGATGATTCCATTGATGGCGTCGTTATGATTGGTAAGAATTGGAACAATGCTTCGGATTTCTCTTCCTATTTCACGGATGAGATCACAGGTGGCAAGCCAATCAAGATTGGCATCTTCCGTGAAGGCGCGAAATATGCTAAAGACATGGAATTTTTCAAAAAGGATATGAGTGAGCTTCTCAACGCAAATCTGGATGAGATCGAATTTTATGAAAGCATGATTCTCAATCAGAAGCCTGAGATGCTAGAGTTTATGAATAAACCACGAATAAACACAAATGGACACGAATTTTAATCAAACCACAGATCACACAAAACACGTGGAACGGTCAAGTTGCAACCAAATCATTGATTATCAACCACGAATGGACACGAATGTTCATGATGAGTCCACTGAATACACGGAAGAAACAGATTGCCTCGCAGACGTCGGCCGATAGTTCTGAATAGTTTGATGACAATGTGATTTTGATTAAAGAAGAATTGGAAAAGCCTCCGTCTGCTCGGCGGTTCGTCACGCTTCGCGCAAGCGAAAATAACGTCATGCGGAAGCTTGAAGCCTATAGTTCGTTAGCTTTGGCAGTTGCGGCGGTCTGAATGAAAATAAAGACTCATTCTATCTCACGTCTCGCGCCTCACGTCTCACGTCAAATTGGGGCGTGAGACGTGAAACGTGAGACGTGAAGTGTTGTCTGGCAAGATTTTTTACGCCAAGCGAAGCGTCAAAATCTCGAATGGCTTCAAAGAGAGATTGACACAGCCGTTTTCGACAGGAAGGCTCTTGCCTTTCTCCCATTCGATGAGATTTGTCACGGAGACTTTCGCCTTCGGATTCGCAAGCTTCAAGATGGCATTTGCATGCTTGCCGGCCGTTTCGACAAGACGCAGAATCGTCGAATCATCCTTTTCGGCCTTCTTGACGACTTCCAGATTGACGCTGTCGGATTCTACCGTGCAGGGCGGTTCCGCCTTGTCGTTGGTGTAGCCTTCGGCAAGATACGGATCGCGGTTGAGGACGGCTGCTTCGTCCGGAACACATCCTTCCAGATGGTTGCCTGCGTGCGGGAAGAAACTATATATAAAGGTATGTTCGCCTTGGTCGGCGTTGTAGTCCGGATTCTTCGGCGAACGGAGGAGATTCAGATCCAGCACGTTGCCTTTCACGCGATAACCGTATTTGCAGTCATTCAGGAGGGCGACGCCGTAGTCGTCCTGCGAAAGATCCGCGTAGCGCTGTCCGCAGGTTTCAAATTTGGCTTCCTCCCAACTGGTGTTGTCATGCGTCGGCCGCTTCACGAAGGCGTATTGGATGTCGAAAGTCGCGAAATCCGAATAGATTGCGACGGGGAAGGCGGTACGCATCATGACGCGTTGTTCGTGCCAATCAACGTGGGTGACGAAATCGAGCCGCGTGCTGTTGGGGCGTAGAACGACGGTCTGTTCAATCGTGGAGCATTCCGTCTTATAGGTGAATTTCATGGAGCATTGCGCGGGGCCGCAGATGGCCTGATCGATCTTGACGCATTTCGGATGTTCCTTGAAATCACGCGGATAGAACATATCGACGTCCCACGCTTCCCAATTGTTCGGGCGGTCATAATACAATGACAAGACATTGCCCGGAGCGGAAAGGATTTCGCGGCCGTCGCGTTTGTCGATAGCGCTGACCAATTGGCCGTCCTTGTCAAACGTGTATTTCACGATGTCGTTCTCCAGCACTGGTTTACGTGACTGCTTGACGGCGGCCGCCTTGCCTTCCGTCTGGCGAATCGTCAGGAAGGAGGACGGCTGGACGACGACGAACGCGACGACGTGGTCGTTTTCAAGCTGTGTCGGCAGCAACTGCCCATCGTCGCTGCAAATGGCGGCGTCTTTCCAAGTCTTTGGCAGTTCGATTGTTCCATGCCATGCGACAGGCAGCGTGTTGACGATGACAGCAGAGGCTTCCTTCTTCTTGAAGAGGGCCTTTGCGGCTTTGTCCATTTCTTCGGAAGCCATCGCGAGAACGGCGGCATGCTCTTTTTCCGTCGTCTGATAGACGAGACCGATGGAGGAGCCTGGGATGATATCATGGAACTGATTGAGTAGCACAGTTTTCCACGCTTTGTCCAGCTTGTCGGCGGGATATTTCGCCTTCGGCAGGCAGGAGGCGATAAATTCCAACGCCGTCAACGCCTGTTCGCATTTGCGGTTGTTGCGTTTCGTGTGGGACTGCGTCGTCAGCGTGCCGCGATGGAGCTCCAGATAGAGTTCGCCATTCCAGACGGGCAGTTCGTCTTTGTGCGGCGCGAGCTCTTCAAAGAAGTCGCAAGCCTTTTTATAGACGGCCTTTGGAACGCCTTCCAAATTCTTGATACGGATATTACGTTCGACGAAATCTTCGCTCGGGCCGCCGCCGCCGTCGCCGATGCCCATCAGGCTCATGAACTGGTCGAGATAGCCTGCTTCACGGAAGCGGTTCTGTGCATTAATGCGTTCACGTGGACGGCATTCCGCGTTGTAGGTGTCTTCCGGCGGGAAGTGCGTCAAGACTTCCGAACCATCGACGCCGACCCAACGGAACGTGTTGTGCGGGAAGGAGTTGACTTGGCTCCAGGAAATCTTCTGCGTGAGGAAGTAGTCGCAGTCCGCCTTGCGGATGATCTGCGGCAGAGAGGCGGAATAACCAAAGACGTCCGGAATCCATAGATTGCGGACGTTCACGCCGAAATTATCCATGAAGAAATTCTTGCCGTGGAGGAACTGGCGGACCATTGATTCGCCGGAAATCAGATTGCAGTCGGCCTCGACCCACCAGCCGCCTTGAATCTCCCAACGTCCTTCCTTCACGCGTTTTTTGATTTTTTCAAACAGTTCAGGATAATGGTCTTTCGTCATCTGGTAGAGCTGGGCCTGCGATTCGCCAAAGATATAATCCGGATACTTCTCCATGAGGGCGATCTGGCTGGAGAACGTACGTGCGCATTTACGGATGCTTTCGCGGACGGGCCACAGCCAGCCGACGTCTATATGGGCGTGGCCGACGCAGCAGGCCGTCAGGGCGCTGGCCATGGCGGGTCGATTGAACATCTTCTCCGCGAACAATTTACGGACGGATTTCGCATTGGCCGGATCGTAGTTGTACAGGTCAATCGCCTTGTTGAGGAGATCGAGAAGCTGTTTGCCGCGATAGTCGCCGAGGCCATAGGCGTCCAGAAGTTCGTTGAGACAGCGGAAATCGACGAGCATGTGATAGACATCTTCATCGAACACGCAGAGCGACATTTCACGGATATAGGCCTCAAACGAGCCCATGGGCTTCGGCGGATTGATATCCGTCGGCGCGGGCTGATTGATGCCGAAAAGACCGTTGGCGGCGGCTTCGACCCAGTAGTCGATGATCGTTCCGGGCTTCAGTTTGCCGAGCACGAAGCGGTCTTTATAAAAGGCGTTGTCGAAATGGCTGTGGCCTGTCAGACCATAGATGGGGCAGCCTTTGTTGTCGAACACGCAGCATTCGCCGCCCGTATGGATGCGGAGGCACAACGTCTTGCCGGCGAACTCTTTCGGAACGACGGCACCGACGTGGAACCATGCGCTTTCCCATTCGTGGCCCCACAGCATGCCGACGGTCGCTTCGGAATATTTCAATTTGAGCCGTTCATTGAACGGAACTGGATCCTTCGTCTTCGCGAAGACGGCCTTCAAGGGGATGGACTGCGGATAGATGTTGCGGTTTTCGTTGCCGAGCATGCGGTGGATACGCTGGCGGTAGATGTCGTAGATGCGTTGATGCATGGTTGCGAGAATCCTTTTGGGTTGCATGGTCATTGTGAAAAATCAAAAACAATCGTATAAATTAAGGTAGAAAGCGTGATTTTCAACAATGGAACGTCGGAGAAACGCGTTTGGGAAGAAGAAACTTCCAAAATTAATTGAAAAAGCAAGATTTATGGTTAAATTTTAAGATAGTGTCTTATATAAAACCGCCGTCATGGCTGATGGCGAGATCGTAAGTCAATGTGAACAAACAAAGGGAACCGATGAACACACACGAAGTAGATCAGATGTGCTGCGTGGCCCAGGGATGCAAGCATGGCGCAGCCCCGATTCCGCAGGAAGGACAGTGGAACCAGGCGAAGGAGATCGCGGATATCTCCGGTTTCACGCATGGTATCGGCTGGTGCGCCCCCCAGCAGGGCTGCTGCAAGCTGTCGTTAAACGTCAAGAAAGGCATCATCAAGGAAGCCTTGGTCGAGACGCTCGGTTGCTCCGGCATGACGCATTCGGCCGCCATGGCCGCTGAAATCCTGCCCGGCAAAACGATTCTTGAGGCGTTGAACACGGACTTGGTCTGCGACGCCATCAACACGGCGATGCGCGAACTGTTCCTGCAGATTGTCTATGGCCGCACGCAGAGCGCTTTCAGTGAAAACGGTCTGGCCATCGGCGCGGGTCTGGAAGACTTGGGCAAAGGCCTCCGTTCGCAGGTCGGCACGATGTACGGCACGCTGGAGAAAGGCCCCCGTTATCTGGAAATGGCGGAAGGCTATGTCAAGCAGATTTTCCTTGACAAGAACGACGAAATCATCGGCTACGAATATGTGAAGCTCGGCGTCATGATGGAAAACATCAAGAAAGGCATGGACGCCAACGAAGCATTGGCGAAGGCCACGGGCAAGTATGGCCGTACCACCGCCGAAGATGGTGCCGTCAAGAGCATTGATCCGCGCAAGGCATAAGGAGGACAAACATCATGGCACTTTTTGAATCATACGATCGTCGTGAACCGCAGATTCTCGCTGTTCTGAAGAAATATGGTATCGGCAGCATTGAAGAATGCCTTGAGATCTGCAAAGCCAAGGGCTTCAACCCCTACGAAATCACGGAAGGCATCCAGCCGATCTGCTTTGAAAACGCGAAGTGGGCCTACACGGTTGGCGCCGCCATCGCCGTGAAGAAAGGCTGCAAGAAGGCTGCTGACGCGGCCGAAGCCATCGGCGAAGGCCTGCAGGCTTTCTGCATCCCCGGCTCCGTCGCTGACGACCGCAAGGTCGGTCTCGGCCACGGCAATCTGGGCGCTATGCTGCTTCGTGACGAGACGAAGTGCTTCTGCTTCCTGGCCGGCCATGAGTCGTTTGCCGCCGCTGAAGGCGCGATCGGCATCGCGAAGAAGGCCAACGTCGTCCGCAAAGAACCGTTGAAAGTCTGCTTGAACGGTTTGGGCAAAAACGCCGCCTACATCATCAGCCGCATCAATGGCTTCACCTACGTCGAGACGAAGTTTGACTACTTCACCGGCAAGCTGCAGATCGTGCGCGAAGTTCCGTTCTCCAACGGCCCGAAGGCGGCAGTCCGCTGCTATGGCGCCGACGACGTTCGCGAAGGCGTCGCCATCATGTGGCAGGAGAGCGTTGACGTGTCCATCACGGGCAACTCCACGAATCCGACGCGTTTCCAGCATCCTGTCGCTGGTACGTATAAGAAGGAATGCAACGAGCGCGGCAAGAAGTACTTCTCCGTCGCTTCCGGCGGTGGCACGGGCCGTACGCTCCATCCGGACAACATGGCCGCCGGTCCCGCGTCCTACGGTATGACCGATACGATGGGCCGCATGCACAGCGACGCCCAGTTCGCCGGTTCCTCCTCCGTTCCCGCCCACGTTGAAATGATGGGCCTGATCGGCATGGGCAACAACCCGATGGTCGGTGCGACTGTTTCCGTCGCCGTCGCCGTCGAAGAAGCGATGAAGAAGTAAGACTTCTCCGCTGGTTGTTTATGAAAAAGGAGCAGGACGGCGTTGTTCTGCTCCTTTTTATTCCCGCAGGCTTCGCCTGGGGGGCACACATGACGCCTCTTCGAGGTTGACAAGGATTTTCAGTTTTTAGGATTAATGTAACCATGCCCAAACAACCTCAAAAGAAGAAGATACCTGCTTGGCTGAAATGGCTGGGCATCATTTTCGGTTCAATTGTCCTGCTGGCTGTTGCGATTGCTTTGATTGCGTGGTGGGTGTTCTGCGATTTACGCAATTCTTGGACGAAGAAGGAACGTGTGCCCTTGCCTGAAGTCATTGTTACCAAGGAAGATGCCGCACGTCTTCAGCCCACGTACCGCAAAGTCAAGCAAGCGTTTTCCGGCAAGGCATCCAGTGATACGACCATTGTGTTGGAAAGCGATGATCTGGACAAATTTCTGGCGGTTGCCAATGAAGGGCGACAAGTGAAGGAAATGGCCCGTTTCCGCATTGAAGGCGACAAGATCGTCGTCACGACGGATGTGAATCTGAGTGATATTCATCCTCTGCTCAAAGGACGCTACCTGTCCGGCGATTTCTGGTGGGACGTGAAGATGGACGACAAGGCATGGCACTTCCATTTGGATTCTTTCAACGTGGAAGACCGCATCTTGCCATCATGGATCATCAACAAGGTCAACCAAAAGATTGAAAGCAAGGAAGATGCGTTGCGGAACCACTACGCTCCGGAGTGGACGCATAAGTTGAAATCACTGACTGTCCAGGATGGCAAGATCACCGCCGTCATCAGCAAATAACAAGGTAAATCATGAAAATCCAACTGCTTCTATTCCTGTCGTTGTCAGCCTGTTTGTCTGCTGAGCCGTTGACTGAGCTGAAGCTCCTGTCCATCGGCAATTCCTATACGGTCAACGCGCATAGCCTGCTGCGGCATATCATTGAAAAACATGGCAAGGCGAAGGCTGTCATCGGCATGGCGCAGATCGGCGGTTGTACATTTGAACGCCATTGGAAGGAGCATCTGAAGTCGGAGGAGAAGCCCGAACATAAACCATATAAATACAACGGCAAGCCGATGAGTCTGCGCGACTATCTGACGGCGGAGAAATGGGATGTCGTGACGATCCAATCGCAGAGTCTCCAGGCCAGCCAGCCAGAGACATGGCAGCCATATTTGGATAATATTCTTGGACTTGTGAAGGAACTGGCGCCGCAGGCGAAAATCGTTTTGTATCGCACATGGGCGTATCGTCAGGATCATCATCTGTTCAAAAAGGGCGATGATTTTACGGCTGAGAAGATGAACGAGAAGATCGGTCAGGCCTTCGCTGAGCTGTCGAAAAAGCTTGGCGACGCACCGATTATTCCGGCAGGCGACGCTATATGGGCCGCCTATCAGGAAGAGCCTGTCAAGCTTGTGCTGCCAGATCCAAACTTTGATTACAAGAATCCTGTCCATCCGAATCTTCCGAATCAGGAAGGTTCCCTTCATAACGGCTACGGCTGGCATAAGGACAAGAAGAAGCCGGACGAATGGAAGCTCGGCTGCGACGCGAGCCATCTGAATGTCCGCGGGCGGTATTTAGTCGGTTGCCTGTTTTATGCGTTTCTGTTCAAGCAGGATATCAGCGACTTGAAGTGGGCTCCACGCGGAATCAAAGCGGAGGACGCGGCGTTTTTGCGCGGAATCGCGCAGAAGTTTGCTAAACCATGATGCCGCTACGCGGCGCTTATAGCTAATGGCCAATGGCTAATGGCTATGGAAAAATTTAAGTCTTTGAGCCATAAGCCATAAGCCATAAGCCATAAGCACTGCTCTCCGAGCAGTTTATCGGTCAATGAATCGATGGAGTTCTTCCTGGATTCCCGTCAGCTGATCGGCAAAGCGAGAAATGAATGAATCGTCCTCCTTTTCCGTGCAAGGCGAATCGTCGCGATGCTTTAAATCGTTGTTTCTGAAGGCGCTTTGCATGCTCATCGGAACCATGAACTTGTAATCGTGGTTGACAAGCACAGCGATTTTCCAGCCGCAGACTAAGAAAAACTGTCGATTGTAGTCCGTCATGAGATCATGGCCGATGCAATAGTCTGCCGCATCTGTTTCGACACCAAGAAATGGAGCGAGCGTGGGGACGATGTCCGTATGATGCGTCATCTTCTCGCAGACGGAAGGCGTTGCTCCTGGAAGTTTTATAACAAGCGGAATGCGAATCTGCTCTTCGCTGAACGTCGAATTATGCCCCAGACGGCCTTTTTCGAAGAATTCCTCTCCGTGGTCGCCAGTGAAAACGACGATTGTGTTGTCACGAAGCTCCGGATCAGAATCGAGCATGGCGACGACTTTCGCAAACAACATGTCCAGATAGTGTGCCGCGTTGCAGTCGCGGTTGTAGAGCTGCCGGGCATCCTTCGCGGAAACAGTCGTGTAGTTGATTTTTTGCATGTAGTCTTCCCTGATGACGGCGCTTTCCGGGAAGGTATAGGGGGCGTGGGTGGATTCGAAGAATCCAAACGTGAAGAACGGCCGCGACCTGTCTCTGTTTTTGACAAACGCAAGCAAGTCGTCTATAAGTTTTTCATCCTTCTGCCAAGGCGTTTTCGCATCGACTTCCACGAGAACATCTTGAGGGAGGGCGGCAAAAATCGTCTTGTCGAATTCGGGATAGGTGAAATCGGCGGATGTCTGGCAGAGGAACTGGTAGTCGTCCTCCAGTAGCCAGTCGATGAAGACTGGACCGCGTCGCTGGTTCATGAAGACATCCCAATTGAGGCCATAGAGGCCGTAGAACATGGAGAACATGGCGGGGCGTGTCCCGTGCCCACCGCTGTAGTGGTTTTCGAAACGAGCCGCCGTCTGCGAATATTTCCATGTTTCGGGCATGATGTCCTCTTTTAGAAAATCCGCACGGAGCGATTCGGCGACAAGCCAGATAATGTTATATTTGCGGCGGTTTGGATTTCTGACGATGTCGTTTCGCGGATATTTCAGGGAGGCTTTTTCGCTTTTGGCGTCTGCAAAGGCGAGTATTTGCTTGCGGTCTGGCTCCTTGAAGCCTAGTCGTCTGAGCATTTTCCGCATACGAACCGTGACGATGTAGGGAAGGGCGTCCTGTTGCGCGAGAATCTCCGTGTCCGCAAAGAAATCGGCATATCCTGTGCAAAGCATTGAATAGGTGAATGCGACAGCCCAGATAACCGACAATGTTACCAGAATGGATGGACGGCAGATTTTCGCGCAGATGGCGTCCATTTTCGCGACATGGAAGCATAAATATCCAATTGCCAAACAGATGGCATAGATGACGGTGATCAGGAGGATGGCCGGAACCAGCGTGGCGCTGTCCAGCCCCATGGAACGGAATCCGCCGCGTGTGCATAACAGGTTGATGACAAGGCCGTTGATATGATAGCCGTAGCGATAGAGAATTCCTGCGTCGATCATGGAAATGACCAGTGTGGTTCCGCCTGCGAAGGCGCTCAGGCAGGCCCATGCCATCGCAATGCATTTCGATTTACACCATATCAGAGGAAGAAGCAAAAGGAGTGCGGGGAGCATGTAAAGGGCGGAATAAGCGATGGCCGAACTGGCCAGAAAGAAAAAGCCGCGGACCGACTTGACATCTGGCCCAAATTGCGCAAACCAGCTGGTCATGCATAGCGAAAGAAGACATAATGACAGGAAAAAGATGGCCGCTTTTCGCAGCCTGTTTGGTTGAAAGGCCATGATGGATCCTAATCTGAATGATAGTGGTCGTCTTGTAACAAAGACAGACAATCACTATATTATAAAGTTGCCCATCGTAAAGTTCATTTCGATTAAAAATCAATTAATGACTCAAGAAACAGATGAAAATTACGAAAAATGTGATAAAGTGAGTTGAAAACAAGCCAGACATGTTCTGATAATAATGGAATAACTATGAAGCTGCTCGTTGTTGAAGACAATCAGAAGATCGTGAATTTCCTCAAGAAGGGACTGACGGAGGAAGGCTTTATCGTCGATACCTGCATGGACGGGAATGAAGGTTTCGCGTTTGCGAGCACAGGGGCATACGATGTCATTGTGCTCGACATTATGTTGCCCGGCATGGACGGTCTGGAAATCACGAAAGAGTTGAGGAAAAAGGAGATCGCCACGCCGATCCTGTTGCTGACGGCGTTGGACCAGCTGGAAGACAAGGTGAAAGGGCTTGAGGCTGGTGCGGACGACTATCTGCCGAAGCCGTTTGCGTTCGCAGAGCTAGTGGCCCGCGTTCGTGCGTTGTCACGCCGCAGCCAGAAGCTGACGGAACTGACGCATTTCACGTATCACGATTTGGAAGTCGATGTCCAATTGCATCAGGCAAAACGGAAAGGCCAGATTCTGGATTTGACGGCGCGTGAATTCGCGTTGCTGTTGCTGTTCATGCAGAGTCCCGAACGTCTCATCACCCGCACGGCTATTCTCGAACAAGTGTGGGAGATGAATTTCGATCCGGGCACGAACATTCTGGACGTCCATATGAGCCACCTGCGCAAGAAGTTGGACGACGGCCACAAAATCAAGATGTTGCAGACCATTCGCGGCATTGGCTACATGCTGAAGGCCGTGGAAGATAAGGATTAGAACGCATTGAAGGGGTAATTCTAGGCGTTCATAATGGACGGCGTGGCGAGGAGTTCGTCCGCCGTCGTCGCCGTGAAAAGAACGGCGTTCCAACCATTTCGGATGCCGCCTTTGATATTGCAGAGGCGGTCGTCCAGATACAAGTCTGGCTTGCCATAGCGTTCTTCAAAAGCTTTGAACATGGCGTCGTCTGGTTTTTCCGCTCCGACGTCGCAGCTGTAGATGGCGTCCGGAATCCGTTTCGAGTAGGAGAGAATGTCGCGCAAGCCTTCGATATGCCACGGTTGCGTGTCCGAGAAGAAGACGATATGCCAGCCGCGCTCCCAAAGCGCCTCCAGAAGGCGCGTCGTCTTAAGATCTTCCGTATCAAGGAATTTCATCCATGCGTCATGGACTTGGGCGAGCGTCATATGCTGTCCGGCGACGGCCTGCAGGTCTTTCCCGAACTGCCAGGAACCGATTTTGCCGATGGAATATTCGTGATAGGCCGTGTACCATTCAAGCGGCAGGTGGGCCGGATCCAGTTTCATGGACTGAAAGACGCGTTCAGGCGTCAGCCGAAGGCAGACGCCGCCGATATCGAGGGCGAGCAATTTCATAATGGAAAGGGACTAAAGGGATATGCGGGACTAAAGGGACGTAAAGCGGTTGCATTTGCTTTCGGCTTTCGGCTTTAAGCTTTATGCTTTTTTACAGTATTTATTGGTTGAGCAATTTCAAGTTTTAAAAGACGTAGTATTGTATGGGAGTGTGATTTTTCAACCAACCTCCAAGACAAGGCGCATTCACATGGAAAAAACGAGTTTCAGAGGCTTTGAACTGCATTACACGTCTCCGGCGGCCTATTGGGAGGCCGCCATGCCGCTTGGCAACGGTCGATTGGGAGCCATGCATTTCGGCGGCGTGAAGGAAGACTATTTCGATTTGAATGAAGACACGCTGTGGTCCGGCATGCCCGAATATCAATTCCCAGACGATGGTCCAGAGACAATCCGTCAAGCCCGTGAATTGATCAATGCCGGCAAGCCAATTGAAGCCGATAGGTTGATTGAGAAGAAGTTATTGACCTATGACAGCCAGACATACATGCTCGCCGGCGCGTTGCGGTTGCGTTTTGCTGGAGCCGCTGAAGGAAAGTCGTATTACCGTGAATTGGATTTGAAACGCGCCATTTCGACAGTTTGCTATACACAGGACGATGTTTCGTTTGTGCGGGAGGCGTTCGTCTCGCATCCGCAACAGGTTATGGCCGTCCGTCTGACGGCCAGCCAACCAGGCCATTGTTTTGTGCAGGCCATGCTGGAATCACAGATGCAAGGCCAGTTGGCCGTCGATGGCGGCGATTTGGTTTTCGATGGCGCATGCCCGGCCTACAACCGTCGTGGACGGATCGATTGGAAGGACGCACAAGGCCGTACGGGAGTGCTTTATCAAATCCGTATGAGAATGATCGCGGACGGCGGAACGCTGGCGGTATCCGTTGAAAACGGCTTGGATGTCAAAAACGCGAACAGCGTATTGCTGCTCCTTTCCATCCGCTCCAATTTCATTGATTACAAGACGATGCCCGGCAGCAATGGAATCAAACCTAATGAATTGACCAAGAGAGACTTGGATGCCGCAACCGCTTTGGGATACGACGAACTGATGAAGCGCCATCTGGCCGACTATCAGTCTCTCTTTGAGCGTTCTCTGTTGAATCTGCCGGGCAATGCGGATGATGCGTTGCCGACCATCGACCGCCTCCGCCAGTGCTCCAAGACTGGAAAGCTCTCTCCTGCATTGGTCGGTTTGCTTTACCATTTTGGTCGCTATCTGCTGATTTCCTGCAGTCGTCCAGGCACGCAAGCCGCCAATTTGCAAGGCATTTGGAACCGCCAATTGCAGCCGCCATGGGCTTGCAATTACACGACGAACATCAATTTGGAGATGAACTACTGGCCGGCGGAAACGACCAATCTGTCCGAACTTGCGGAACCGATCCTATCGTTTGCAAATGATATTTCGGAGAAGGGCGCCATAGGAGCGAAAAAGGTTTTCGGCGCGAAAGGCTGGTGCTTCTACCACAACAGCGACATCTGGCGGTATGCGTCACTGGCCAGCGGGCAGACCCGCTGGGGCTACTTCCCGCTGTGCGGCCTGTGGGTGGCGCAGCATGTCATGGAACATTACCGCTTCACGCAAGACATCGACTTCCTGAAGGCGAATTATCCGATTCTGAAAGGCTGCGTGGAATTCCTTCTGGACTATGTCGTTCCAGACGGCGACGGAAAGGTCGCCATCATGCCATCGACATCGCCCGAACACGCCTACCATCTGCCCGGTGTGGACGGCGTCGTTTTCAGCTGCAAGAATTCCGGCATCGACGTCACGATGGCTCGCGAAGCAGTGAAAAATGTCATTGAAAGCGCGGCTGTACTGAAAATTGATGATGATTTCGCGGCGAAAGCGAAGGACCTTCTTGCGAAACTGCCGTTGCCGCCGATTGGTTCGGAAGGACAGTTATTGGAATTCGGCGCGGATGTGGCGGATGAAGACATCCACCATCGCCATCTGTCCCACATGTACGGTGTCTATCCAGGCGCTGAATTCACGCAAGACGTTCATCCTGAATTGTATGAGGCGACGAAAAAGTCTCTGCTCCGCCGTGGCGACATGTCCACTGGCTGGGCCATGGGATGGCGTGCCGCCCTGTGGGCACGTTTCCATGACGGCGATCATGTCTGCCGTGTCCTGCTGAATCTGCTGAGTCTCGTCGAACCGGACAATCCGAACAACCGCAATCACGGCGGTGTTTATGCGAATCTGTTTGACGCGCATCCGCCGTTCCAGATCGACGGCAATTTCGGTGCGGCGGCGGCCATTGCGGAAATGCTGTTGCAGAGCCATCGCAAATCCGCTGACGGCAAGCCGTTACTGGATATACTGCCGGCGTTGCCGACGGATTGGACGAACGGTTCCATCACGGGACTTCGCGCACGTGGTGCCGTGACGGTCGATTTGGACTGGGCGAATGGAAAGCTCACGAAATGCCGCTTCAAGGCGGACAAGCCATGCGCTTTCGAAGTCGCGCTGCCAGACGGCCGCCGTCAGGCGGTGTCGCTCGCCGCAGGGGAGAGTGTAGAGATAAATGCTTAATGTTTAATGCTTAATACAACTAGGCCCCTAGAGTTTTAGAATTCTAGGAGCCTAGAAATGGTTTGTATTTGCTTTAAGCTTTGAGCTCTGCCGAAGGCGGTTAGTACGTCTTCTTGATGCGGAAATTGTTGAAGATGACATTTTCCGCATGCTTGAAGTTCAGCGTGTCCTTTTCGTATTCGGGATGGCCGTCAACGGGACGCATTTCCAAAACGAAATCCGTGAACTCAATGTCGCTCACATGATGTTCGGGCAACGCCTTGATGATCGGATAACGGCCGCAGATCGCGTGAACGCCACGCAGGGAGATGTCGCGAACGTAATCAACGGCTTCGTTGTCCGTCAGATTGACGCCGAAAACATAGAGGCGCGTCTGCGCTTCGATATTGCAGAAGAGCATGTTCTCGACGGCGAACGGCTTGACTTCGGGATAGGGCGTGGGGGTGTCCTCATAGCGCGGTGGATCACGCTGGTCTTGACCGAGAGGCTTGATGCGCGGCGACGTCACGTCGATGCCGATCCGGCTGTCACGGATGACGAGATTGCTGAACGTGCAGTTGCGCATGAGATAATCGTGTGTCCAGCCTATGCGGATGCAGTCGCAAGAGCTTTGCAAGACGCAATTTGTGACGGTGATATTTTCGCAGGCCTTCGGCTCGTCGAACTGCTCCTGCATGCTGCGGACGATGATGCAGTCGTCGCCGTTCGTGAGATTGCAGTCGCTGACGACGACATTGCGGCAGGATCCGAGATGGATGCCGTCGCTGTTCGGCATGCGGAGATCGGCCTTCATCGTGACGCCGCGAACGAGAACGTCTTCGCAATCGAGGAACCACGTGAACCAGCCAGCGGTATCGACAAGCGTAAGATCTTCAAGGCGAACATCTTTGCAGCTGACGAAGAAGAGGCTGCGGCCCGGAATCAACTGATCGTGTTTCCGTTTCCAATGGCCTTCGAAAGGCTTGAGATTTTCATCGACGTGGACGAAGCAGAGGCCCTGGAAATCGATTTTGCCCTGTCCGCAGATGCAGACATGGGAGATTCCTTCACCGTACATGACGTAGCGTTTGTTGTTACGAAGTGCGTAACCGACTTTCCAGTAAGGATTTGGCTGGACTTCCGGATACAGTTCGGGATTCGTTCCCGCGAGAAGGACGGCATCCCATGCGATTTCCAGGCGGACGTCGTTTTTCAATCGCAGCGGATAGAAGAGATATTTGCCGGAAGCGACGAGAACCGTACCGCCACCGTCGGCTGAGCATGTGTCGATGGCCTTCTGTAGGGCTTCCGTGCAGTTGAAGACACCGTCGCCGACGGCGCCGAAATCGCGGATGTCGTAAACTTTTTCCATGTTTTGTTCCTTTCGTTGTAATTGCATAAGCAAAGAATGAAAAGCGTGCTAAATTTAGGTGGTTTTTCTTTACATTAATCATAGTCTATCAATAATTCAAAGGAACAGCCATGAAAAAACTGAAAGTCGTACAGTTTGGAATCTGCCATGAGCACGCGAACGGGAAATTCATGACATTGCAGAAAATGCCCGGAACATACGAACTCGTGGGCGTTGTCGATGAAACGTCATGGAGCACGACGCCGCGTTTTGGCGACTATTCGGCCTTGTTCAAAGATGTGCCGCGACTGACGGAAGAAGAGATGTACAAGATTCCGGATCTGGACGCCGTGTTTGTGGAAGTGCCGAATCTGGACTTGGTTCCAGTTGCGATGCGCGTCATGGAGCATGGCCTGCCCATGCATCTGGACAAGCCGGCGGGCACGGATCTCGCCCTCTACAAGAAACTTCTGGACGGCTGCAAGGCGAAGAACCTTCCCTTGCAGATGGGATACATGTTCCGCGGCAACCCGGTGTTCAAATTCGTCCAGAACATGGTGCGCAACAACGCTTTCGGTGATATCTTCTCCATCGACATGGACATGGACCACTGCTACGGCGGCGAAGTTTACCAGGAGTATCTTGCGAAGATGAAAGGCGGCATCATGTTCAATCTCGGCTGCCATCTCATCGACTATATCGTGTCGCTGCTCGGCGAGCCGACGAAGGTCCATCCTTTCCTGAAAAACACGCCTGAACTGCCTGAAACAACCATCAACAACACGATGGCCGTTCTGGAATATCCGCATGCGACGGCCTGCATCCGTACATGCAGCCGGAAGGCTTCGGATTCAAGCGAACGCCATCTGCGGCTGGCGGGAACGTGCGGTTGGTGCGAACTGGAGCCGCTGGAACGTTTCGACGGCAAGCCGCTCGTCTTGCGTTTCTACATCAAAAAGGCGGTCTGCGGATTCCAGCCAGGCCATTACACGATTGAATTCCCGCCGCAGAAAGACCGCTATATCGTTCAATTGCAGGAATTGGCGGAGATCATCCGCGGCGAGGCCAAGAGCGAATACAGCTATGAGCACGACTACATCGTGCACAAAGTCTCTCTGGCCGCTTCTGGATACGAAGGATTGTATTAGGGAGGGTCCCGCTCCTGCGGGACATGGGAGGGTCCCGCTCCAGCGGGACTTTCGCTTTCAGCTCCGCAAAGCGGAAGATTTTTCTTGCCATAACGTGACAAATGGCAAAAAAGCGCTACATTTATTTATAGTGTTTCAAGCGAGTCTCTTGAACGTAGAAAATTACCAACAAAAAGCAGGAAGAAAATCATGAAGGTCATCATCCAGCAGAACTACGACAAGATGTGCGAATGGGCAGCCAACCATATCATGGCCGCCATCAACAACCACAAGGGCGACAAGCCGTTCATCCTCGGCCTCCCCACCGGTTCCTCCCCCCTCGGCGTCTATGCGCGCCTCATCCAATATTACAAGGCCGGAAAGGTCAGCTTCAAGAACGTCGTGACGTTCAACATGGACGAATACGTCGGCCTGCCGAAGACCCATCATGAGAGCTACTGGTTCTTCATGCATGACAACTTCTTCGACCACATCGACATCCCGAAGGAAAACGTGAACATTCTCGACGGCATGGCGGCTGATCTGGAAGCCGAATGCGCCCGTTACGAAGCGAAGATCGCTTCCTACGGCGGCATCGACCTGTTCCTTGGCGGCTCCGGCGTTGACGGCCACATCGCCTTCAACGAACCGTTCACCTCCTTGAACTCCCGCACAGGCGTCCGCGATCTGACGGAAGACACGAAGATCGTGAACTCCCGCTTCTTCGACAACGACCCGAACCAAGTTCCGTCTAAGGCGTTGTCCGTCGGCGTCGGCACGGTGACGGATTCCAAAGAAGTCCTGCTTCTCATCAGCGGCCACAACAAGGCCCGCGCCCTGAAGGAATGCGTTGAAGGCGGCGTCAACCAGATGTGGACGATTTCCGCCCTGAACCTCCACAACAACGCCTACATCGCCTGCGATGAAATGGCCTGTGGCGAACTCCGCGTCGATACCTACAAGTACTTCCTCGACGTGTACAAGAGCGAAAGACTCTAACCGCCTGCGGCGGAGCTGGAAGCTGAAAGCTAAAAGCTTAAAGCTAAGGCAAATGCAATGTTACGGCCCCTGATAATTTGCTATCAGGGGCCGTTTATTTTTTAGCTTTTCCAGAACATCCAGAATATCCAGAACATCCAGTAATCAGGCGTTTGTCAGCGCTGCCATCTCTTCGTCCGAAAGAGGAATATCCACTCCGTGGAGATTGGAGAGGAAATGATCCACGGAAGAAGAGGCGAAGAGCGGGATGACCTGCGGGAAGGCTGGCAGACGGTGGAGGTTCGTCATCCATGCGACAACTAGCGCTGACGGATCGACGCCTTTTGCCTTCGCCATCTCTTGTAGAACATGCCAGCGGTTGTCGAATAAATAACTGGACGGCAGGCGGTTGGGATCGCTGTAGCCGCCTTTCGCCAAAGACGAATATGCCACCAGCGGCATATTGCGGTTCTTCAAGAAACGAAGGCGTTCGCGACTCGTATATTCGTTGAAAATGTATTTCGGCGGCTTTTCCGTGCGTTCCGCCAAATAGGTGAAACGCTGTTGGTTGATCGTGAATGGCGTCAGATTGCGCTCTTTGGCGAGGGCGTTTGCGTCCGCGATGCGCCAAGTATCGTAATTGGAAGCGCCAAGATAACGGACTTTGCCCGCTTTCACAAGTTTGTCGAAGGCGGCCATCGTCTCCTCCTGCGGTGTGTCGGCATCGTCCGTATGGGCGTAGTAGAGGTCGATTGTATCGATGCCGAGCTTGCGGAGCGATTCATTGCACCAATATTCGATTTGTGCGGCTTTTAGACCAGCGCCTTCGCCATGGCGGTCGAACCCGACCTTTGTGGCGATGACGACTTTATCGCGTATCTTGCGTGACGCGAGCCATTTGCCAAGGCATGTTTCGGATTCGTCACCCGTTCCCGCCCAATGGGCGTAGTTGTTGGAGGTATCGATGAAATTACCGCCTGCGTCGATGAAGGCGTCCAACACGTTTAAGGCGTCTGCTTCGGAAGTCGTCGTTCCGAAATTCATGGCGCCGAGACAGACGGGAGAAAGTTGCAAGTCGTTGAATTTTATGGTCTTCATGGATTCATTCTCGCTATGACATCGTTTTGGATGACTTCGCACATATCGACGAATACACCGCTGTAGCCTGTGACGCGCACAAGCAAGTCACGGTGGTTTTCCGGATGGATTTGCGCGTCTTTCAGATCATCGACGCTGACGCACGTCACTTGGACATGGAGGCCGCCGCGATTGAAATAACTGCCGAGCAGTTTTCCGAAGAGCGCGCGGCCTTCTTCGCCTGCGAAATTTTGCGGTTGCACATCCAGATTGAGCGAACCGGACGTGTATTCCGCAAATGGCAGATGGAGCAGGGAGGAGAACATGGCCGTCAGGCCTTTCTTGCAGGAGCCGTTTGCGGGGCGGGAACTTTGCGTGAACGGTTCGCCCGCGAGACGGCCGTTGGGTGTCGCGCCACAGATGGCACCCATCTTGAGATGCCATGTATCGCCTTGTAACGACGGCATTAGGAACAGCTTATGTTTTTTGAGCGCTTCGGCGCCCAAATCGCGGCAAACCTGCAACGATATGCGGGCGATGCGTTCCGCGTGACCGTTGGTCAACGCGCCGTCGGAGCCGAATTTCTCTGCTTTGCGGCAGAGGGCGAGCAGTTTTTCATACCCTTTATAATTTGCATCGACGGCGGCGACGAGTTCGCTGAGCGTCGCGCTGTGGTCGATGAAAAGCAATTGGTCAACGGCGCTGAAGCAATCGACGAGCGTGGCGATGCCGCAGAATGTCTGGATTTGGAAATGGTATTTGGCCGTGGCGTTTTTGCATTCGGCGCGTTCGATGGACCAGTGGTTGATGCAGTCACCAAGCGTCAGCATGGCGGCTGGATGTTGTTGGCGCAGTTCAAGTTCCAGAACCAGATTGTCGATTTTCATCGTGATGAACTCGCGGAAATACTGGAAGAACAGATCGTAGAAATCTTCGATGCTGGTCGGTGGATTGGGCTTGTTGTTGAGTTCATGCATGACGTTGACGAATTCCGCAGGCCAGCCGTTGGGGCACCGTGTGCGGATATACGGGACTTGCAGTTTCTTACGAATGTCCTCTGGCATATTCGGAAGGAAATGGTTGGCGCGCGGCGCGGACGACATCCATTGCGAGTTCGGGCCGGGCGAACACCAGTTGCAGGCGAAATGCTCGTAGTCCGCCGCGTCTTCCGGATCGACGCCTGCCAGAATCAAGCCGGATTTGATGTCGTCATCGTTGTAGATCATCATGGAGCAACTTTGCAACGACTTCTCCATGAGGATGTTCCAAAGATCCGGATAGGCGGTGTCCATCCCTTTGAAATAGCGGATGACGGGAATCGGATTCTTCATGCCGGGCATGAGAGCGCGGGAGAAAAGATACGTCAGGGCGTTGACGACGGGGCGGCCTGCCTTGTCCGTTCCGGCCAACGGCAGATATTGCGGCGCGTCGAAATTGAGAATTCGTTCGAAACAGGTCGTGTTCGTGACGTCTCCCATCTGATGCTCGCCGCGTCCCATGATGAGATTGTGTTTGCAATAGAAATCCGTAATGATTTCCAACGCAGAGTCTTCCGTAAGGCGGCCCGCCTTCAGATCCGCTTCGTACAACGGGAAGAGGAAGATGTCCAGACGGCCTTGCGTAAGCGTCGGATTCAACGTCAGATAGGAGTCATCGACCAAATTGATGAGCCAGATGAGCTGCAATCCTTCGCGGAACGTCTGCGGTGCGTTGCACGTCAGCGAGAAGAGGGCGTTTGCCGCTTCCGTAAGACCCGCTTTTTGAGCCGCTTCCGCATAGCGGCGGGCGAAGTTGATCAACGCGTCATAGACGCGGACGGCGCCTTGCAGGAAGATGGCGTGTTCGTTGTCCTTCGCGTTCGGAATGCCCGCCGAGGCGCGTTCCTTCAGGCCTTGCAGGCCATATTGGATCAGCCATTGCCAATCCAATGTGCAATGGCCGGTCTCGTAAAGTGTTGTCCGATAGAGATTTTTCGGATCTTTCAGAAATGATTGGAAAAAGGCCTCTTCCTCTGCGTTCAGCGGCTTGTCCACATGGCGGCCGACGATGATGTCATGCGGTTCGACAGGCGTGGAGACTTGATCGAAAAAGTCATAAAGGACGTTTCCGAAACGCAGCGGCTGCGGCTGTCCGTCGTATTTGTGCTGCAAGGCGTGCAGGATTTGCACGCGCTCAAACGTCGTGCTTTTGAGCGGTTTGGTGCGGAGGGCTGTGAGTGCTTCTTCTATTCTCAATTGACAATTCATAATTAACAATTTACAATTAACAATTTTCTTATGACCACGCGACGCGGTGGATGAATTGGACGAACGGCGGGAAGGACGGATAATCGCAACCGTGACCGTATCCATCGAATATCAAATGAGTTACGTCTTGATGACCGTTGAGTTTCAACATGCGGCAGAAGTAGGCGTTCTCCTCTGTGCGGCCGCACATTTCCATGTCGCCTTGGCCTGTCGTCAACAGGATTGGCGGCAGATTGGGCGTTCCGACGTGGTACAGCGGGGCGAATTCATCGCACGTCGGCTGCGTCATGGGAATGCCTTTTTCGGCGCGGATGGTGAAATGCGTGACGCATTGGCCGCTCAACGGCATGAGGCCTTTGAGTTGCGTGTAGTCGCAACCGTAGCGGCGGAGATATTGCGGATCCATGCCGATCATCGCCGTCAGATAGGCGCCTGCGGAATGTCCTGAAACAAAGACTTTTGCGGGATCGCCGCCGTAGCTGGCGATGTGTTTCAACACCCATGCGACGGCGCAAGCCGCGTCATCGAGGCAGGTGGTTCCCGTCGCGCCGTCCGTTCCCGCCAGACGGTAGCCGCAGGCGATGATGGCGGACGGATGCTCCGCGTCCATCGTCAACGCCATGGGCGTGTGCTTCGCGCCGCCTGTCAGGCCGCCACCATGGAACCAGATGACGGTCGAAAAGCCCTGCTTGCCCTGCGGAATCGTCAAATCCAGCTTGCAGCGTTCGACGTTGGCGGGGCCGTTTTGATAGAAGGCTTCCTCACGGTAGGGGACGTTTTCCGTGAAATCGAAAGCCTGCCCGTTTGCGTTTTTTATAGTTTTCATGTGGTATTCCATATTTCATGATGTGACTTGCATTGCTGAATGAAAATATAATGCCTGTTATGTTGATTTCTTTGAAATCAACTATAATTTTTTCTATCTTTGCAGTAAGATTTCAATAGAGGAACACAACATGTCAATTTTCACAGCTATTTCACGTGGTGACATACACCGCACGTCTTTTGACCCCAACCGCCAGATTCCGTTGTACTTAGGAAGCGGAAGCTGTGGTGCGCTGTTCGATTCATACGGCCTGATCGGGCAGGTGGATGAACAGAAGACGGGCGGCGACGTCGGGACGTTCAAACATGCGGATTATTATGCGCAAGGCCATTACGGCATCGACTACTGGCTGTCGCTTTTCACGCTGAAATGGACGGAACAGCCGCAAGTCGAGCCGACGGATTACCGCCAATCGCTTTACCTATATAAAGGATATCTGGAGACGTCGTTTATACAAGATGGGAAAACGCTTGCGGCAAAGACGTATTTCCATCCGTATCAACGGGATATACTGGCGTATGAACTGCACGGCGGTTGGAAATTGACGCTGTCGCCTGTGACGCATCCGAATGGTTCGTACAACGAATCGTTCGATGTGACGCCGCAATCAACAGATAACGGCTTCCGCATGCAGACAAACCGTGTCACGATGGAAGTCGGCATGCGTGTCATCTGCGAAAACGGCAGTTACGGCATTCGGCGGAATGGAGCTGATTGGACGCTAACTCTCAGCGACAACGCGAGTTGCCTGTTGCTGATCGGAAACGCCAATGAAAAACGCTTCGCTGCTGTGCGGTCGGTCATGGACGGCGTGGCGTCCATTGCGTCATGGCGCGAAGCGGCGGAAGATGGCTGGAAGAAGCGTTGGGGCGATTCGTATCTGGATTTGACGGATGACCAACGGCAGGCGGATTGGGCGCGATCCATGTATTATGTCCTGTGTTCGTTCTCGCCCGACGGAATTCCTTCCGCTCCAATGGGTTGGACGGGAGCTGGCTGGCGGTTCCATTTCCCGCAGGACATCTCCTACATCCATCCCGCGCTGCTGCGCATGGGGCACTACGATTTGGCGAAACGAATCGTCGAATTCTATCGTGAGCGCATCGATGACATCCGCGCCATCACGCATCGCATCTATGGTGGCCGCGGTACGATGTGGGCATGGGAGTTTCCCATCGGCACGGGCACGGATTTGCTGAAAAATGATTCGCCGAATCCGTATCAGTATGAAATCCATAATGCCGCGTATCCTGCGCGCATGGCTTATGAGACATCGCTCCATCTGAACGACGCCGCATGGACGGCAAACGTGGCGCTGCCTGTCATTCGCGAATCAGCGGAATTCTATGCGAGCCACATGGTGAAGGAGGCGAATGGACGGTATAGCTTGGAAGTCACGCCGTCGATGTCGCAGGACGAATTCGCCAAACCAAACGGACGGAACTACTTGTGCGCGTTGTATTCGGCTCGTTACACGTTCCGTGTCGCCTCCGCGATGGGCTTGAAGGATTATGATGAATATTTGCGGGCAGGATTGGCGTTCGATCGTCTAATCGATTCCGAACACGGTATTTACTGCACGGGTGAAATCATGTTGGAGGAGAATTTCGGCAAAGAGAAGCATCCCGTCCAATTGAATCCACTGATCTTCCTGCCGGCGACTGATTTGGACGAATTCGAACGGAACGCCTATGAAAAACGCTACGACATCTGCAGCGCCGCGAAGTCGCGCATGTACCACGGCTGGACGCTGGCGATGTTCTGGCTGGCGTCGTCCCATCTTGGTCGGACGGAAGCGTTTGCGAAGGAGCTCGCCATGGCGGACGACGTCGATTATCGCGATCCCGAACGGATTGAATTCTATGAATCAAGCAAAGTGCCGTCAAGCATCTATTATGTGACGACGCATGGCGTCTATCTGCAGGCTGTGCAGGACGCCTTCGTCTGCGATTTGTTCGGCGATGTGCGCATAGAGAGCTGCGTTCCCGCTGCCTGGAAAGGCAGCGAATACGTGAATCTCCATGCGCGCGATGGCAGAACCTATTCTGCAAGAATAGGTTGCTAAATTAATCTAGAGCTTCTAGAGCTTCTAGAATTCTAGAAACCATTATTTTATAGTTAGAGTGGTCTGTACTTTTCCACCATTGGCAAGATTTTCGGCGATAATCGTCCATTTGCCGGGCTTCTCGTTGGACGGGATGGAGAGATTCAGTTTCAATTCGCTGTTGACGGCGGCATGGTAGCCGCTGAATTCGGCAGGCTTGCCATCGGCATCAAGAATCGTAAGCTTCACGGGTACAACGGCTTTCGGCAGAATCGGGCCATTCTGGGCGGTTTCCACTTGAACCGTTATTGGAACTTCCGAACCACGCGGGGCTATGCCGTCGCCATCGACGTTAATGGATATCGCATCCAATGGCATCTTCGTCCGCATGAACAGCTTGCCTTCGCCTGGGCCGAAGGATACGTCGAACGACAGACCGCCGTCCTTTGGCGTCGTCTGAACTTGCTTGTGCGCAACGAGATCGTAGATATATCCATCGCCTGGCAACCAAGCCGTTCCTGCGTTGTCGAGACCTTTTTCCATGACGAGACCATACTGGCCGACATAGTTGCCGTAAGTGCGTTTATCGTTGATTAGGAACAAGTAATCCGTGTCGCCAAAATGGCGCATGCGGCCGACGATATCCATGTTGGACGTCTGGAAATCGCGTTTGAAGAACGGATCGAGTTCGTTGCGGAGATTGGCCGCCATGGCTTGCAGGGCGGCTTTGTCAACGTCCGCCTTGCGTGTCCGCTTGTAGGCGGGAACGAGCAGGTCGGGCAGGACGGCAGGGCAGAGGCGTTCGTCCGCCACGACGATGCCGCCGCGCTTCTGGAATTTGAGGATTTCGTCATAGACGGACTGCGTCAGAACATAGCAGTTGGGCATGACGAGAATGTCGTAGGCGTCAAGACCGTTCTTGCGGACGGTTTCGTCGTAGATGATCTGCGGCTGGTAGCCTGCCCATTGCAGGATGATGTGCATGTCCGCTTCCCAACTGTTGCTCCAGCCGTTGCTGCCGCATTGCGCATACATTTGGGAGGCAAAGCTTTCCAGAACGGCGACGCGCGATTTCGCATCCGGAATCTCCAACAGCGACGGGCCTAGCGGCTGGATGACGTTGTGGACGAGTTTGGATAGACGCGGGGTGGTTTCTGGATTCGTCATGCGGTAACTTGTTCCGCCTGTGACGGTGAACAGCGAGCCGCGGCCATGGTACATGATGCCGCGCACAGGTCGCGCAATCATGCTCCACAACGCGATTTCCAGATGGTCGGGCGCGATGGAGATGAATTTCGCGTCTGGAATGTCGCGTTCCCACTGGACGCGTTTGTCTTCTTCTTTCGGCATCCGTTCGATCGGCGCTGTGCCCGAACGATACCAAATGATCTGCGTCATTTTCATAACTTTCTGATTCGGATAGCCTTCCGCCATGGCGAATAGTTCGTCACAGGATTGGCCGATCTTGATTGGATCTGGATAGCTGTACGTCCATTGCGAGACGATATCGACGTGACCGCCGCTTCCCCAAACGGACGGAACGCGCACGGCGGGATCGAAGAATGTCCAGAAGTCTTTGCGGCCTGTGGATTTAAGACCGTCATGGATGCGCGAATGGAGCGGATTCCAACCATCCCCGTCCTTCCAGAACCATGTGTAGAAACGGAGGATGGTGTCGTCGTCGGGAATGACGCGGCTAGGCGGGAAGTTCGGCAGCGTCAGATAGGGAACGCCAGTCTTGGCGCGAACTTCCTGTGGAATTTTCGTGCCGAGAAACGCTTCGGCGGATTTCACTTCAAACGGCTGGAAGGAAAGCATCGTGTTGTCACGGACTTCCGAATGAATCAACGCTGAATCGAAGCTCGGGAACTGCATGTACGTTTGCGCGACGCTTGCGCCGACGTTGTAGCCGAATTCCTGTATGTCCGGATGGCCGACAGCTCCATTTGTGGTCTCGCGCGGCTTGCCGTTGCGGGTGACGCGTTTGTATTCCGGATTGGTCTGTGTCTGTTCGACCCAGCGGCCAGGCGCGGTGGTCATGCAGGCATGCAACCCTTTCTTCATGTAGTTGTTAAGCAGATTATAATTCGACGTGACATCCATCACGGTGGAGAGGTCGAGAGGCTTTTTCGCCTTCCAGACATTCGGAAAGTTGCTGAAATGGCGCAGGTCATGGGTGAAACCGATATAGGTCAGTTCGTTTTCCGGGCAGGTGCCCCACATGACAACGGGCATGAAGGGATTTTCGCGTGGGACGATGTCGAACGTGCTTTTGGCATTGAGCGTGTTCAGTGTCGCATCTATCTGGTATGACGCGGCTTTGAGAGTCGTGCCGATGGGAACGGTAACTTGGCGGATTTCGCGCGGGGCGAGCTTTTTAAAGGGCAACTCGTGTTTTGCGCCATTCACGGTAATCGTCACGATGCCGTCATCCATGATCTCCGTGTTGTCGTTGTCGATGGTCAGCGTGATCGCCGCGTTCTTTTCGTTATGGTAAAAGACGGTTCGGCCTTGGCTAAAGGAGATGGTGGGATGAGGGCCATATTCTGCCGGAACGCCTTGGAAATAGCGGATTTGCGCCATGCGACCGATAAAACTGCTGTAGTTGCTCGTGGCGCGATCGCCCAAAATCAGCGCATAGGGGCTGGGCGCGACGGCCTTGCGATTCGCAAAGAGCTTCTTGGCAATCATTTGGCCATCCATGAAAACACGGACGGTACCTTCGCCGTCATACGAGAAAGCAAGATGATGCCATTCGTTGACAGGCAATGAGACGGGGCGTGTCTCCAGCACGACGCTGTCCGTCTTGAAGCCGAGATTGACGTTGATGGAATAGAGGTCTTTGCCCCTTGTGAGCAGATAGCAGCAGTAGCCGAGATTGGCCTTTTCAAATTCCCTGAAATAATGGTATATCTTCTTGTCAATCAAGAAGAAGTGATCTCGCCCTGCGCGGATGGCTTCATCTGGTTTCAGCCAGAAATCGAAGGCGAAGGCGCCTTTCGGCGTGAAATCCGCATGGTTGCCCGCATCCGCGCCTTGCGCATTGTCGGCGGTCGGAACGCTTCCCGTTGATTTGAGAGCGATTCCGAAGCGTTCATCTTCAACGATTTGCGCTTTTCCGCGCAGTTTGATCGTGTGATTGTGGCCGGATGCGTCTTCCAACGGCTTTTCGGAATTGAAGAGCCATTGGCCGAACATATCGGCGGCGGGCAGGGCGGAGGAGAGGAAAAGAACGGCGAAAATGGTGACAAGTGCTTGTTTCATCGTAGTTTCCTCCTCTTATTCCAAAACTTGCAGATGGACGGGTTTGTAGATGCCGCCGGCGCCTGCCGTGTCCAAAATGCGCACGACGATGACGTTTTCCGCGTCCCATTTGACTTCTTTCGTGATGTCCAACGAGAACGGTGTCTGCCAACCGCTGGTTCCAAGATCGTGCTGGCCGATGTAAACACCGTTCAGCCAAACCCATGCGCATTCGTCAACGGATTCGAAATGCAACTCGACGGCGTTGTATTTCTCTGGCTTCGGCGGCGTCTTGAACGTTTTGCGATACCACGCGAGACCGTCGTATTGGAAGCCTGCATCCTCCCATGTGGCGGCGATGGGAATCGTCTTCCAGGCGGATGCGTCAAAATCCTTCTTGAACCAATTGTTCAGATGGCCTTGATTGTTCTCGTCCAACGAGAAACGCCAGTCTTCCTTCGGCAGGAGAATGTCTTGGATGACCTTCACGTCATGGTCCCAGTCGCTGCGGTTGCGGAGGAGGATTGTGTTGCGGTAGAACGGCCAGATGGCTTTGGAGGCGATGTCGCGAACGGCGGCATTCTTTTCGTGTCGGGCGGTCTTCTCGAGAATCTCCAACCGCTTGCCGGTCACGGGCTTTTCCGCCGCCAACTGCGAAACGGCGATCAGTCGGACGTTCACATCTTCGTCTGCCATCATGCCGCCGAGCAGGTCAACGGTCGCCGCATTTTTCAGGCAGAGGGCCTGCAAGGCGCAACGGCGGATGAGCGGATCCGTTGATTTGAGCAGTGGTGTTAGCTGAGTGGTGGCATCTTCACGCTGCGCAAGAAGCCGCACGGCCGTATGGCGGACGACGGCGTTTTCATCGTTGACCGCGATGAGAAGCGATTGCAAGTCTTGATTTTTCAACAAGTTGTCACGCCGCTCCTTCGGCGTTTGCGCAAACAGGAAGAGCGGGGCGGCCAATAGCAGGAGAAGAATGTGTTTCATGGTGATTCCTTATAAATAAAAAGATTGCATGGCTTTTCATAACAAAGTAGCCATGCAATCTAAAAAAGCAACTGGATATTCTGGAAATTCTGGAAGTTCTGGATATGATTTACTTAATCTTCCACTTTCTGTGTGATGTTCCATTTCTGGATTTTTTCTTGGAAAAAGGGAAGCCAATCTGCTCTATTGTTTGTTAGATTAGCTAGCCCCATCATGGATTGCTTGCATAGAATGCCGAGCACTTCCGCACGATTTTGGATATTAGGATACTTTTGTGCCAATATTTCCGTCCAGCAGTCCATGAACACCTTTTCCTTCTTTTTGGAAGCCTCAATCCCCCAGTCAACCATGGTTTTGTCATTAATTGGATTATCCTTGTGTTTCTTGTTATATTCCAACAGAATTCTGTAAGCCAGAAGTCCTCCTTCAAAAACTCTTTTCATTCTTATACTTAACTGTACTTGATATGTATCAAGTTCCTCCTGTGTTTTGGGATTCAATTCCTCTATGACTTTTATATGTTCTTCTGAGAAATTGTTGTTTTTGAGTTGAAAATCCCAGAGACGTTTACTGATACCTTTCTTCTCCAATTCCATCTCTTCGAAAACTTTATCGGCATTCTCAATTTTCCCATCAAGCTTTTTGAAGGCTTCCAAGAGAATTCTGCCTGGTCTAGTCGGATCCATTTGGGAATCAAAAAGAACAGGATGGGCCTTTAAATGTTTTTCAGAAATTGTTTTCATCTCATCATTAGTGAGAGTGCAGGCAAAGGCTTTCATCTGTTCATCAAGGACAGTCTTAATCGCTTTTTGTATCTCCGGTGGGATAGGAGAGTTGAAGAAGGCGGTTTTCCCTTTTGGTTCAATTGGAGCCTGTTGTTGCGCGAAAACGTTAAATGACAAGGCAATAAGAATGGCGGCATGTATGAATGATCTCATGATTTCCTCCGAGTTGGTGTATTGATAATGAATCTTCATGACTATTTTCCGTTGTTATAAAATTATAATTCAACTCAAGGCAAATACAAATCAAAAAACAATTCTAATTTATGTTTGTAATCATGGTCAACAAAATTACACAAAAATAAAAATGATAGTATATTATAAGACAAAACATGTCAAAATGCGCAAATATTGACTATCATCTATAAAAATCATCATGGCATTGAAAGATTCGACATTTTTGGGGACGGAGAACATCGGGCGGCTGTTGCTGCGACTGTCGTGGCCAGCGGTCGTATCGACCGTCATCAACATGCTTTACAACTTGGTTGACCGCGTCTATATCGGCAACGGCGTCGGCAAGGAGGCGTTGGCTGGATTGGCGTTGACGATGCCGATCA
>JAFZIJ010000069.1 GCA_017554445.1 Victivallales bacterium
GATACTCATGTCTTTTCTCCTCTAATGATAATCCGTTATTTCTACAATAACAGCTTTTGTGCTTTTTGTCCAGTCGATGCGGCCAAATTCGTCTGCAATGGGCTTTTCTTTCGGCGTGATGATCAAACGGTAGTTGGCATCGAGCGACGCCCCCCATTGTCCTTTCCTGTCACCTGTCAGTTCATGGAACTTGCCAAGCATGGATCGGAAATCTTCAAAGCTTTCGGCTTTTTCAATGAGTTCAATACGCATTAGAAACCTTTTCGCAATGGATCCGAGCAGCCGCGTTGCTGTTCTTGGATTCCTCGCGCATTGTTCTAACTGTTTTGCACGATACTCTATTTCCATAAGGTTCAATATAACATATCGCATTTAATTGTTATTAATAATATACAACACTGCTTTCTAATTGCAAACTTTGTTTATGAACGGTTGAATACCTTAAGAACGAGTTCCATACTATCCGTCATATAATCATTTGCCAACAGTACATTTTCAATCACTGCACAGGAGGAGCGCCATCGGTATCCATGCCGTTGGTAACACAATATCCGAAACATCATCATGTCTTCATACAAACAACCGTTTGTTTTTTCCTCCAGTGACTTGCACACATTTGTTGATTAAGTAAATTATGGAAACAGAATTCAACAGTTTGCGCACCAAGGTATCATTAAATACGTGTAAATCATGGAAACAACATACGATGTGATTGTGGTTGGCGGCGGTCCGGCCGGAACTGGCGCCGCGTTGGCGGCGGCTGAAAACGGCGCATCCGTCCTGCTGTTGGAAGCGACGGGACGGCTCGGCGGCATGGCCGTACAGGCTCTCGTGGGACCGTTTCTCGGCGGAATCCGTTCTTCCGTCGTTCAGAAAATATTGAAGGCCATGGGCGGACGGACGGTCGATTTCGCCCAGATGGACGTGCAATTGTACGATGTACTATCGACGGCCGGCGTGACGATTCTGCTTCATGCTCCCGTTGTTGACATTATAAAGGAAGAACAGCAGGTCAAAGGCGTGGTAGTCCACGCCGCAGGCCGTAAATTGACGTTCACGGCGAAAGCGGTCATCGACGCAACTGGCAACGGTGACGTGGCTTACATGGCTGGCGTTCCATACGAAAGCGGCCGCGAAGGCGACCATCTGCTTCAGCCCATGAGCATCATGTACATCATCAACGGCATCGATCCGGAGCGCCGTTTCCTGTGCGGTTCGGAAGAGGAGGCCCGCCGGAAAACCGTCGGCGGGCGGACATGGGAGGACATCGTGACGGAGGCCCAGCATAATGGTGAACTGCCGCCGTCCGTGGGCGTCGTGCGGCTGTACGCAGGTTCGTTGCCGAGTCGCGCCATCGTGAACGCGACGCAGGTCAACGGCGTGGACGGTGTTGAGCCGTCGGATTTGACACGAGCGGAAATCGACGGCCGCCGCCAGGCGTTCCAAATCGTCGAATTTCTCCGCCGTAAACTGCCGGGCTTCGAACATGTGTATGCAGAACTGATGCCCAGCAGCATCGGCGTCCGCGAAACACGGCGATTCGAAGGTTGCGCACGGCTTGAAAAAGAAGACTGCATCAAAGGCTCACAATTCCCTGACGCCGTTGTATTTGACGCGAATTTCTGCATCGACATCCACAACCCCGCCGGCAGCGGCCAGGCCGTCGGCCATGACACGACCAAGCAAGGCGAAGCGGAGCATTGCCGTCCGTATCAGATTCCGTACGGCTGTCTGCTACCGAAACATGTGGATGGCCTGCTGATGGCAGGCCGTTGCATCAGCGCGAGCCATGAGGCGCATGCGTCATTGCGCGTCATGTGCATCGGCATGGCCATCGGCGCAGGAGCCGGTGCCGCTGCGGCATGGGCGGTCTCGCACCATTGCCAGCTGCGCGACGTGGATGCGTCGCAATTGGCGGAATATCTGAAATAAAATTGGGAGGGGCCCGCTCCTGCGGGACCAGCCGCGCAAAAGCGCGGCGTTCCCATAGATTTTACGCAAGCTTGATGCCGTTCAGATGCGTTCCGACGCCGATTGGCTTCTCAAAATCAATTCCAGGATTTTCCTGACGGATCCGTTTGGAGAAAGCATCCCATGTCTCGCCTTGATTCGCGCTTTTTTTCCACAAGCCCCACAGCGTGTCGCCTTGACGGATTTCATAGCCACCGGCGGAGGCAACCTGCACGGCTGGAGAAGATTGCACCGCAGGTGCGTTTCCGCCGAACGGCGCGCGTTCACGGTCGCGCCGCGCCACCAAGCCCGGCAACACCTTTCCGCCGACTTTGCAATAGAGCGCAAGCGCATTGTAGATAGCCGCTATGTCGTTGGCCTTCAAGGCTTTTTCAAGCGTCTCCTTGTTGGCGGGAGACGGCCCGAGATTGTAGAAGAACGACGCCAAAGCGCCCTGTTGCGCAGGCGTCATGGACGCGATGTTCGGATGGCGTTTCATGACGGTTTCCATGATGGCGTCGATATGCGAATCCAGCCCTTTCAGAATCCATTCCAGCCCGACGTTTCCGCCAGCCCGAACATATTCATCCTTAAGCTGTTGTGGCATCAAATCATAACGCATGCCATAGCCGAGCGTCGGCTTGCCTTTCAGCGTTTTCGCCCAGTCGTCGTAGCTTCTGCAACCAGGCAGCCAGACGTTTTTCGTGTCGGCGTCGTCATAGACGGGAAACAACGCCTGTTCGCCGGGCTTGCATGGACCAAGAATCGTCTTGATAGCGCCCGAAGCGTCCTTTACGGCACGGATGACGCCTTCATTCTCAATCAAAAACTGCCGTGCTATTTTTTGTGCTTCCGCTGAAAGAACCATGATATGAAAACTCCTGTTATGTTGTCTTTTTCTCGCGTCTTCCGCCTAATTTAAATCCTTACGGATTAATCGGTTCCACCGTATAATGTTCGAAAGCCTTGCGCTCCGTGCAAGTGCCGTCGTTGTCGTAGCGGATGTCCTCCAGCAGATTGCCGTCCTGATCCCACGATTTGACGTCGAAGCCGTCCGCATCCGCATCGACACGGAAGCAGCTTGCCTGAATTTTCCGCGCACTCGGCCCGCCGACAGTCAGCACAGGATATGTGTAGGTCTTGCCGCCTTTGAATGGCCTGATGGGCATGGATTCCGCCGCGTAATCGTCCGTGCCCGGAATGGAACGCACATAGCGATGGATATGGCCCGTCAGCCACATGTTCAGCTTCGAGACTGGATTCGCCCCTTCGAAATACGGATCCGTCATCTTCTGCAACACGAACGGGATGGTCATGCAGCCGTCGTAATGCGAATAGGCCGCGCCATGGCAGATGACGATGCGGCGTTTCGCGCCCGTCCATTTTTCATCGGCCATCGCAGTGGCCAGCCATTCTGTCTCCTGCTGCCAGAACAGTTCGTCCATGTTCCACTGGCAGTACGTATGGCCGGGCGTCTTCGCAGGCTTGTCCTCCCAGGAATCCAACAGCAGGAAGGCCGTGTCGCCAAGACGGACGACATCGTAGCTCGTCCCGTTGCCACAGGCGAAATAATCCAAGAATTGATCGCCATAAGTACCGCGCATCTCGTGGTTTCCGCGCACGTAGAGGATCGGTTTCTCAGCCGCGCCGTATTCGCACAGTTGAGCAAACGGCCCACCGATGACGTTCTCCGGCAGAAATCCGCTGTTCACATCGCCCGCCAGCACGAAGAAATCGCATGATTTCGCATCGGCGGCTTCCAGCATCTTGCCGAAAATCTGATGCTGCTTCTCCAGATTGAACTGCAGATCCGCTGTGAAAAAGAAAGAGTATTTGGATTTCGTAACATCCGGAACCACAAAGGAATGCGTATCACCAAGCTGCATCTCCGTGTAGTGGTCGGGATGAATGACGATGATACGGTATTCGTATTTCGCGCCAGGCTCCAGACCAGTAAGCGGAATCGCATGATATGTGCGCCGCAGGCATTGGCCCTGCCGCTGATGCCACGTCGTCTTCCATCCATCCGTGCCAATTTTGCGATATTGGATGGCCGCGCCAAGCGGATTCGCGCACGTGAAGGCGACCGTCATCGTGCCTGCGTCTGGATTCGACAGCCACGGCCCATGCGTCAGTTCCGGCTCGGGCGGCGGCTCCTGCGACACGCCGCCGCAGGTGAAATACCAACTGTCCTTTCCGCGCTTCACATGGAACGCCAGCAAGTGGTTGCCCGCCTTCACTTTAAAGAATACGCGGTGATTGCTGGGGAAGATGTAGGAATAGCCGTTGCCCGATTCCCATGTGTCGAGAATCACATCGCCGTCGCAATAGACTTTCATCCGCCAATCGCAGCCCATGCCGATCATGACGGTGCCTTCCAATTCCGTCGCAAAATCGCAGTACAGAACGCCTTCCGACTCATTCGGAATGGGCGGCGTGTCGCATAGTCTGTCCAGATTGATGCAGGCGTCCAGATGGAAGTTGCGCCCTTCCTGGCGGGCATTCTGCCAGCCGTCTTTCGGAGTGCCTTGAATGAATGTCCAATTGTGAATCCATGACGAAAACGGGATCAGTTTTTCCATAGTGGTTGGGAGGGCTGCGCTCCTGCGCGGCCAATGGTTAGTGGTTAGTGGTTAGTGGTTGGGAGGGCCGCGCTCCTGCGCGGCCGGAAATTATTAAAAACAAATCACAACAGCGATGCGCTCTTCGAAGGGCACTTTGACGCCTTCGGAATACGGCCAGCCGGCCGGTTGCGAATAGACGGCTTTCGAGACGAGGCTCGCCATCGTCCGTCCGTCCGCCAGCGTCACTTCAAGATAGAAGTCCTTTACTTTGAAAAAGTCCTCTCCTGGATTCTCCAGTTCCAAACGATTGATCATCGTAAGCGTGGCGACGACATCCGCCGGAATCTCAATGGACACGAAGTCCGACCAGACATTGTCGCGTTCGTTGCCGCTTGCAGGAGCCATCTTGCCGATCTTCTTGCCGTTGAGCCATGCGTAGGAGGTATATCCACCATTGCTGTCCAAACCCTGCCCGCGATATTTCAGAACGGCCTTTGTTATGCCGTTCCGCAAGTCATCCCACGTCAATCTACTGGCAAAATTTGGAAGCTGTTCGAAATCATACCGCTCAGACACTTCGTCCAGCTTGGTTATGTTCCGCTGTTGCGGCCGTTCTAGATGGATATCCGCCCAACAGGCCCAGTCGCCGCCTGTATCGCGCGCCTCACCAATATCGGAGATCAGTTTCAACGTGACTTTCCGTCCCGCCCACGGTGTCAAATCCACTTCAATTGGTTCCCAAGTATGTTTGATAAGAGGATGTTGCGCAAGTAGCATCTCCTGACCGTTATAGATGATCGCGACTTGGAAACGGATGCCGTCACCCAAATCTGAACCGTCCTTCTTACCAACCATCGCGCGGAAGAAGACAGGCTCCTTCGGCAATGTGATGTCATGCGTCGTGAACGTGTTTCCATGGACGCCGCCCCACCATGGCGGATGCATGAAAATGGACGGTTTTGTGATGCCGCCGCATGCGCAGTCTATGATTTCCGCACGAGCATGGACAGTTCCTGCATCCGTTATTTCCGGATGGCCATCGACGATGAAACCAAACTGGAACGTCTTGAAGAAATCATCCCGCAGAATGTCCGGCCCTTTTGTATAGATCAGACCGCCTTTCCACGACTGGCGGCATTTACCGCTTGTCAGTTCCAGTCGTAACGGAAGGAGTCCTTCTGATTGCGGCTGAGGCAGTTGGAATGGAACAACGACTTTACCGTCTCCCGGCAACTGTACCGTCACAGAAGCGCCGTTCAATGCGCAATCCATTGTCATTGACTCACTTGCATTGTTGATAATCGTGCATCCCAAAACACCTTCATCCCTTGACAACGCAACGGACAACTGTGCCATCTCACGTATCATGAAACAGATGGATTCATCGCCCTGATGATACCACACGCATTCACCGGGCTTGCCCGTCACGTTGATCGTGACATCGCCGTCCGGCGTGTGAACGACCACATCGCTGCCAGACACGACTTCGTATTGAGCAGACGTCAGTTTGCTTTCACGCGTCATCACATGACGATCAAGCTTGTAACTGACAGCACCTTCAACGGGAAGAACATACAGAAGTCCGCGGCAACGCACCGTCTTCGCGTCGCCAAGCTCCGTGCCATCATGCGCAAATGCCTTGGCGGCACCGCCTTCGATGGCAAAACCACAGCAGGATGTCCTCCACGGAATGATCTCCCAATGATCCGCATCGTCTACGCGGCAGACGGCGGCACCCACTCCGGACGCCTTCGCAAAACGCTGCGCAATCCTGTCACGACCGTCAATATAAATGTAATCTGGCGTTTCCGCATAATCGACGCGCTGGCCGCGCTTTGTACCACAGAAAACATAAATCCTGCCATCGTCCGTCCAACCCTCGAAACCGTTGGGCGGCAGAGTGATATCACGCCCAAGATGTTGGACATGCATTTCCTCTGTCTTGCTGCCGTTTGCGACGACATGCGTGCCGTCACTGTAGTCAATCACCAGTTGCGACCGCTTATAGCACTGATTCACAAGAGCTTCGGATGTCTTCCACAACCGTCCGCGTGAATCCGCATAACGGATGCTTGCCACCGAAGCCTGCGTATAACGGGCGGCCAGCTGCTGGACAAGATAGTAGCTCCGCATCGTCGTCCGCAGTCCGCCTTCGCCAACCAAGAAACCTGGATGACCAAAAGCAACCGTCGCCGCCAAGAAACGGTCGATGCATGACTCAAGTTCTTCTGGCGTACGGCCGAACGGCTTGCCTTCCTCATAGAACATGGCGGGGCTGCCGATACCGAAATTGCACTCCTGATCATGGATTTTGTTTAAATCAAAATCAACAAGCCATGGGCGGTCGGGCAAGCGGTAAGTACGGTCTTGAGCGTAGTTTCCGTCTGTCAAACCACTGTAGAAGCAGAAGTGCGGACCTTCTGAATAGACGGGTCCGTTCCATGCCTTTTTCTGCATCAGCATGATTTCGCCAAAGGCGTAGAAGACTTGCGCGAACGTTCCCGCGCCGGGTACACGATAATCGTAATCGCAACGGCTCCATGGTGTAACAGATGTATGGACATCGCAGTACGCCGTGCTGAAATGGAACTTATTCTGAATGATCGGCGGCAATTTTTCAGCATATTCGACGGCCCGCAACGGCTTTGGCGCATAGCAGCGCCGCCATGCGTGCATCAACTGGTTGTTGGAATTGCGTGCCACCATGTCCGTGCTCCAATATTCGTTCACGGGAGCGAAATCCGTGAAATTGTTGTACGGGCCATAGACGAAACCAAGCGTGTCCTGCATGTATCGCGCGTAGTCGTACTGCCCTTCGTCGCCGCCTTTTCCAGGCGCGGGACGCGTACGGAATGTAAAACTCTCTTCACCATCACGCCAGCCTGTCTCATGGTCGGTGATGATGCAATGGCGCATGCCGTAACGCCAGATGTTGTACCAGTACTTTTTGTCGCCTTCGCGGTTGCTTGCGCCATGAGCGCGCCACACGCCCGTTCCTGTCACATGCTTCCACGGCGATTTTGGATTCGGTATATTCGGCAACGTCTCTTCGAATACGGGTGATATCGTGACGAAGAAACGCTCATACACGTCATTCCGCTTGCCGTCCGTCTTTGGAATGTATTCCACCAATCCATTGAACTGCACAATCTTACGAGGGTCTCCCGCCCCGCGCGGACGACTGCCGTTGGACAAATACCAATCCGTATGACCACTTAAAAACAACGGCGTGGCGCCGCTCTGCGCAAGCACGACGGCGGGACGGCCGCTCGCATAATCATAATATGGTATCTCAATCTTTTCAGTGAACGACAGTCCTTTGACACCGCCATACGCGACGACGCCTACCAGATTGCTATCGTTCTTCGCCATCGTATCGACAACCAATGTCTTGCCGCGCAACGTAAATGTGTAGAGCACTTCGAAGCTGTCTTCACCGTAGAACAATTTCCACGCGGTGGAAATACTTTTCGGCTCGGTCTTGGAATAATGACTGCCAAGAAATTCCGCCTTGTCCGGCCTAATTCCTTCACTGCTACCCGCGAAACGCGCACCGCCATTTGCCAACGGCTGGAACGACGGCCCGTCATTCCATTGCGCCGTCAAGTCACTCCACGTGCCTGTTTCCGGTTCATAGCGAATAGTCAGCTTGCCATCTTTCCCGTCATAGCGGAGGATGGCCCCCTGCCCTTTGCGCGAGATGGAATTGGTGGAATTTTCCGCCGCGCTGTCCGGCAGAATCGTGTCCTGCCGCGTTGGAAACGGCAACCGCCCTTCGCCTGTATTGACGCCTGCGTCCTGTCCAGGGAAGAGGTCGATGCCACGTTTGGCACGAGGCGCGAAGCTTAACGGCGCAAATGCCTCCTTGTACAGGCAGAGACTGTCAAAATACAGCGTCCGTTCGCTATCCGTACGGCAATTCGTGACCTTCAAGCCGCTGAAAACCGTTCCAGGCTGATGCAATTTTTTCTGCTGATCATTCGTCAACCGAATATGGCATAGAAACCATTCATCCCAATGAATGCGAATGATTTGAATCGCCTGCTCCTCACCATCCGGCGTTTTGAACAAAGCGGACAAAACTGCATTACCAACCGTCTTGCCATCCTGTCGAATCGCGAATTTGTTGCCGTATGTCCACAACGTGATGGCGTCAAAATCTTGCGGAACTGGAAGCGGCTGTGGAGGACGCAATGTGAACGACGCGCCGCTCTTCGCTCCTGTGTAGCTGAATTTCAGCACATAGTCGCCAAACATCTGTTGTTCACGAGAACGTTCCACGGTTCCTTCGCCGTTTTCCGCTTCAACTGTCCATGCTTCGTTGCGCTCGAAATTCACGAGAACGGGATGGTCATCCTCCGTCCGTCCCGCCCAGTCCATTTCATACGGACGCTTTCCGACCGTCTGTCCATAAACCAATCCTATCGCCATCATCAGAATCAACAGGGTTTTCTTCATGGCTTGTGTTCCTTTGTTTTATGATCGTTCATGTTTTTGGACAACTGCGACAACTGCGACAACTGGGACATGAAAGATCGTCGCAGAAGTCGCAGATATCCCAGATATCCCAGTTATTAAGTCACTTACGCCAGCGGTAACGTGACGCGGCGGCCTTCGCGATCCGAAATCAGCCCCGCCTCCAGAATCTCTTGCGCGTCACGGGAGACCTGCGCGTTGCACATGCCGTCCGGCTCCACGCCGTTCTCCAGGCAGTAAACAAAATTCCACGCCGCGTTCTTGTACTGCGGAGGCAACGTGTCTAGCGGCACTTCCGTCAACGGTTTCGCAGGATCCACCGACATTAGCACCTTTCCAGAATCCGTGATGACCTTTCCCTTCGAGCCATGGAAAACCGCGTCGTGGTAGCCCGGTATCTCGCACCAGCTGGCTTCTGCGCGTGCCACCGCATTGTCGTAGAAGCAGACGACCATGCCGTTGTCATCGCTATTCGCCGGCAGGTAGTCCTTTACAAGCGTCTGCCGCCAGCCCATGACCGATTTCGGCATGCCCAGTAAGAGGCGGATAATGTCCGCCCCGTAGCAACAATAATCCATATACGCCCCCGCGCCGTTCAGTTCAGGCGTGTAGAGCCATTTCCAAAAATGCTCTTCGCAACCAATTTCCTTCGGGCCGCGATGGGCCATGTGGATCCGTGCATCATACAGCTGGCCGATCGCCCCTTCACGCACAAGACGGAAGGCCGTCTGCGCCGCAGGCGACCAATTGGTCGCCCAATTGACGAAAAGCATCACGCCGTTGTCTTTAGCCGCCTTGAGGATGCGATCCGCTTGAGCCAACGTGGCGGAAATAGGCTTCTCAATGCAAATGTTCACCTTATGCGCCGCCGCGACTTCCGCAATATCCGCCGTCCGGCTGTTTTCGCTTGTGATGACGACGATGTCCAGCGGCTCCTTTTCGAACATTTCATGCCAATCCGTGTATTCGCGAATGCCCGGAATCACGCCGCGCATGCGCGTCCGTAGCCCTTCATCCTCTTCACCGACAGCAACTACTTGACATTGCGGATGTTCCGCAAAATTCCGGCAGAGGCTCCAAATGTGGTCATGCACGAGGCTCGCGATTCCGACTTTGTAAATCTTGTCCGACATATTGGCTTGCTCCTTTGAAATGACGACTGTTTTTATGAAATTGGCTGTTGATAATTTATACAGTCTATTCGGAAAATCTAGTTGCACGTTGTGAGTTTCACTTTTTACCCTATATTATATAATTAACTGTAAAGCGGATCATCAAAACCATCGGATACGACTATGAATATCACGGCATCACCGGAAGACTGGCACGATATCGTCTGTTGTGGACTCGAAAACCAGCAGATCGACTTCAAATCACATCAGAATTGGGAGACGATTGGTCGCGTCGGCCGCGCCAAATTCGCCCGCCACGCCATGGCTCTCGGCAATACGCAGGGCGGCTATGTCGTCGTCGGAGTCAGTGAAGACGAAAACGGCAATCCGACGGACTACGTCGGCATGACAGAAGAGGAAGCCTCTTCTTTCGATCCAAGTACCGTCGGCCAAACCATCAACAACTTCGCGGATCCGCCTGTCTCGCTGGACATCGTCCGCCCCGTCGTCGACGGGAAACGATATGTCGTGATGGTCGTGTATCCGTTCAACGACATGCCGCATGTCTGTTCGGAGAACTGCGAACGCGAACTGCAGCGAGGCGCTTTTTACGTCCGCACGCCGGACGCCCGCAGCAAAGTCGCCAACCAGTCATCGGAGCTCCATCAGCTGATTCGCCGCGCCCTCCGCAACCAACGGCAGATGCTCGGCCGCATGCTGCGCGGCATCCTCTACGAAGACAAACAGTTGCCAGAAGCCCGCGAACTCGCCGTCATCCCGCCGCTGATCGATCGCTCCCGCCAGCAGGCCACCAGCAGGCTCGGCAAGAAAATCATCCATTCGCTCCCCTATTTCGAAGTCCTCTGCACACCAGTGTCGCTGTTCGACGACATCAGTCTCACAGACATCCGCAACACGATTGAAGGGCTCGAACGGCCCACCATCGATGATTTCCTGTTCAGGCAGTTCACGCTGAAATCGGAACGTTTCGCCACAAACGATTCCATCATCGGCATCCAGACAAAGGACGGCGCCCCCTGCGTCTTCTGGGAATTCTACCGCAACGGCTTCTTCTATATCGCGGCTACCTTGCCGCAAAACGACAAGGAAAAGCACATCGTCCAATCCAGAATCCTTCGTCAAGCCACCGTCCTGACGCTTGCGCTCATCGGACAATGCTACTCCAATCTCAACAAGGCGGACAAGCTGCTCAACATCAAGCTCCGCATTCCGAACTCGGAAAATGCCATGCTCATGTCGTCGAACAACAAGATTAATCCAGATCATATCTGCCGAATCATGGATGTTGAAGTGAAATGCGACCGCACGGCGGCGGATCTGGAAGGCGGCGCGGCTCCCGAAACCGCCGCGCGGCTCTATGTCGAACTCTGCGAACGCTTCAACGTCACCTATGACAAGGCGGACGAAACCAAAATCCAGAACAGCATGGCCCGTATCATCTAGTTTTCCGCAAAAACTAGAAAACTCTGGTCAAGACACTAATTTAACGGACATCTATCCATCCACTAGACGCACCATCCACTTCTTTTGCCAAAATGATTATGAAAAACAACATAGCCGCCGTCATCCTCGCCGCCGGAAAAGGCTCACGGATGAATGACAATTCCACCAACAAAGTCTGCTTCAACTGCGCGGGCATTCCCGTCATCCGCCGTATTCTGGATGAAATGCGCACGGGAGGCGTCTCGCTTTTCGTCATCGTTGTCGGCCACATGGCACAGGATGTCATGGACTGCCTCGACGGCGAGCCGGGCGTCATCTACGCCTACCAGAAGGAGCAGAAAGGCACGGGCCATGCCGTCCTCTGCGGTATGAACGCCTTGAAATCAGCGGGTTACAATGGCCCGGTCATCGTTTCCATGGGGGACAAAATCGTCGCTTCGCACGTCGTCAAAGGCCTGCTGGACAAAACATCCAAAGCGAAAGTCGTGTGGGGCGTCCAACCGATCAACGACAATCCGAACGGCGGCCGCGTCGTCGTCGAAAATGGACAACCATATGGTGTCGTGGAATTTGCGGATGCCGCCCTCATGTCGCTTGCGGATGTCCCGCCGACGGATTATGAAAAGAAATTGTCAAGCCTTGGTCTCAACGCGAAAAAAGCGGCCAAAGTGCTGAAAATCGCGCAGGTCCACAAGCCAGAAAGCAACCGGAAGCTTGTTGACAAGATGTTTTCCGCCAATGACATCCTTAAGACGCCCTACGCCAACGCAGGCCTCTACTGCTTTGATCTGGACGCCGCCGTCGATGCCATCAACGCCTGCGGTTCCGACAACGCACAAGGCGAAATCTATTTGACCGATACGCTGGAAATCTTCGCGAGGCAGAAGTGCGTCACGCTTTACGAAGTCGCAAATCCAGACGACATGCTTACATACAGCACGAAACCGGAATTGATTCAGCTGACCATCCGTTTCATGCGCGACGCCTCAACATGGCTGGCGGAAAAGAATCCGAAATTGACGCCTGTCTTGAAACATTTCATCGTCAAATTCGGCGACAAAAAAGTCATCGTCGCTGGTTCGCCTGGCCGTATCAACTTGATGGGACGCCACATAGATCATCACGGCGGCGGTATCAACGTCATGGCCATTGACCGCCGCCTCACGATGGTCGTCTCACCGCGAATGGACAATCTCGTACGCGTCACCAATGTTAACCCGCAGTATCCTGACGATGAATTCACCATCACGGAAATCAAGCATGAAAAATGGCTCGATTACTTGGATTCGGAGCCTGTCATGCAGGAGCTCGCCGCCTCCCGTGGCAAATGGACGAACTACATCAAAGCGGCCATCTGCCGTTTCCAGTTCGAGTCCTCCAACCTACTCTGCGGCATGGACATAGCGGTCGGCGGAGACATACCGGCCGCAGCTGGTCTCTCTTCATCTTCGGCTCTCGTCGTCGCGACGGCGGAAGCCATTGTCGCCTTGAACAGCCTCCATGTCTCCGATGATGAATTCATCGAATTATGCGGCGAAGGCGAATGGTTCGTCGGCTCCAGAGGCGGTTTCGGCGATCACGCCGCCATGAAGTACGGCCGTCCGGGCAGGCTTATCCATTTAGGTTTCCATCCGTTCGAAGTCGGCGAATCTGCTTCTCTTCCAGACGATTACGCCGTCATCATCGCGGACAGCACCGTGAAGGCGCGCAAATCCGAAGGCAGCAAGGACCGCTTCAATGCACAGGTCGCCGCTTACGACCTTTCATTGATGCTTCTTAAACAGACCTATCCGGACGAACATCTCACGGATATGCGGAGTCTCGCCGCCGTCCGCCCATATTCAAAATTATACAAAATGCTTCTGTCGCTGCCACTTGCGGCATCGCGCAAGCAACTTGAAGAGGCTCTTCCAGACGATTTGCACGATTTGGCCCGCCTGTTCGCCTCCCACATTGATCAAGGCGCCTACAACCTGCGCGGCGTCATCCTCTACGGCCTTTCCGAAATGGCCCGCTCAGAACGATTCATGGAAACGCTGAAGAACGGCGGCTATGACATCGTCGGCAAAATGATGCAAATCAGCCACAACGGCGATCGCATCGGTGATCCGACAATTTCGGACGACCTCCTGAAACGCCTTTCCGCCGATGACGCGGATCTAGCGTTCCAATGCGGCGCTTACGCATGCTCCATCCCGCGAATCGACGAAATGTGCGACCTCTTGGACGCCACGCCCGGCGTGCTAGGCTCCGAACTCGTCGGCGCAGGCCTCGGTGGCTGCATCGTCGCGTTGGTGAAAAAAGACCAGGCGGAAAACATCATCAACGTCCTCAACGAGAAGTACTACGCGAAATACGGCGTTGAGCCTGGGCACGCTAACGTCTATCAGCCGTCGCAGGGTTCCTCTGTCGAATTCTGAACGATTATTCATTCCATAAAAATATAGGATGCTTCACATGAAACATGTTTTTTTCTCCGGTCTGCTGGCTGGCTCATTGCTGGCTGTAACGGTCGCCACCGCAGGCGACTATCCCTACCGCCCCGCCGACATGACGGACGTTTCCATCAAAGAGGGCTTCTGGCTGCCGCGCTTTGAGACGAACCGCAAAGTGACCGTCTGGGCGGACTTTCGAAAGAGCGAGGAGACAGGCCGCATCGCGAATTTTATGAACGCCGCAAAGCGTTTGAAAGGAAGCTTCAAGGGCATCCCGTTCGATGATTCGGACGTCTTCAAGATCATTGAAGGTGCCGCCTATACGCTCGCGACGCATCCAGACGTCGAACTGGAAAAGTATCTTGACGAATTGATCGACATCATCGCCGCCGCGCAGGAGCCCGACGGCTATCTCTATACGGCCCGTACGACAGGCTTCGACTACGGAACACAGAACGGCAAGACGAACTACGGCATGATGGGACCCACCCGTTGGAGCAACTGCCCGTCCAGCCATGAGTTGTACAACGTCGGCCACATGTACGAAGCCGCCGTCGCCTACTACAACGTCACGGGAAAGCGCAAACTGTTGGACGTCGCCATCCGCAGCGCGGATTTGGTCGAACGCACGTTCGGCCCTGGCCCGACGCAACTTAAGGCAGTTCCCGGTCATGAGGAAATCGAACTCGCCCTCTGCAAACTCTATCGCACGACAGGCGATGTCCGCTATTTGAATTTGGCCCGGCATTTTCTGAAACAGCGCGGCGACGGAACGAAGGTCGGCGCAGGCCAGCAGGCTCATATTCCCGTCGTCGAACAGCGCGAAGCGGTCGGCCACGCCGTCCGCGCCACCTATTTATATTGCGGCATGGCGGATGTCGCGGCATTGGCCGGCGACCAGGCGTTCATCGACGCTGTCGACGCCATCTGGGCGAATGTTGTTGAAAAGAAGCTTCATCTGACGGGCGGCGTTGGCGCGCGGCGCGGCGGCGAAGCCTTCGGCGACAATTACGAGCTGCCAAACGAACGCGCCTATCTGGAAACCTGCGCGGCCATCGGCAACGCATTGTGGAACCAGCGCATGTTCCTTATGCACGGCGACGCCAAATACATCGATGTCTTGGAACGCATCATCTACAACGGCTTCCTCTCCGGCATCTCCCTGACAGGCGACGAATTCTTCTATCCCAACCCGCTGGCCTCCAAAGGCGGCTATGCGCGTTCGAAATGGTTCGGCTGCTCATGCTGCCCCGTCAATGTCGTGCGTTTCATCCCGCAGATCGCGCAGTTCACCTACGCATTGCGCGAAAACACGGCATACGTCAATCTCTTCGTCGCGAGCGAAGCCAAACTGAAGTTGGACAACGGCGAAATCAAACTGGCCCAACAGACGGAATATCCATGGAAAGGCATGTCCATCATCAACGTGACACCCGCGCAGGACGGCCAGCAATTCACGCTGAATATTCGCATCCCCGGCTGGGCCGTCGGCAAGCCTGTTCCAAGCGATCTTTATACGCAAGTCGTTCCAGGCAAACTAGATGACATCGTTGTTCTCGTCAACGGCCAGAAGGTCGCCATTACGCCGGAAAAAGGCTACTGCCGTATCAGCCGCGCATGGCAAGCCGGAGACGCCGTCGAAATCCGTATGGCCATGCCTGTCCGCCGCATCAAAGCAAACGACAACGTGAAAGACGACATCGGCCGTCTCGCCGTCGAACGCGGCCCCATCGTCTATTGCGCGGAAGGCGTCGACAACGAAGGCGATGTGCTCAACAAGATCGTCAAACCAGACGCTGTCTTCAAAGATGACGCCGTCTCCGTTTTGGACTATACGTTCCCTGCGTTGACCACCGACGCCGTCACGCTGACACGCAATTTCAAAGGCGATGTCACGTCGAAGACCCCCTGCACGCTCAAACTCATCCCCTACTTCGCATGGTGCCATCGCGGCGCCGGCCAAATGCAGACATGGTTCCCCGCGGAGGAAAAAGGCGAATACGCCGTAAGTCCCATCAAGGCGACCGCCTCCCATTGTCATTACGCCGATCGCGTCGAAGCCGTCTGCGACGGCGTCATCGCCAAATCCTCCGGCGACGAAGGCCTCCCACGTCTGACCTACTGGCCCCATAAGGGCACGACGGAATGGGTCGAACTCGCCATTCCCGCCGCCGAAAACTTCACCGGCATCGAAATCTACTGGTTCGACGACGAACCGCGCGGCGGCTGCCGCATTCCCGCCTCATGGCGCGTCCTCTACAAGGGCGACAACGACACGGAATGGCAGCCTATTGATTGCGACTATCCCATTGCATTGGACAAATTCTGCACGGCGAAATTCCCCAAGCCAGTCAAAGCCAAAATCTTTCACATTGAAATCAAGCTGAAGGAAGGCTTCTCCACTGGCATGACGGAAATTAGGCCAATCTGTGAATAAATCTAAAAAATATTACTCCTTTAATAGTTGTAAAACTCCATAAGGAAAGATAAATTTCTTTTGAAAAAATGAATTAAAGTTTAGACATGGAACAAAAGCAGATTCAAGACTAGACAGCACCGACAGCGTGAACGATACCATGGAGAGATAGGATGAAAAGGTTACTATATGGAGAAAACGCCATGATGAACCGCACCATTGGACTGGATTTCGACGGAGGTCTGCATAGATACCGTAACACTGATGTCGGTGTGGACGTCGTCGCGCATATCGCGCCCAGTGGCATCGCGTCTGAACGCTGCAACCGCCTGGCGGCCAAGCTGAACTATACATCAAACGGTATTCGTTTTGCGGTCGGCAACCATGCCGACGCCACAATCCACATCGGCAAGACCGACGCCTTCAACCGCTTTGGGCGTTTCGCGGGCCTTGCGGAAGGCATCGGCAGTGGCGATGCCTTCGTGATGTTGGACGATTCATCAAGTGACGACGAATTGCTCACCGTCATCCGCCATGAGGCAGGTCATATGCTCGGCATCCTTGACCACGGCGGCATGGGGCTTGCAAGATACGCCAGTGTCATAAACTACACATACAATGTGGATAAACCGAAATCGAACAGTTCACATTACGACTACTATTTGTACGCCGTTAGAACAATCAATCAGAGAATCAATGACCAGTTCTATCCCGTCGGCATTTATGATAATACAATCGAACTGGAAGCCTATCAAGATTATCGCATCGTTCAATACTTGTGGGATCGGTATGATATTGATGACGGTCATGGAGCCACCCAATATGTGACGGAAGACTCTGTATATAACAATTATCGCTATGCATCAGATTGCGAGGCTTATAGAATTAATATCTATGGAGGCTACGCCATGAATTGCACGGCATATTCCATATTCATCAGTCATCAACACGAAGCCGATACGTATGTCTGGCAGAGTTCCATATACGACACAAACAACGACGAATATGCCCAAAGCAATTATGTTTTCACTAATGGCGGCGCAGTCGGCTGCAAGTCAGAGTATCTCATTCTCTATGGCGGAGCCATGGCATTTGAATGCACGGTTTCAAGAAGCATGTCTGTCGAGGCGGTGGAATTCGAAGCCAACGGTGAAATCCTGTGGAGCCGTTCTGAAGACTGCATACTGGTATCCACTGATGAAGATCATGGCTGCCGTTTGGATGTGGGTTACGGCGGCACTGCTCTAAACACCCTCATAAAGAGAAATCTTAACACATTCATATACACTGACTGGGTGTATATAGGTAACTATGATTTCGACGAGGAGAAATTCAACAAATTAGGCTATGCCGAGGCGATCGACCTGACTGTAGAGAATGGCGAAGTATATGTGTACAAGGGTGGCAAGCTCCATAATGCAACCATCAACGGGAAACTTCATGCAGTGGAGGGCGCAGTACTGGAAGGCGACATCGTCTGCGCCAGCGTTGATCTTGAGGGCGTGACACCCACCGACAACATCACCATCAAAGTGGATCTGCGCGATTACGCCCAACCCTTCTTTGAGGAATGGGTGGACAATACATACATCGAATATTACGCCAACTACAAGACGATAACCAGAGTCTATGACCCGGAAAGCATACATTACTTTGAATGGGAAGAGGAATACTATCCGTATTATACTGACCTTCTATACGTCACGAATGGCTACTTCGACAACAAGGACGGCCGCTTCGACATGAAAGATGTCAAGCATTCTTTTTCTGTCAGTCTTGGCGAGGTGGACGCAAAGTCGCTATCAAAAATCGTGATTGATTTCGATGGCACCGATGCATATTTTGACGACGGTTATTTCTATTTCGATTATCCTTACGAGCCTGTTGAAGTGGATGATAAGGAATACATACCGTTCACCGAATATGATCTTCCCTTCCAGTTCAAGGGAGACAAACGCAATTACTCCGTGGAATATTCCTGGGGAGGGGACATTGCATTTGTCTATGATGGGTCTCTGGTAGGCAGGACGGAAGAAGTCCTGTGGCTGTCACACGGCGAGGATGCCAAATATGACATCACGCTGGCGCCAGTCATGCTGGAGGCCGTGGGAGGAGAGGCCGAAATCCAATCCGATGAAGGTAGTATTACGGTCGCACCGCTGCACAATTCCACATTGACCGTCGCAGGCAATGCTCTGGGAGGCGTCAACATGGTCGTCTCGGCGGAGAATGCCGACCACCGCGATCTGACGTGCGATGTGGAGCTGCTAGTGGTGCCGGAGGAGATTCCCATCGTCGGCAAGATCGGCGCAAAAGAATTTTCCAATATGCTCAGGAAGGCACAGAAGGGCCGCCTGAGCAAGGTCAGCGCACAATTTCCACACAATCTCCATGCAATCGTACTCGACATGCCGATTGACTTGACGAACGTCGGCGCCACGCTCAGCGCCGACTGGACAACTCACGAGGCCGAGATGAAATTGCAGGGCAAGCTGGAGTGGAACTGGAAGAATGAGACGGCGGGCAGCGGCAAGAACGTGAAACTCGTCATCGACCTTTCGGGCGACAACTACTTCTCCATCACTACCAAGAACAACAAATTCGACTGGAAGCTGGTAGGCGAAATGAAGCTACCCGACTTCAAGCAAGGCAAATTTGGTTTCTCCAATATGGTTTTCAGGGTTGATACGGTGAAGCAGTCATTCTTCGCCAGCACATACGTCCAGTTGCCCGGCTTCAACTACTCCTTCGGCGGTGACATCACCATCGTCAAAGGCTCCATCGAAAGCATCCACATCGGGGTGGACGGCCTGAACGTGATGCTTTGGTCAACAGGCCTATACCTCCAGGCCATGGCTGGCGGCTTTTCGGGCTTCACCAACCCAAGGAAGAAGTTTGGCTTCGAAGGCAAGCTTGGCCTCACCTTCGGCCCCAAGAAGACGATACCCAGCATCGAATGGCTGGGCATCGACGGCGGTGAGTTTTATCTCGCCGAAATAAACCTCGAAACAGCAATCAACATTTCCGGTGAATATACGGGTAAGGCGACGATAACGCAGCCATGCGACCTCATCAAAGGCGAAGGTGAACTCCACATCAGCAAGGGGGATTTCTCCGTCAAAGGGACTTTCTCCTTGTTGTGTGGCTGCATCAGTGTGGGTGGCGCAATCAAGTCATCCAACGGCAATTTCACCGTCTCCGGCAATGGCACCATGGCCTTGCCACGTGAAAAAGTTCTAGGCCTCCTGGCCGGCCTTGGAGGCTCTGTCAATATCCGCGCAAACTTCAACGACGAGAGCAACGCGAAGAGCTACGTCATGGCGTGGAGAAATGCGGAGCTTTTCGGCAACAAATTCACCGTCGGCTTCAAATACAGCTTCGACGGAAAATTAAATCGCCTTAGCTACACCGACCTGCTTGGCGGCGACGATTTCAATCCCCCCGACGACCAGAACGGCAAGACACGTAATGGCGACGCCTCCGCCAGCGCCACCTACATCGTCGAGACTTCCGGCCTGACTCTCTTCCAAATCAACTTCACCGTTGACGGCGCCTACGCCTCCCTTACCTACGGCTTGACCGAATATTTACAAGCGGACATCGCGGCGGGAAACTACGAAGACATCCAGATCGTCAACGACTTGTCCAGCGTGTCTGACGATGGTACTATCCTCACCATCGCCGTCAACAATGCGGGACTTGGCGAATGGATTGTCAGCGCCTACGGCGATGAGAACGCCACGTTCGGCGCATACGCTTATGGGGGCATCACGCCTGAACCAATCATCACGTCCATCACAGTTGGCGAAGACGCGCGCAGCGCCACCATCCGCTACACATTGGGCGATCTCTCCGCGCTGGAGAACGCCGTCGTCTCCATCTTCCGCAACGACGGCGACGCCACGGATTACGAAGGAATGCTCATTGGCAGTTTCTCCGCCGACGAGGCGAACGGCGTTTTCGACTACGCCATGGGTGAATCGGCTGGCGGCGCCTACGCCTTCTATATGATGGTCGAAAGCGACAATCTGGCCCCTGCCTACAGCAAAATCAGCGGACTATACGACTTCCGTATTGTGGACGACGAGGCGCCTGACCAGATTCAGCTCGTCAACGCCGTTTGGCGCTCCTCCGGCACGGAATTGACATGGGAGACACCCTACGACGACATCGGTGTCGCAGGATACAAAATCCGCTTCTTTGAAGGAGATGAAGATTGGTTCTTCGTAGATGACGAAGATATGGTGGAACAGGATATCAAGACACCGTCGTTCATTTTCGACAATGTTCCCAACGGCACGTACTCTTATCAAGTGGCTGCCTATGACGCAGAGGGCAATCTAGGCGCATGGAGTACGCAGGAAAGCACCCTGGTTCTGACCACCGCCAATGCGATCTATAAAAATACCACGATCACGGAAGATCTGGAGCTTGCCACATACGAAAGCGCTTATAAGATAAATGTATCGACGGCGAAACTCACGACCGCTGAAAACTCGCTCGTTTCCGCCTCGACAATCGGCGACGCGGAGATCGGCGGCATTCTGGAGAATTCCACCGTCAACGGCAAGGCTACACTGCTGGAGGGCGGCAACGCCATCGACATCACCGTGAACGGTGACTTCACCGTTTGGGGAACTGCCGACGGCATCACAGTCGCCGATGGCGGCCAGCTGACCATCGAAAATGGCGGCGTAGGCATGAACATCACCATTGAGGCGGGCGGTTCGCTGTTGTTGATGGACGGCGCGGAATATGACAACGTCTCCGTCGCCTATGACGCAAGTCTCTTCATTCCAAGCTCGGGTGTCATCCGTCTGGAAGGCGATATCTTCACGGCGAGCCCCATCACCACCTACTGCACCATCAACGGCAACGGA
>JAFZIJ010000070.1 GCA_017554445.1 Victivallales bacterium
GCCACGGAATGGACCGCCCACGCCGCCGCCTCCACCCGTTTCTCCATCGCCCGCAAGGCGGACAACTCCGCCGAAACCTACACTCTCTATACCGCCACGCCCGGTCAGGAGAACAAAGTCATCGAAACGTTCGAACATGTTTTGACGGACGCCGAAAAGAAGGCGAATTCCTTCAAGCTCATGCTGGACGCCACGGAAAAAGGCAAGCTCCGTGCGTTGAAAGACGGTAAACTCGTCTTCATCTGGCAACGCGGCAACGATTTCATCGGCGCCAACGCCATTTGGACGGCACAAGGCACGACCGCCGTCTTCTCCAATCTCAAACTGAATACGGAACGCGTTCAAATCAAAGAACTTGAACAGAAAAATCCCATCTTCAAAACGGATAGCTTCATGCGCCATTGGGCTTCCCCCGAAGGCCAGTGGATCGCCGGCAAGGCCAACGCCATGTGGCATAAAGGCGATTTCTTCTCCGATTTCTACATCAAGCTGCCCTGCATCCCGAACAGCGATTTCAACGTCGCCGTTCCGGATGACGCCGACAACGGCCCCGTCTCCATCGTCATCAAAGACGGGAAGCTCATCCTCTCCGTGAAGGAATTCAAGGACAAAGACGCTGTCGTGCAGGAATTTGCGCTCACCGCCCCCGAAGGGAAAGGCATTGACGCGTTGGAATACGAGCTCTACCACGAAGGCTACTGGCTGTGGATCGATGTCGCGGGCAAGACCGTCCTTCGCCATCGCCTGACAGGCAGTCTCCGCTCCATCGGCACCCGCGCACGCGTCATCGGCATGGGCATTCCCGAACTCGCCCGCTCCAAAGTTACGCGTACCAACGTGATAGACGAATTCTTCAACGAATCGCCCCACGATTGGCTCGCCAACGGCGGTGACTGGCAGATCATCAACCGCTTCCAGTGCACGCCGTCGTGGTCCCACATGATCGGCGAAGCTCATGAAAGCCTCGGCGCCTTCTGGCGGAAGCAGATCTTCAAAGGCGACATGGTGCTCGAATTCTACGCAGGCTCCCGTCAGGGCGCCTATGACGAGATGGGCAACCTCAACTGCACGATCATGGCGCAGGACAACACCGCCAATTCCGGCTATACCGTCGCCTGCACGGAATGGGACCAGAATCTCTCCCAGAACTGGACGACGATGTACAAGAACGGCGTCCCGCTCCAGAAGTCTGACGCGTATCTTGTCCCGCGCCGCCGCAAAGGCCTCGTCCGCAAAGTCTTGAATCCGCTGATCGCGCAAGGCCGCCCCTACCACGGCGCATGGTATTACATCAAATTGCGCAAGATCGGCGACAAGCTCGAATACTACTTCGACGACGAACTGATCTTCACACAGAAGGATACCGATGTCCTCAACGAAGGCATCGTCGGCATCTGGACGTTCATCCACAGCATGACGCTCGCCCAGATCAAAATCACGTTCGACGATGTACGTCCGCGTCCCATTCTCGTCAAGATGCTGCCAATTGAAGAACCCAAACCGCTGCCCGCACGCGATCCGTTCAAATGGAACACCGCGCTTAATCTGTTCAATGTCGATCCGCTCGCGGCGGAATACTGGGCCATCAACGACAAAGTCGGCCAAAGCACGTTCACGCCGTTCAAAATGGCCAACGGCGGCAGTGCCTTCCTATACCATAATTGTCTAGGTTCCGGCAACATGCTGGCATCGACCACCGGCGGCGCCACCGCCGAGAGGCTATCCAACATCGCTGGTTGGCAGATCAAAGTGAAACGCACGGAAAAGGCGCGTTTCAACATCATGTATGAAATCTGCTCCAAGAACGACAAAGGCGAATATACCGCCAACCGTCATTGCTTCCAGCATATTTCCGGCGATGAATTCACGGAAAACCAATGGCGCATGATGGGCCATTCAGACGTGCCGCCCGTCGCGCAAGTCACAGCGGAAGACAAAGACTGGACAACCATCAACGTCTGGATTCCAGGCCGTGTGCGCAGGCCCGACGATGAAACAGCGCAGCGTCTCGTCCGTCTCGTCGGCTTCGGCATCGAGCAGCTCGACGCCATGATGAACGGCATCTGGGGTAACGGCCCGGGCTCCGCCTACGCCATCGGCGACATCACGCCGATCTTCTACAACGCTCCTGTCATCGCTCCGGAGGCTGGCGTTACCTTCCAAGTACTGTCCAATCCGGGCGAACCGCAATTCACCATCCAGACGACCGATCCGCAACAGCTGAAGATCATGCTGGACGCCGTTTCCAAAGTCGGCGTCAACACGGCCACGCTTCAGTTGACGCTGAAAGACCGTAAAATCACACGCCAGCTGGCTTGGATCAAGCTCGCGGACGACATTCCTTTCACATTCACGTGGGACAAGACCATGCCGGATGCCATCCGTCTCGCTTGCACAACGGAATATCCAGATCCGCGCATGGCGAAGTGCAGCGTCACCTTCAAAGGGCAGAAACTGGAAAGTTTCCCCGAACTCGACGGTTCGCGCATCCTCCGTATCCCGCGCAACGACAAGCTGATCGCCGCCGCTAAGACCGGCAAGCTCAGCTTCAAGGTCGTCGTCGGCAACCAGGCTGCTCAGACCTTCGCTCTCGAAATCGCCGCGAAGGACCGTGTGAACGGTGCCCCCGCGCTCATGAAACTTGACGGATTCACACCGTTCTTTACCTCCTTCGAAGATGGTCCGTCCTCCATGCTCCAGTTCGCCAACTTCCCGCGCATGCGTGTCGAAAACGACCCGTCCAACGGCCAGAGCCACTATCTCATGGTCCGCAATACTGGCTACGGGCAGGCTTTGGAGACCAATTTCAACATGGCTTACTCCATCGCGCAATATCCAATCGTCCAATTCCGCTACCGCGCATGGGACATGGCGCAAATCTCCCTCCGCTTCTCCCGCTCGGAATCCCATTACGTTAGGCTCGCCAACGATGACTATTCGTCGTCTGTCGCCGTCCGCGCAGGAAAGGATTTCATTCTGGACGAACAATGGCATTCCTGGACGGGCGTCGTCTCCGACGCCTTCACGTCGAACTCCTTTAATACGGCCCGCTATCTGCCGACGCGCATGCGCTTCGGCTCCGTCGGCTCCCCTGACCAAACAGGCCGTTTCTCCAAATTCGCTCTCGACGATTTGATCGCCGGCCCTGCCGCCCACACCATCGACCAGATTTCCTTCACGCCGACGTACTTTGACGCCGACGGTGTAAAAGATGTCTTCTTCGGCATGACACATGTCAATTCGCCTTACTACGACCTTACGCCCGCCGAACAACAGGCCATCGTCTGGACGCGCGTCGAGCCAGGCGCCAAAATCGTCCCGCCCGCCGAAGGCCTCAAGCCCGGCATCAACCACATCGTTCTCAAGGCGAAAGATATCGCAGGCGTCGAATCGAACGTCATGGATCTTCCGTTCCTTTGGGACACGACCAATTTGACGGTCAGCCACGCCGTGCAGGATTCCGCCGTTGATTACCATAATAAGAAGTCGCTCGTCGTCACGTTTGCCGATTCGGGCCTCTCGCCTGTCGCCGTTGAGAAGCTGAAATTCTTCGTGCAGGACACTTCCAAAGCCGCCACCATTCCCGCGTGGAGCAACTACCTGCAGCACACGATGGGCGGCAATGCCCTCCATCTTAACATGAATCATGCTTTCCTTTTCAGGAATTATCTTGACAAATCGAATAATGGCGATACCTTCAATCTCGTCATTGACGGCATCGAAGACGGCGCGGGAAACAAGATTCCCGCCTACACCGCCTCCTTCAAAGTCGATTACGCCTCCGACAAGACCGGCCCGAACTGGTACGACCTCAAGTTCGGTTCGTCCGTCGGATGGTACTGGAACTGGGACGGCTTCCGCTGCGACACACTCCAGGCGACGCAGGGCCAGCACAACCACATCCAGACCTGCCACCTCCCGAACTGCGGCGGCTACCTCCGCAACGGCTCCTACTACGCCGCAGGCGATGTCACCATCGCCACGACATGGAGCGTCAAGAGATATCCGTTCCTCTCGTTCCGCGCCAACCAGCACGTCCTGCGCGACGGCGCGTCATTCCATCTCATCCTCTCAGCCGCCGACGGTTCCGTCTATACCTACTCCCTCCTCAAGGCCGGCGGCGAGGCCAATGAACTGAACCAAAAGGAAAACTACACATGGAAGGCCGGCGAAGTTAAGGCCATCACCCTTGATATCGCCCAACTTCTCAAAGAGCGCGGCGTGCCGCAAGAAAAAATCGACAAGATCACCTTCACGTCCGTCCGCTTCCAGCGCCGCGGGCAGCAGCACAACGATTTCCTCGATATCGACGACTTCTACATCCACGGCCTGCCCGACGATGCATCCAAGCCCGATATCATGAATCTTGAAACGTACGACGCCAGTGGCGTCGCCTCCGTCGAAGCGACGGCCTTTGCGGCGGACGGCAAGCCCGAATGGACTGTTTCCTTCGCCGATCAACACAACATCGATCTGAACAAGATCCGCGCGAAATTCACCGCCACGGGTACCCGCTGGATTCTCTGCCAGTCAAAGGACAAGGCCGGCAATCTCAACGGCGGCACGTGGCTTCCGATCTACGGTGTCTATACGCCGCCACCGCCGCCCGCCCCGAAGCCCGAACCGCCCAAACCTGCGGCTCCTGCTCCTGCCGCTCCTGCCGCTCAGCCTGCGGCAGCTCCTGCTCCTGCCGCGAAGCCTGCTGAAGCTCCCAAACCGGCGGCACAGCCTGCTGAAGCTCCCAAACCGGCGGCACAGCCTGCTGAAGCTCCTAAACCCGCCGCTCCTGCGGCTCCAGCTCCCGCGGCGGCTCCTGCTCCTGCGGCACAGCCTGCCGAAGCTCCTAAACCCGCCGCTCCTGCGGCTCCTGCTCCTGCGGCACAGCCTGCCGAAGCGCCAAAACCAGCGGCACAGCCTGCCGCTCAGCCCGCTCCGGCCGCTCAGCCTGCTGCTCCTGCTCCTGCGGCACAGCCTGCCGCTCAGCCCGCTCCCGCTCCCGCAGCCGCACCCGCTCCTGCCGCTCAGCCAGCTCCGGCCGCTCAGCCCGCTGCTCCTGCGGCCCAGAAATAATCCAGTCTATCCAGAACTTCCAGAACTTCCAGAACTTCCAGAACTTCCAGAACTTCCAGAACTTCCAGAACTTCCAGAACTTCCAGAACTTCCAGAACTTCCAGAATATCCAGTTAATCCAGTAACCACACAAAAAAGGACCCCTCATGAAGAAAGTCAGACTCGGTTTCATCGGTTGCGGCGGTATCGCCCAGTTCCATTTCAGCCACTACGACAAAATGAAGGACAAGGCCCAGATCGTCGCCGCCTGCGATTTGATCCCCGAACGCGCCAAAGCCTGCGCGGAACGCTTCGGATTCGATGAAAAGCACGTCTATACCGATTATAAGCAGATGTTCGAAAAGGAAAAACTGGACGCCATCCACATCTGCGTCCAGCCGGGCGCCCATGACGGCATGGAATTCATCGCCATCGACAAAGGCATCCCGTTCTTCTGCCAGAAACCGATGACGCTCGACCTCAAGTATGCCAAGAAGGTTCTCGCGGGCGTCAAGAAGAAGAAGCTCATCACGGCCGTCGGCCTCCAGTGCCGCTACGCCGACACCTTCGATTTCATCAAGAGCTACGTCGGAGCGAAAATCAGCCGCAACGAAATCGCCATGCTGTCCGCCTACCGCCTCGGCGGTTTCCCGATGGTCTGGTGGTGGCGCAGAAAGGAACAGTCCGGTGGTCAAGTCGTCGAGCAGACAATCCACAACTACGATCTCTGCCGTTATCTCTTCGGCGACATCGTCCAAGTACAGTCCGCTTGCCGTAAAGGCGTCATCACGGACATTCCCGACAACAACGTCGAAGACGCCTCTTCCACGATCATGACGTTCGCCAACGGCATCATCGGCACGTTCAACACAGGTTGCTTCGGCAATGGCCCTGGCGACATCAACGTCTATACCCGCAAGGGCAAAATGTCCATCGGCCTCGGCGGCAACTACCGCATCGAAGAGCCCAACCAAGTCTTCACAGGATCGCCGTCCAACGATTATGGTTTCGACTGCGACCAGACGTTCATCGACGCCGTCCGCGGCGAAATCGACGCCGACGAAATCCTCTCCCCCTATTCCGACGCGATCAAGAGTCTTGCCCTGACGCTCGCCATCAACGAGTCCATGGACAACGGCGGCATCCCCGTCAAACCCGCCCTCTAATCCATTGATACATTCATAACTCAAACGCCCGCAGAGCCATGCAGACACTGCGGGCGTTTTTTTTTGCCAGAAACAGCTTTTCTGAATATTCAGGGTTTATACCCTATTAGCATTTTTTCCAATTCATCATCGCATTTCAAATTACTCCAGCGAAATACTCCTGCATCTATTCCTGGTATAGTAAAAATTCGCTTTTCATTTCCTTGGTAAGCAAATGGTCTTATTAGAATTGTACCATCAGCGTATGCACTGATGAAATCTTTCTTATTGTCAGGAAATGCACATTCCAAAGGCTCTGATTGATTATTATGCACAATTTCAACAGTCTCCCAATGGCCATGTTCTTTGTCAAATATCTTTTTGTTTATGAGTTCCCAAAGAAGAATATCGCCATTTGTCGCATATCCTGCCAATATGATCCGATTGCAAGTGAAGAATTGAAGTTTTGTTATTCTTCTTCCATTTGTTGGCAAACGCCACTGGCACTGACCTGTTTTTACAATTCTGACTCTTACCAATTTCTGATTGTTCAATACTCCTCGCCTATTGCGATCATTCCTGTCAGCCATATACTGCTCAGGCGAGTAACTTGCTGCAAAACGCGTATCAGCCGTGCATATGGCGATAGCCTTGACTTCGCTATTATGCCCATCGCAATAATGCAGTTGCTTTTGTTTTTCATCCCATGTATAGACTTTTCCATTTTTAGTCAATACAATAGCATTCCCGTCGGGAGCTGACTGTATTTCTACTATTTTTTCCTTAGCAAACTTGTCAAGGAGAATTTGGGAAATAAATGGCTGTGTATTTTGGGGACGAGCAACCTTATGCCTTATACCAGTCTCCAAATCTACTTTATAGTATGTCCCGTCAGAGAATTGGCATTCAAGTTGCTCGCCACTTTCAGGAAGCCTGACCACACAGACACGTTGTGGGAAATACAGTGTCTTAATGCATTTTTCCTGAATTAAATCCCATATTTGAACCAATTTGCCTCCTGCTCCCAGTGCCGCGATGGCTCCGTTCTTGGTAAAGGCAACTGTTGTTATCTGACTATCATTAAGAGAAAGATTTGCCACACAGTCTTGCTTGATTACATCCCATACTTGTATAAAACCACTTTCATAACCAACGGCAAGATAACATCCGTTTTCTGAAAATTTTCTAATAATTCCATCTAGATTTGATTCTTTAAGCCGTTTTGCAAGCGAAGCACCAAGCTTCGATATCTCCTCAGTAACTGAAGACAAGGAGATTATTTCACCTTCAACGTCTCTTTCTATTATATCATAACTGACGGTCGGCCATTTATAGATTCTGCCATCCATTTTTATCATAAGACAGTCATCACTGTCAAAGCCTATTAAAATATCCTTCGCCCGTTCCAATTCACCGATAATCATCTGGCTTTGCGTCAGAAGATTTGTGATGGATACCAGACCGTTTTCAGAAATAGCAGCCATGGTACGGTTGTCATGAGAGAAACTCATCCCGACAATCCGGTCATGATGTCTGTCGTTGATCAGTGTCTCCTTTGTAATCCATGCATTATCAATATTGATTGTTCCGAAAAACTGTGTCTTGAGATGTTCGGAGAGCGAAACCTTACGTAAATCAAGTGATGACAAATCTTTCTCCCCTTCCCCAATTGAAAGCCAGCAATTAAGAACGTTGTGAACAAACCAATCTCCATCTATTCCTTCTTTCCCTCGATAAGGCTTGAGCATTTCATTAATTGTTCCATTCGTCCCCCATGTCGCGTCTCTTCCGATGAATCGCAGATACTGAACTACTCCTTTATGAATCTTCTCATGATGCCATAGACGCTCCACTGATAGATTGTCCAATAAGCAATTATGAAGATGAACAGCCGCAAGATAATCACGGAATATCTGATGTGCAAACGAAATTACGCCTCCACAGGATTTCAAAAGTACCATTTCAGAGATTATTAAATCATACAGATCATCTAAACTATCTCTATGAATACGAAACTTCCGTTGTATTTTTCTCAGATTCACGGGCATCACCCCACACAAGCAATGCGCATTGACCCCCTTTATTGCTTTTTTTAATTCAATTTCAAAATCATCCTCATTCCATAAAATTGTATTTTTTCGCTCTACATTATATGCCAACTCTGGAAGCACACGATCAATAGCCACCATACAATCAAATATACGGTTGCCATCCACCTTATTACGTTCCACTAAAATTGCAATCTGGGCTAAATAATAATCATGCAATAGATCTGATGCATTGGTAATCGGTATAATCCAGTCTAAATACTCCATTTCAGCATGCCGTTCAACAATTGGACAAGTGCTTGCATACAAAAGTGCCATCATCGGATTCTTGAGAAGTATCCGCAAGGTCTTCTGGGCTAGAATATTATTCCAATCATCCATGCGTTCTTCAAATAAATTCCGAATCTGCGATTCTCTGAGTTCGCAAGCTCTGATCATCCAGAAATGGCTGAGGCCGTAATCACGTAGGAAATCCAAGCGGGATGAAACGATTATTTGAATACCTGCAAACGTTGATAAATACTTAATCTCAGCGACATATCGCTGTGCCCCTTCTCCAGAAAGCTCATTAAATCCATCAATAAACAGAACAAGATCTGGATTTGAATGAGCTGAAGAAGTTAATTTGAGAAACTTATCCTTTGCATGCTCATCCTCGGCTTTGTAAAGGGAATGAAGAACATAGTCGAAAATGCTTTCATTATTCGCTCCTTCCCGCGCCTGAAGAGATATATACACCGCAAGATAACGGTGCGAAAGCAACTCCCTGCATTCATGAAACATCATCGTACTTTTGCCCATACCGCCATCACCCAGAATTAGCGCATTGCAGGACAGTTCAGGATTATTCCTCTTATCTGACCAAAGTTTCCTCATAACTCTGCCCAGCGGAGCATGTTCTTCATTATTGGTATAATTTTCTCCATTTATTTCCAAATCTGTGAGAATATCTTTCTTTATTTTCACACCGGCAAATAATCCACCCACAACAGCCAGACTATTACAGGCTTCACTTGCGTTAGCAACTTCAAAAGATACATCTAAAGTCCTTTGAGCTCCCAAAAGTCTTAATTGAAAAGGAAATAATGAATCATCATCAGAATTAATTCGCACAAAAGGATAAACAGCCCAATCTTTCCCCTGATACCATGCATGGACCTTGATCATACCATTCCCTGTTTCAAGATCAAGTTCCCCTGTCAGGAAACAAGATCTTGCATCTTTTTGAAGCATCAGATTTCCACACTGGCATTCAATGAACTTTTCCCTTTGCCAACGAATCAAATTCTCATGTTCATGACCAGCAAGCCATAGCTGAACATTGTATGTACTAAGAAGATTTTCCACTTCATTACGTTCGCTTTGCGACAGAAAATCAAATGAATAATGTGTTAATATAATGGTCAGTTTACTAGGATCGCATTCGTCAAGAGCATTCATGAGTGCATCTGTTCCGATTATGAAATCTCTTTCGTGCTCCTTTCCATAGGTAACGGTTGAGTCAAGATGTAGAATATTCAATTGTTTTGTCGTTATGACAAAATGTGTTTTATGATACATATTAGCACGATCATTGCCCAATAGCTCTTTTACAAATGCATAAAAAGCACTTTGGCCAGATTTCAACAAAGATATATCTTTCTCAGATATCACCCCTTGATTTGATTGATAATAATCATCATTCCAATCTGAAAGACGCTTAATCAAAGCACTTCTCTCTTCTCCGCCTATTTCCACATCATGATTCCCCGGAACAATAAAAAAGCTATCCAACGGCACGTTTGCGGAAGAGCACAATTGACGGATATAATCTGAAGCCATTGCATAATCGGAATTCCACTCTTTCGTATCACCAGAACAAAATGCATAATCAAATGGCTTTTTGAGACTAGCAATATATTCAGGCAATTTTTTACGCATCAGACGCGTATCTACCGCAATATTATTACCCAAATGAAGATCAGAAAAATGAATCCATCTAATAATACTCAATTTATACACCTATAAATACTTTATAAATTATTTATAACATGATGAAATCATCAATAACATCACAAGGTGAATCATTCTTGTTTGATCATATTATGACATAACCATACAATAACGTTATTATTTTTGAGTCGAATATACCACTTTTTTCTAATTTTTCAACGTTCTATGCTATGTCAAGTTTCACATAAAGCCAAGCAATGCCTGAAAGATAATATTTTACCACATTGTAACGGTTAGAATAGAATGTTTATCGATCTTGAATATGTACACAAAATCCATGGACAGTTTAAAACACATTTGTAGAAAACAAAACCGCCGGCAAATGGTGTATATGCACCAATCACCGGCGGTCTCGATTAAAAGTTCCGTGAAACGTTTTATATCTTTATCTTTTGGTTTTCAATTCTGCATAAGCTACCAATAGCTCCACGCCAAGTGGCAAACATACAGCGCCTGCCTCCGCGTCCAGAAGGCTGTTGATCGTGTCCTCCGAATTACAAAAATCATGTTTATCAAATATTTTATCATGATTATCATGCTTATTTCACCACAAACAAAACCGCCAATGAATGGCATTTGGCACCAAACATCGGCGTTTTCGCGAAGCAAAAAGCAAAAAGCTTAAAGCAAATTCCCAAAATTATGAATTATGAATTATTCTATCATTATTCAATAAATCACATAATTAACCGTTATATTATAAATTAATCCATTCCCCCTCAGATGCCCAACCTGACGTCATGCCACCCTGGCATGCATGCAAAACAACCACTCTCAACCTGACTTCATGCCACTTCTGGAATGAACATCTTCTGCCACTTCTGGCATGAACATCTTCTGGCATGAAGATTTTTATCAATATGGCCACTCCCATCACACATTTTAGACGCTATCAAGGATATGATTACAGCCGTGGTGGCTCCATTTTTATTTCCTTTCATCTTGAGCCGCGTTTCGTCATATTCGGCCAGATAACTCCAGAAGGACAAATGCATCTTTCTCAATCAGGCCGTATTCTTGATGAGACAATTCAGATTGAGCAGCAGAAACACCCTGAGCTCGTCATAAGGCGTTATACAATCATGCCAGAACATCTGCATTATCGTATGACATTTCCAGCAGGACTTCCCAAGCCTCTATACAGCATCGGACGTTTTGTTCAGGAAATCAAACGCTGGAGCAAGGCAAAATTGGAAAGAATAGGTATTTACATAAACTGGCAGCAAAACTACCACGACTACCTATGCCTAAGCAGGGCAATCAACGAACGCGTGGATGAATATATATCGCTGAATCCATTGAAATGGGCACTCATGCATGGTCCAAATCCTCCAATGAAAGTCATCGAGCCCTTGCGGAGTCCATTACTGTCACCGTTTGAATGGTGGTCTGGCGTGGGAAATGTTGGTTTGTTGAGTGGAAACTATCCACTGTTTGCCATTAGCCTTTCGAGAAGATTGTCTGCTTCAAACGCTCAAGGCCTAATTGCCGGAATTATCAATGAATGCAAATGCGGGATGATACCAATCTCCACATTCATATCGCCAGCGGAACAGATTCTGCTCCAATATCTTTGTAATGAGAATATTCCATTGGTTTGCGCTGTTCCGGACCAGCTTAAGACCATCTACAAACCGCGAACAGAACAAACCACATTGTTTGCCCAAAACAAACTATTGCTGTTATCACATCTGCAAAATGACAGCATCTCCAGATACGATGCATGGCACATCTTGAACAAAAATATCGCTCAAATAGCCAAAGCCAGCAACGGCAAAGCTTTATACTTCAACCCAGATGGGATTACTTACTTATGACTTATGAACGCCAAAGTGGCGTTTTTCAAGTAGTTTCAAAACTGTATTATGCATTTGCCTTAAGCTTTCGGCTTTCAGCTTTTAGCTCTACGAAGCAGCCATAGCTCCGCGCAGCGGCATGACAACCGCCGAGCAGACGGAGGCCATCAACGCTTCGCGTGCTTATGGCTCAATGCTTATGGCTTAAAGTCTAATATATTCCATTGGCTATCAGCCATAAGCGCCGCCTTCGGCGGCTTGTAAATTATGCATTATGCATTATGCATTTTTCCATAAGCCATCGGCCATTGGCCATAAGCCAAAACGAATGCTAAGCATTCGTTTTCCGCCAGACCATCTTATTCACC
>JAFZIJ010000005.1 GCA_017554445.1 Victivallales bacterium
GACGCAGTGGTCGGCAATCCGCCGTATCAGTTGATGGGTGGTTCAGGTGGAACGAACGACGCACCGATTTTCCAGTATTTTGCAGATGCGGCATCGTCCATTACAACGCACTTCGTTTCGCTCATCATTCCTGCCAAGTGGTTTGCCGCCGGACGTGAAAGCCAACTAAAAGCGTTCCGCGAGCGGATGCTTGGTTGCGGCCACATCCGCAAACTCTTTGCATTCGCCGATGCACATTTTCTATTCCCGACGGCTGAAATCAAGGGCGGCGTGTGTTACTATCTTGAAGACCGTGAGCACGACGGAAAGTGCGAATACTCGCTGAATGAAAACGGTAAGACCGACACCGCGACAATCGCCATGAACGAGTTCCCCATTTTCATCCGCAATCCCAGAACTGCCGCCATTGTGCGGAAAGTGGTAGGGGCTCGCCAGTGCGATGGCCGCGATGAGACAGTATCCACCATCATCTCTGCCGATACGCCATTCGGCATCCCCACAAATCCCGGTGAAAGCAAGAAAACGCCGTTCGCTGTCAGCGACAAAAAGACCACCGAGTTCGATACCGCTCTATACTACTGGAAGGGCGGCAAGCGCATCGTTGGCTATGTTCGCGGCAAAGCAATCACAAAGAACGCCTCAGATGTAAAGTTAGACAAGGTGTTTATTCCTGGTGCGTATGGCGCGGGGGAAAGTTTCCCGCACCAGATATTGGGAGAACCCGAGGTTGCACCTAAGAAGTCGGTGTGTTCGCAAACATATCTGTATGCAAAGTTTAACTCTCATGAGGAGGCAACGAACTTTTCGTCATATCTAAAGACGCGTTTCTTCCGTATTCTTGTTTGTGCGGCGAAAGTCACCCAACACGCGCAAGATAGGGTGTATCGTTTTGTTCCTCTTCAAGATTTCACTTCGAGATCCGACATCGACTGGTCGCGTCCTGTTTCTGAAATCGACGCCCAACTCTACGCGAAATACGGCATCACCAAGTCCGAGCAGAAGTTCATCGAATCCATGATCAAGCCGATGGAAGGATGAGGTATGGGAATTTTCAAGGCGTTAGTCAAATTATTCAAAGGAGGCAGCCATGCTGAAAGAACTCAAGAACGTGTTTCTGGAGGGGATGGATGTGAGTGTCGAATCATTCATTCGTTCCCGTCCATCCGAGAGCGAGCCATATCTGATATCTGCGGCATTCGAGTGCTTGCGGCAGCATGCGCCGATGAACGAAGCCGAGATACTGGGCAGATGTCGTCGGATCCGATACGCCGAGAGAGCTGCGCATTGATAGCCGCCGCGAAGAGGACGGGATGTTTTGTTGAGACGGCCTCCGTTCCGGGCACACGCTATACTATACGCACGGGAGAAAGCGAAGTTCGGCTCGTTCAGAGGGAGCAAGTCTATTACAAGATCAAGAATCCATTTGCCAAGGCGCACCTGAAGAAGCATCCAATCGAATTCGGGCTGTTCGAACATATCGTGCACAACATCCTGTTCCCTGATTGCGGGCTTGATTTCCTTGGCCTCGCCGAGGATATGCATGAGGCGCGTATGGTCTATGGCCAAAAAGCAGTCCGCTCTGACATGCGTCCTGACGACAGACAGATTGCGGCATGCCTTTCTGAAATCGGTTTACAGCCGGATGGGCGATATGCGTTCGGCAATGATTTCCTGTTCGTGACTGACGTCGGGCAAGATGGGGATAATGTTCTTCTGGATGACGACGGAATGTTGCGGTTCATTGATCC
>JAFZIJ010000071.1 GCA_017554445.1 Victivallales bacterium
GCCTATTTCGACGTGGTAGTCTGCAATGATGTCATCGAGCATATGGCAGACCCAGAGGTGTTTCTGGTTTCATTGAAGGACAAGTTGGCCCCGAACGGCGTTCTCGTCGGTTCGATTCCCAATGTCAGGTACTGGAGGAACTTGATCAATTTGCTTGTGCGGCGGGATTGGAAATATGAAGAGAGCGGAGTCCTTGATCGTACACACCTTCGTTTCTTCACGGCGAAGTCATTCCGCAGGTTGATGCACGACGCCGGCTATGAATTGAAGAGAATGGCGGGAATCGAGTCAAAGAGGATGAAGGTTCTGAAAGTCTTGTTTTCACCATTTCTGGTATTCACGGGTTTCGACGTTTGTGACATGCAGTTCATGTTCAAGTCAAAATGCAAGAAGGTTGAAGGATGATCTTTGACTGCTTTTCATTCTTCAACGAGTTGGACATCTTGGACATTCGATTGAATGTCCTTGCGCCGGTTGTTGACAAGTTCGTTCTTGTAGAAGCGGTACGCAGACATTCTGGCGAACCGAAAGAGCTTTACTTTGCGAAGAACAAGCAACGATTTGCGCCATTCCTTGATAAGATCATCCATGTGGTTGTCGATGACGAGCCGGAACTGCCGCCGGATTGTCCGAAGTTGATTGCGGCATGGGCTTACGAGAACCATCAGCGCAATGCGATTGTTCGCGGGTTGGAAGGCATTCAGGAAGATGATGTTGTCATGATCTCGGATCTGGATGAGATTCCGAATCCTGCGCAAGTAAAAAAATACGCGATGAAGTGCGTGGAGGATGGTGTAGTTGCCGTTTTCAGCCAAATATACTGCCGATACTACTTGAATGTTGTCAGCATGACCATGCCACAGTGGCGGGTAGGCAAAATGCTGTCGTGGAAGACCTTTTGCGATGCGGCCACCTATGCGAACATGGAGCAGCACATACCGATGCCTGAATTCGTAAACAAAGGCCCTACGCCTACGCGGGTTAGGTTCTTGCGGCCGCAACTTGTGATTCCTGACGGTGGCTGGCACTTCTCCTACTATGGCGGAGCGAAGCAAATTCAGTTGAAGATGAAATCCATTGCCGACTATGTCTGCGACAAAGCGGCGGACATGTCGCTTGAGGAAATTGAACGTCGTGTGAAAGCGGGAGAAGATCCGTTGGGAAGGGGCGAGCGGTTCTATGCAGTTCCCCTTGATGCCCGTTTCCCGGATTACATCCGTGCGAACAAGGAACGATTCGCTACCGGCATTCTGCCGTGTGAGCGTGTTGCTTTCGGAACCCGCCTGCTCTGCGTCTGCATGCGGGTGAAGGCATGGATGGTGGGTGTCCTTTCCAGATGCGTTCCATCGTGGGCGAAGCCGGCTGTCCATGCCATCTATCGGCGCGTTGTCAAGCATCCGATTCCCTTGATGAAGGATCAGCTGTCGCAAAAACTGGAGAAAGGACGGTAGCGTTATGATCTACGGGCGAGAACTGCCGGGCTATCCATACAACCTCAAGGCCAAGTTGACGCGATGTCTTGTCGTTGGGCGTCGTATCGTCTACGGGAAGTGGCTGGCAAGATTCGCCAACCATGCGCCGCTCTCGGTCTGTGCGCGTGGACAGGCCGCGAACGGTCTGATCCGTTCAATGATCGAAGCGACGGAGCCGTGCCTGATCGCGCGATATGGATGTGGCGAGTTGGAAGCGACTTTACGAGGCATCGACGTGCAGCGAGAAGGCGGTGTCTTGAAGAAGCTGATGCGAATGGCAATTGGCACTGGGGGCCCGTTCTGGTGGGACAATTCAATCCGGGGAGGCGTGGTTTGGGTGGCCGGATACTTCCCGGAGACGGACGATGCGCTGAATGCCTTTTCTCGGCGTGTGTGCGAGGATACGCGCCAGATCGATCTCCTTGGCAGTTGGTGCGCAGGCGAAACCCAGATGATGGAATCTTATTGCCCAACCATGAAGGGCATCCCACTTTCTGATCTTGAACCGTTCTGGTTTGAGCATCCTTGGACTGGAGCTTTGGCTGGAAAGAAAGTGCTTGTCGTGCATCCGTTTTCTGATACGATCCAGGCGCAATACGCAAAACGGCGCTGTTTGTTTGACGATCCTGAGATGCTTCCTGATTATGAGTTGATTACCTATCGCGCCATTTCATCTTTCGCCGGCATCAAGACCCCGTACGCCACGTGGTTTGACGCGCTCGACAAGATGTGTACTGACATATCGAAGATCGACTTTGACGTCGCCTTGATCGGATGCGGAGCCTACGGCATGAGCATTGGCGCTTTCATCAAGCGCGAACTAGGGCGGAAGGCCCTTCATCTCGGTGGTGCATCCCAGTTGTTTTTCGGGATCAAGGGGCATCGGTGGGAACCTGTGCCGCGCTACGCGAAACTGTTCAACGAGCACTGGACGCATCCTTTGGCATCCGATACCATCACGAACAAGTCGACGATAGAAGGCGGCGCCTATTGGTAATAGGGCTCTATTCTTTTCGCAGGTTGGCGCATGAGTTCGAAGAGGGAAATTCCCGTCCGGATAAGCGTGGTGGCGGTGAACCATACGAGCATCGACTTAAGCGAAGTAAAGTTGTGCGTGGCGAGGAAATCGCACCAGGAAGCTGGTATGTAGTTCACGAAGTAACCATAACCCGTGATTGCGAGGAGTCCTGCGGCAAATAAGATATGGAGCGGAACCCACCATTTGAGAAAGCCGAAGCGTCCTGCTGATACTTCGGTGTTGGTATGGAAGTTCTGGATGGCTGAGAGCGACAATATGCCGATCAGCCAAGGAATGGCCCATGCGTAATCTGCGTACTTGTCGCCATCCGGCAGAATGGAGAGGAGAGGTCTTCCGACAATGGCGAATGCGATCGCGAGAAGTCCTCCCGTGGCAAGCATGGCGAGCGATGATTTGACGACGAGCGGACGCGTGGGCTTGCCTTCGGCCGCGAGACTGGCCGTGAAGGGGAAAAGCACCGTCGTCAACGTGCCGCAGACAAAACTGGCGATATCAGAAAATCGCGTGGTCATGTAATAGGCGGCCGATTCGATTTCCGGTAGGCGCTGACGAAGCGCGGTCTGTTCGACGAGGCCAAGTAATCCGCTTGTCACCTGATAGGCCGCCATGCCGAGCAGAATCGCTAGAAAATGGCGAATAACGGAACGCGACCAGTACGGAACGGCTGGTACGGCGAGTTCTCTGCGAAGTGCGTAGACGGAGGCTGCGATGGAGAACGCGGGTGGGGCGGCCTGTCCGATGAAATAGCCGGACAGCGCACGGAACGGCATCGCGACAAGCATTGCCGCCAAGCGAATTGGTGCGCCGATGATGTTGATGATGGAAATGGCCTTGAACCTCTTGAGCGCCTGAAGTGCGTTCTGGTAGACGGGGGAGACGGTACTTATGAACGCCGAGGCGACAACCAGAAATCCCAATGAACCCTCGGCAATGCGGATACGCTCAAGAAACGCAGGAAGC
>JAFZIJ010000072.1 GCA_017554445.1 Victivallales bacterium
GTCCCGCCGTTGGCGTGGTAACGACGGCGTCCCGCCGTTGGCGTGGTAACGACGGCGTCCCGCCGTTGGCGTGGTAACGACGGCGTCCCGCCGTTGGCGTGGTAACGACGGCGTCCCGCCGTTGGCGTGGTAACGACGGCGTCCCGCCGTTGATGGCTCATGGCTTATAGAGCAGACAGAACGACGCCATCAAACCGCCTACGGCAGTGTTTAAGGCTTATGGCTGAAGGTCTAAGGAGGAAGATGTATCTATGCCTTCGCCAATCCTGCCTCCATGTATCTTTGGGCGGTTGCTTCATCCAGCTTGAAGAACTTCAGCAGCTCTTCGCGTATCTGGATGTCCGGAACATGATACTCCCGCTTGCCTTGGATGAATTCCAATACCGTCTTGTCTCTGCCTTCCGCTCTACCTCTCGCTTCGCCTATCGCTTCGCCTTCCTCTCTGAAAAACTTTTCGCATGTTGACATCTTCTTCTTCATGTTGTTGTCCTCCTGGTTTGTTTTCCTCAAATCGAATCCCGTAGCAATTGAAATCACGTCGAGCGCCGCTTCCGGCATGGTGTCCACGAGCTGGAACGACGGATCCGTATCCCATGCGCGACGCAGCGCCGTTGGATCTTCCGCATAACGGATGCATATCGCGACACACCTAAACGCCCCGATTGGCAGCCGCGACAACTGCTTCGAGTCCATGTCCCTGAACGAGAGGAGGTTGGACGGGCAGTCCGCGAAATGGCTCCGCAGCCCTTCGGGGAGCTCCAGCATGCCGTGCAGACGTGCCTTCCCCGGCCACGCTTCCTGCCCGAAATAGACCGTCGCGGGGAGGACGGGCGTCGGCCTGTCGCCCTCACGCACACCGTCAAGCCGTTCTTCTTCGGACGTAAAATCACGCCGCGCCTTGTGCTCGTCCTCCGTCTCCTGCCGCCACGCGAGCACGCGGATCGTCGTGGACAGCAGCCCGCGCACGGGCATGATGCGGCTCGGATACGACTGGTTCTCGAACGCGGCCAGTATCGCCACTGGCGGGCCGCCGTCCGTCACCTCCAGCTCCCATACGACGTCATTGGATATCTTTTTATATAGGTTCCTCAGGCCGGGCAGCTTGGCGATTGCCTCGGCGTTCCGCATCTGCATCGAGCCTTCGACCACGGAATAGTTGCTATCCTGCAGGATGAAGTTGATCGCATCCTTCGCCATCGCCTCGTTCGCCATCAGGAGCTTGGAGGCTGCATCCATACCGCTCATGTTATGTCTGCTCATTAATATATCTCCTTTCTGGAATGCTTCAAGTCCATTTTTGATTTGAAATTACTATAACATGCCGCAAAGGAATTTCAAACCATATTAATGAATTTTTATTGAGTATCAAATTGAGTCATAAGAAGTCATAATAAATCATAATATGACTTTTATATACCTAAATGCCTAAAAGTCATCGTGATTACCAAGGAATCATAAAAAGTCATAATAAAGAATAAAATTGAAAAATTAAGGGCTGCGAATGTGTCGCGCTTTGGGCGGAAAATGCCGCCTGCGGCGGCTCTGTGGCGCCCTCCGGGCGCTATGAGAGGGTGTGGGGCTGTCTTACCGCCAGCTGCTTTTTTAATGCTGAATGCTGAATTGTGTTGCCCTTCGGGCAGTGGCGCCCAAACGGGCGTTATTATAATAGGGTGAGGGGCTGTCTTACCGCCAGCTGCACTCACTGTGTTCGCTTGCAAGCTGTTACGATTGTTTCGCCCTTCGGGCGGGTACGACGGCGAGGACGCCGCCGCCACACCAAACGGCGGGATGCCGTCGTTACATTGGCGAATGATGAAAACAGAGCGGAATGCGGTGCACATATTTTGTGAAATGTCGATGATGCATTACATTATAAGTTTTGTTTTACACGCGCGGGAGCGCGACTCACCGTCACCACAGGGGAAAACATTATGCAATACGACAAGAACCATGCCCTTTTGAGTACCGAAATCCCGGAAATCAGCGAGCCGAAGCGCGGCAAAGTCCGTGATGTCTATGACTTGGGGGATTCGCTGCTGTTCGTCGCAACGGACCGTATCAGCGCGTTTGACTGCATCATGCCCAACGGCATTCCTGGAAAAGGCGCTGTTCTGACGCAGATCACGTTGAACTGGTTCAAAGTCCTCAAAGGCCTGCCGAACCATCTCATTACGGCGGATGTCGCGAAATATCCGGAAGTGCTGCGCAAATACGCGGCGGATCTGGATGGCCGTTCGATGATCGTCCGCAAGCTGAAAATGCTTCCTGTGGAATGCATTGTGCGCGGCTATCTGACGGGATCCGGCTGGGAAAGCTACCAGAAGAGCGGCAAGGTCTGCGGCATTCCCCTACGCGCGGGCTATGTCAATGCCTCCAAACTGGATACGCCGATTTTCACGCCGACGACGAAGGAAGAGACGGGCCATGACATGGCCATCACCGCCGAAGAGCTCGGCGGCATCATCGGCAAGGAATTGACGGATAAGCTCCAAAAAGCGGCCATTTCGCTCTATACGCAGGCGGCGGACTACGCTCGCGAACGTGGCATCATCGTCGCGGATACGAAATTCGAATTCGGTCTGGACGAGCAGGGCGGTCTTGTTTTGGCGGACGAAGTCCTCACGCCCGATTCCAGCCGCTTCTGGCCTGTGGCCTCCTACACGCCCGGCAAGAATCCGCCATCGTTGGACAAGCAGTTTGTTCGCGACTGGCTGGACAGTGTCCATTTCAACCATCAGCCGCCCGCGCCCGAACTTCCGCAGGACATCGTCGAAAAGACGGCGGAAAAATACCGCAACGCGTTGGAAGTGTTGAAGAAGTAACGAAAAATCAGACCTTTCAGGAAGGGAAGACCATCGATGTCATACGATACCTATCAGAGTCCGTTTTCGACCCGTTACGCGGGGCCGCAGATGCAGGAAATCTTCTCCGAACAGCATAAATTCCGCACATGGCGGCGGCTGTGGATTGCTTTGGCGGAAGTCGAAAAGGAACTCGGTCTGGATATTACGGATGCGCAAATCGCACAGTTGAAGGAACATGCGTTGGACATCAACTTCGCGGACGCGGAAGCGCGGGAGAAAATCGTGCGCCATGACGTCATGAGCCATGTCTATGCGTACGGCTTGCAATGCCCGGATGCGAAAGGCATCATCCATCTTGGTGCGACGTCGTGCTATGTCGGTGACAATACGGATCTTATCATCATGAAGGAAGGCCTTGCGCTATTGCGCGGCAAGCTCGTGACGACCATCGGCAATCTGGCGGCTTTCGCAGAAAAATATGCCTCCATGCCGACGCTGGCCTTCACGCATTTCCAGCCTGCGCAGCCGACGACCGTCGGCAAACGCGCCACGCTGTGGATTCAAGACTTGTTGGCGGATGTGGAAGATCTGGACTATGTCATGAACGGCCTGAAACTGCTTGGTTCGAAAGGCACGACGGGCACGCAAGCCAGTTTCTTGGAACTGTTCAACGGCGACCATGTCCGTTGCGAGAAGCTTGATGCGATGATTGCGGAAAAGATGGGCTTCCCCGGTTGCTACGCCGTGTCCGGCCAGACGTATTCGCGCAAGATTGATTCGCGCATTCTGAATGTGCTTTCGAGCATCGCGCAGAGCGCGGCGAAATTCTCCAACGACATCCGTCTGCTTCAACATCTGAAGGAAGTGGAGGAGCCCTTTGAGAAGTCGCAGATCGGTTCGTCCGCAATGGCCTACAAGCGAAATCCGATGCGCAGTGAACGCATCGCATCTATCGCCAGATACGTGATTTGCGACGCACTAAATCCCGCCATCACGGCGGCGACGCAATGGTTCGAACGCACGCTGGACGATTCCGCCAACAAGCGTATCGCCGTCGCGGAGGCCTTCCTGGCCGTCGATGGTATTTTGACGTTGTACAGCAACGTCTCCAACGGCCTCGTCGTCTATCCGAAAGTCATTCAGCGTCGGTTGGAACAGGAATTGCCGTTCATGGCGTCGGAAAACATCATGATGGATGCTGTGAAGGCTGGTGGCGACCGTCAGGAGCTTCATGAAGCCATCCGCGTCAATGCGCAGGCCGCGGCCGCCAACGTCAAGCAGAACGGCGGTGAGAACGACCTGCTGGAGCGTTTGGCAAAGGACGAACACTTCGCGAAAATCGACATTGATCTCAAGGCGGTTCTTGATCCGCAACGCTATGTGGGACGCGCTCCCGAACAGACGATCGGCTATCTTGAACAATGCGTCAAGCCGTTCTTGGCCGCCAATGCCGCAAATGCGGTTGATGGTGGCGCCGTGAATGTCTAACGGCGTGTTATGAATCATCATCCGCGGCGGTCGGCCGCGGATGTCACCAAAAATAAATTACAAAAAGGACAAAAGATGTCATCAGTCGTTGTAGTCGGCACCCAATGGGGCGACGAAGGGAAAGGCAAGATTGTGGATTATCTTGCCTCGCAGGCAGATGTAGTGGCGCGTTATCAAGGCGGCAGCAATGCAGGCCATACAGTTGTCGCAAACGGACATGAATTCAAATTGCATCTGTTGCCATCCGGCATCCTTTATCCGGGCTGCACATGCATCATCGGCAACGACGTCGTCCTTGATCCGAAAGAGCTTCTGGAAGAATTGGACAGCATGGCATCCAAGGGCCAGAAAGTCAGCACGTTGTGGATTTCCAACAGGGCGCATGTCGTGATGCCGTACCATAAGCGTTTCGATGCGTTGGAGGAGAAATTCAAAGGGAATACAAAGGTCGGTACGACGGGCCGTGGCATCGGCCCATGCTATGCGGACGCGGCGGACCGTATCGGCATTCGCGTCGTCAGTTGGATGGACAAAGAGGCTTTCGCGACGGAACTGAAGGCCGTGTTGGAATACAAGAACCGTGTCATGACGCAAGTCTTTGGCGAAGAACCATTTGACTTCCAAGCCATTTATGACGAATACTGCGGCTACGCGGACAGGCTGCGCCCCTACGTCTGCGATACATGCGCGTTGATGCATGAAATTCTGGAAGCGGACAAGAAGATCCTTTTCGAAGGCGCACAGGCGGCCATGCTTGATCTGTCCCATGGGACGTATCCCTTTGTCACTAGCTCACATCCGACGGCTGGTGCGGTCTGCGTCGGCTTGGGTATCGGGCCGAAAAGCATCGGCAAGATCGTCGGCGTCGTGAAAGCCTACGCGACACGCGTTGGCGAAGGGCCGTTCCCGACGGAACAGTTGAACGAAAACGGCGTGAAATTGCGTGAAATCGCCCACGAATACGGCGCGACCACGGGACGTCCGCGCCGTACGGGCTGGCTGGACATGTGCGTCGTCAAATACGCCGCGCAGATCAACGGTTTGGATTGCATCGCGCTGACGCGAACAGATATTCTCGACACGTTCCCTGAAATCAAAATCTGCACGGGTTATCGTTACAATGGCAAGTTGCTGAACGAGTTTCCCGCCAGCCTAAAGGTTTTGGGCGAAGTGGAGCCTGTCTATGAGACGCTGCCTGGCTGGAATACGAGCATCAGCGGCATCCGTGAATATGACAAGTTGCCGCCGAACTGCCGCCGTTACGTGGAACGTATCGGCGAACTCGCCAAGACGCGCATCGGCATCGTGTCCGTCGGGCCGGATCGCGACCAGACAATCGTTTTGGAACCGATGTTCTAAAGTCGTAAGACAGTCGGACTAAAGGCATAGGGAGACTTATGAAAATCACAGGTTTTATTCTAGCCGTATCAGTGTCGGCAGTCTTGGGCGGCGAGATGCTGCAGATTGACGGCAAGCCTGTTGAAATCGTGAAAACGGGACAGTACAGCCCGGAAGCCGTTTCGGACAAGCTTGCGGCGCAGTCGTTTACGGATGCGCTACTGCCTGTTCGGCGGAGCTTTGTGTATGGGCAGGTCTTTTGGAACGGTTACGCGAAGCAATTCACCTATGCCCCGTATTTTGAGTTTAAGCCAGTGGAAGGCGCTGTGAAATACCGCTTTACGGTCAAAGGCGCGGATGGTGCGTTGCTGGAGTTCGTTGCGGATTCGCCCTATGCGGCGTTGACGCCTGTCTGGGGAGCCGTGCGCGAAGGCGACACGACGGTGAAAGCCGTTGGAATCGATGCGGATGGAAAGGAACTGGGCGTCAGCGGCGAAAGTAAATTCTACCGCATGCCGCCGTTCGACAACCGCTATGCACCGAAGGCAAAATCGTATCTGGAAGCCGCGAAAGACACGTATCATTATCTTTTGACGTTCGAAGCCATCCAGCATCTGAAGAAAGGCGAACCGAGCCCGAACTATACGCGTTACTGCTATCCAAGCAAGATGCATTCCGCCATCATCGAAGGGTTGCTGGAACACGCGGATTTGGATCCGAGCGTGAAAGCGGAGGCCATTGAAATCGCGACACAAAGCGCTAATTTCATGATTCGGACGGCGATTCCCGCTGGACAACCGCTGGAATATCTTCCACGTACGTATCTTATGCCGACAACGGAAGCGGGCAAGAATCTGGCTGCGGTGTCTAAACTCGGAACTATTATGATGATTTATCCGGTGAATACTGGCAATGCGATGATTCGTCTGTACAACGAGACGAAAAATCAGGCGTATCTGGATTACGCGGTGAAAATCGGCGAGCAGTATCTCCGTCTGCAGCGGGAGGATGGCACATGGGCATTGGTTTATAACATTGAAGACGGTGCTGTCGTATCGGAGAACGCCTGCGAGCCAGTCGATATCGTGCCATTCTTGAACAACTTAGGCATGGCGACGGGACGTAATGATTTTCGTGAATCGGCGGAACGTGGCATGGGCATCGTCAAAAAACGCATCAAGACGCTTGACTGGGAAGGGCAGTTTGAAGACACGAAAGTACAGGCGGCGCCATACAGCAACCTTTCGAAGCATCCTGCGGCGGACAGCTACTTGTTCATAACCGAAATATGGAAGCGGGAAGGGCGTGTCTTGCCGCCGGAATTCATTGCGCAAGCACGCAAGGCGTTGCGTTTGGCGGAAGACCAATTTGTCGTCTGGCGGAAGAATAATTGGATGTTGGCACCGTCGGCGATGGAGCAGTTCAATTGCTACAAAAATGTCGATGCCTCGATTGCGAAGATGATTCGCTTCTATCTGTTGATGTATGACTTAGAGAAGAATCCGCTGGATTTGGCGAAGGCACGGGCATTGGGCGATTCACTGACTCGCATTCAGATGGCCAATGGACGCATTCCAACGTGGTGCGACTGGAAGAAAGGGCCGGACAGCGACTGGATCAACTGCATGTACGCCGCCGCCCATGCACTGAAGCTACTGGCGAAATACGATGATATTCAGTAAGGGATAGCGTGAGTTTTTTCTCAAATGCGTTTGAGAGAAAACAGAGGATTCATCAAAATACTTGCGTATTTTGTGGCATTTATACCATGGATTGTTTGGCGTATGATGCCGTAAGTCAATATTTTTCAGAAAAAAACATCAAAAACGTGTTTTTTTTATTTGAAATATTAATTTGTCTTAATATTTTATCTTTAAAGAATGGGAAACCTACCCCCCATGGTATCCGTGGGAGGTCAAGGCTTTTGGCATCTGATTTGCTTTTATTCGTATCTTTTACCTAAGTTTTAGATATTGTCCTGCAAAAATAACATTCAAAGGAGAACAAAATGAAGAAGTCCAAGACATTCACGTTGATTGAATTGCTGGTGGTCATCGCGATTATCGCGATCCTGGCGGCCATGCTGTTGCCCGCTCTGTCCAAGGCGCGTGACAAGGCGCGTGCCATTTCATGCACGAACAACCAGAAGCAAGTCCTTCTGGCCAACAACATGTACTCAAGCGATTACAACAAGTTAGTCCCCTGCGAGATAAAAAATGGCGGCGACAATGGCGGCGGCAATTGGGCCGATGGCTGGAAGATGTGGGTGGAATGCATGAATCCCTACTTGGGCGGCGGCGGCGGTACGAATGGCGGCAATTTCCCATCAGACATGTCCACCTACAAAACAGACAAGTCGCTTATGTGCCCTGATTCCGAATGCACCATGCCCTGGTCAAACGGCGACTATTCGAATCAGGCTTACAAGGTTGACGGCAAAACGATTAACATAACCACATACGCCTGGAACCGCTTCATGGGCTGGTATCAAAGCGGCAACTGGCAGTCCTATTCTGATTTTGGCAATAGTAAAGCCCCCTGCGTCTCGAAACTCACCTATCCTTCCGCCACCATTTTGCTGACGGACAACTACCGCGTCGATCCTTGCCAGAAGAAACAGTTCGTGGACTCCGGCTCAACTTCTTTTCCTGAGAAAGTCTTCTGCCATAACGGATCGTGCAATATCGGATTTGGTGACGGTCATTGCGGTTCCGGGACGATGGCCAAGTTCCGGGCTGATTTTGATACCAAAGAATTTATTTTCACGCTTTCGGAATCTAAATTCCGCTAAGCCATATCAGCTGAACATTTAAAACAAATAGGCTGTTGCAAAACCTGAAAGGGTAAGCAACAGCCTTTTTTTATGTTTCCATTTCAGCCTCGAAATGGAACGAAACCACGAAAGTGCACGAAATTTCAAACCACAGAATACACTGAAAATCCCTCGTCGCCGGGCCAATAGCCGCCGAAAACGGCTATTGGCTTGCATGTTTTTCAAGGGAAATGGTTGAGAGGGATAGAAACGACAGAAGGGACAGGAGCGACAAGCAATTGTTTACATGCCATGTAATGGTTTTACATAAAATGTAAATTTTGGGAATTGTTAGTGCGTATTTGCGTGCTTGTTGAAGAGTTGGCATGGTAGTTGCTAAAGATAGTCAAACATTTCGTGAAATGCCGCGTACGGGCATGACATGAAGGCTACAATCCATTCAACAGGAGCACACCATGAAACTCATCATCGCGTACATTCAGCCTGATCGGCTGAATCCCGTCAAGCAGGCGTTATACGCCCGCAAAGTTTTCAAGATATCCGTGACAAACGCATTGGGCTGCGGACAGCAGCAAGGTTATGTGAATGTATGGCGTGGCACCTTGCGGGAAGTCAACCTGCTCAAGAAGCTACGGCTGGCCATCGCGGTCAACGACGATTTCGTCGAAACGACCATTGAAGGCATCATTGAAGGCGCGCGGACAGGGCATATCGGCGACGGCAAGATTTTTGTCCTGCCAATGGACGAATGCATCCGCATCAGAACTGGTGAACGTGGCAGCGAAGCGATAGGATAGGAGATTATGACCATGAAAACATCTGTGAGAATACTGCTCTTGATGATATTCGGTGCGGCCGGCATGCTTGCCGCTGCGGACAAAGGGGCGTCTGCGGAACAGGTCCAGATTAACTTGAACATTGTCTGGACGATTGTCGGCGGCATCTTGGTGTTTGCCATGCAGGCGGGCTTCGCCATGGTCGAGACAGGCATGACGCGTGCGAAAAACGCGGCCAACATCATGATGAAAAACATGCTGGATTTCGGTTTGGGCTCCATTGCGTTCTTTCTGATTGGCGCCGCGTTCATGTTCGGCAAAACAGCCTATGGATTCATTGGCACGGACGGTTGGTTCATGAGTTCGCTGCATGGCGCGGCGGATTGGGACTGGACGTTCATGTTCTTCCAGACGATGTTCGCCGCGACATCCGCCACGATTGTTTCGGGTGCGGTAGCCGAGCGGACAAAATTCTCCGCATATCTCGTCTATTCCGTCATCGTCAGTGCGTTCATTTATCCAATATCCGGCAAGTGGGCTTGGGGCAGCCTTTTCAACGCTGATGCTGCCGGTTGGCTAGGCAACCTTGGCTTTGTCGATTTCGCGGGTTCGAACGTCGTCCATAGCGTCGGTGGCTGGCTTGCATTGGCGGGTGCGATCATGCTCGGGCCACGTATCGGCAAATACAACCCTGATGGCAAACCGAATGCGATTCCAGGCCACAACTTGGTCATCGCGACGCTTGGTGTGCTGATTCTGTGGATTGGTTGGTTTGGGTTCAACCCTGGCTCCACAACAGCGGGTATTGGCGACATCGGACGGATTGCTTTGGTCACGAACTTTGGCGCCGTCTCCGGCATGATCACAGCCATGATCATGGCATGGATCATCATGAAGAAGCCTGACCTGTCCATGACGCTCAACGGTGCGCTTGCGGGACTTGTGGCGATTACCGCGCCGTGCAACACGGTGACGCCTGTAGCCGCGATCGTGATTGGCGTTATCGCCGGTATTCTGGTGACTGTCAGCGTCATGACGCTCGACCGCATAGGCGTGGATGATCCTGTCGGCGCCGTCAGCGTCCATGCGATGAACGGCCTGTGGGGCACGATTTCCTGCGGTCTCTTCAACGCCGAAGCCGTCTTGGAAGTCGGTGAAGCGAACACGGGACTGTTCTACGGCGGTGGCTTCCGTCAACTGGGTGTCCAGTTGCTCGGCGCGGGCTGCACGTTCGCGTGGGCGTTCGGTCTTGGCTTGCTGATGTTCTACATCATCAAGAAGACCATGGGCTTCCGCGTCACGGCGGAAGAGGAATTCAAAGGTCTGGATATCGTGGAGCATGGTAACGACGCCTATGCCGGATTCCAGATTTTCCCGAACGAATAATGGATTCAATTAACATTCGTCCCCAAGAGGAGTATCTTATTCTCTTGGGGACGAATGTCTTATACCACAAGCCATAGGCCATAAGCCATAAGCCATAGGCAATAGGCCGAAAGGCCTATTTCAGTCGATAGACTTCCGCATCATCGAACAGGATGCATCCTTTGTTCCGTCTTGAACCAAGATGCAGCACCATTTGCGAGGCGCCTTTGGGAACGATGACCACGCCTTCGTACTGGAACCATTTGTTCGGCACGAGACCTTCCGCATAGAAGTCGCGGTTGTCGGAGACGCAGACCCATGCTGATTTTTCATTCTGCCAACGTGCTGTAAGCTGAACGGAATCATCGGCATCCGTTGTCTTTGCCTTACAGCGGAAGAGATAGGCTTGACCGGGCGTGACGTTGAATTTCTGCAAGTAGAACGCATGGGCCGCGCCTTCGAAATAGGCGGCGTTGGAGCCGTCAATGCCTTCGCCTGGACGGCATCCGTACGTTCCGTATTCAAATTGCTTCCAGAAGCTCCATCCTTCGAACGGCGATCCAACCCAGTCGATGCCTTTCGCGGCCGCCTGCTGTTTCAGCGTTTCAAAGCCTGGATTGATGACCATATTCTGTTTTTTCGTCGGATCAGCGCGGAATTCCGTCAGCAGTTTTGCTTTCAATTCATCGAGCTTGAACGTATCGTTATCGTCAAACGTCAACGCCAAGCGTTCCAACATCTTCCGTGATTTTTCGGACAGATTTCTGCCGCGTGCGCGCTCCAACGCAGCACGGCATTTCGGAACGAAACCAAGCTCCGCCACTTTCGCCCAACTGACATCGCCGTCAGTGGACCAAGTGGACGGCTGGGAAGACGCACGCCAGGCGGTTTCCGTGTAGGTGAGATACTCTTTCACATCCGCCGCCGCAGGGCCGAAGACACGCTTCAGATATTCATCGCGAAGGGCGTCAATGTCTTGATAAGGATTCCACACCAGTTGCGACATGGTCCAGTAATAGATTGAATTGCAATCCCATACGGCGATGCCGAGATCCTTTTCGGGATCCGTTCTGTAGAAATTGTCGCTCATGATTTCGGAATGCGTCAGACGGACACCGTGCTCATGGAGATACTTGTAGTCCGCCGCGGCAGAGACATCGACGGGGCGAGGGAACTTGCGCGTCAGGCCGAAATAATCGTAGAGGATGATCTTGTCCGTCTTCTTGAGCCAGCCGTTGAGCTTGTTGAACGTCTCGGCGTTCTGCGGTGCCGTCATCGGAAATTTTACGTTTTTGTAGATGGGGCACGTCAAAATGATGACATTGTCGGGCACGTCGATGGCCGGCGGTATTTCCGTGAAGAAATAGGCGTATGTGGAAATAAGGATGTCAGGGAAGCGTTTTTTGGCGAATTCCGCAATGGGCGTGAGGAATTGGAAGAAACGCGTTGACTGGAAATCCGGATCGCCGTACTTGAGAACACGGTCATCGGCTAACTTGATGTCTTCACGGCATTTGGCACATTGGCACAACTCATAGTTGTCCTCTGCGAAAATACCGTAGATTGTGCAGCCGGGAACCCGTTGGACGTGGTATTCGAATTCTTTCTTGAAGCATTCGATCATCTCCTGATTCGTAAAGCACAGCTGCGGTCTGTGTTTCGCATGGTTGAAATCGACGCGCTTTCCGTTGATTTCAGGAAAGAATTCCGGATGCGACTGGTAGTATTTGTCCGCCGTGATGTACATGCCTGTGATGTTGTGGCCGAAAAACATCTCCTTGATCATGCCGTAGGCGTCGTTTTCCTTCCGCAGGCCTGTTGACCAGCTTGTCCAGCTCGAGAGATTCCGTACGGCCCAGATGAATTCGTCCTCCGTCGCGCCGTAACGCGTCTGCCAGCCGCGCATGGAAAAAAACGGCGTGTCGATGAAATCCGTCATGTTGAAGACCAGATTGGGATTTGGCGTGAACAACGTGCCGAATTCAAGATTGGGCCGTGCCCAGATGATGTCCGTATTTTTGAAAAGCAATTGATAGATGCCGTTCAGCACGCCTTTCGGCACGCTTCCAAGCACGAACAAATCATCGCCGCGCTGCTTGAACGCATAACCGTCGTTGCCTGACAATTTTTCCGCCACGTCTGGAAAAGTCGCGATGACATTTTGCGCATACGTCAAACGGATATGGTTCTTTACGTCTTCTGACGACGCTTTCACAATCGGCAGTTCCGCTCCGGATATCTCTTTCACCCAGTGCTGCAGTTCTTTCGCGGCTGTCACAATCGGTTCGGCCACATCAGCTTCGATGACTATTTCCGACGCAGGTTTACCCGCATCCGTGACGGTGAACGCTCCTGCAGAAAGCGTCATCAACAGCAACGCACTTGAGAGTATCGGTTTCATCATGTCTTGGTCTCCTTGGTGAAAATTAATCTACACAGACAAAACATGATAACGTAAGGTTTCAGTATTCTTTTGCAAGCGTCATTCAACTGATTTTCGACCTTTGACGAGCAGTCAATTTCAGAATGTACATGTCGTGAGGAGGCTCCTTCAATTTCGCCAACCGCGAAAATACAAAACAAAACACCGCGAAAATACAAAACAAAACACCGCGAAAATACAAAACAAAACACCGCGAAAATACAAAACAAAACACCGCGAAAATACAAAACAAAACACCGCGAAAATACAAAAC
>JAFZIJ010000073.1 GCA_017554445.1 Victivallales bacterium
CGGCGCTCCCGGAATGGGCGGCATGGGCGGAATACCTGGCATGATGTAATAGAGAGTGGTAAGTTTTGAGTGGTAAGTTGTTAGTACGCAGAGCGACTTTATTTATCAAACTACTTACCACTAACCACTAACAACTAACAACTTATTTTTTACAACAATTCAATCAGGAGATACAATATAATGGCTAAGTTTTGCTTGAAACCGTTGGAAGATCGCGTCGTTGTCGAACCGAAAGAAGCTGAATCCGTTACCGCTGGCGGCATCGTTCTGCCGGACAACGCCAAAGAAAAGCAGCAGCGTGGAACCGTTGTCGCCGTTGGTCCGGGCAAACTGCTCGAAGACGGGACTCGCGCTGAACTGTCCGTTGTCGTTGGCGACGAAGTCATTTACGGCAAGTACGCCGGAAACGACATCACCGTTGACGGAAAGGACGTCAAAATCCTCCGCGAAGAAGACATCCTCGCCAAGGCGATTAAATAGTCATAACGTTACAGCGTCGGCGGGGCGTAACAGAATTCGTTCCGCCGGCTGGAACGCTTGTCAAATCAATTCAGCATTCATAATCAACAGGAATACAAACAATGGCTAAACAACTGCTTTTTGACGATAAAGCCCGTCAGGCGATGCTTCGCGGGGTTGAACAACTGGCTGACACGGTCGCTGTTACAATGGGACCGACCGGCCGCAACGTCATTATGAACAAATCCTACGGCGGACCGCAGGTAACAAAAGACGGCATTACCGTCGCCAAGGAAATTGAACTGGAAGATCCCTTTGAAAACATGGGCGCCAAGCTGGTCAACGAAGTCGCGCAGAAGACAGCCGATCTGGCTGGCGACGGCACAACGACCGCAACGATTCTCGCCCGCGCCATTTTCAAGGAAGGGCTTCGCAACATCGCTGCTGGCAGCAATCCGACCGCTATTCGCCGCGGCATCGACAAAGCCGTTCAGGCGGCTGTCGAATATCTGTACAGTATCGGCAAGAAAGTAACAAAGAAGGAAGAAATCGCCAACGTCGGAACCATTTCCGCCAACAACGACCGCGAAATCGGCAACCTGCTGGCTGAAGCGATGGAAAAGGTCGGCAACGACGGCGTGATTACTCTCGAAGAGAGCAAGACGGCTGAAACGTTCTACGAAATCGTCGAGGGCATGCAGTTCGACAAGGGATTCCTTTCTCCGTACTTTATCACCAATCCGGATACGATGGCGTGCGAGATGGAAAACGCCATGGTTCTGCTTCACGAAAAGAAGATCAGCAACCTGCGCGACATGCTCCCGCTGCTGGAAAAGGTCGTCTCTTCCGGTAAACCGCTATTGATTATCGCCGAAGACATCGATGGTGAAGCGCTCACCGCGCTGGTTGTCAACCGTCTCAAGGGCATTCTCAACGTCTGCGCCGTTAAGGCTCCGGGATTCGGCGATCGCCGCAAGGCGATGCTGCAGGATATCGGCATCATGACCGGCGGAACCGTCATTTCCGAAGACCTGGGCGTCAAGCTGGAAAATGTCACGCTGGAAATGCTCGGAAGCGTCAAGCAGGCGACGATTACCAAAGATTCGATTACCATGATTGGCGGCGCTGGAAAGAAAGCCGAC
>JAFZIJ010000074.1 GCA_017554445.1 Victivallales bacterium
AATGATTAATTTTTTGGATGATGGTATGAAGAGATGGAAGTTGTTGATGGCGGCTGTGTTGATGGCTTGCGGCCTGCTTCACGCAGAAGAGCGCAAGCTGTCGCTGGAGACGTATCGTGACAAAATGGAAGGCGGTTGGCTCGGTCAGATCATCGGTGTCTGCTGGGGCGGGCCGACGGAATTCCGCTTCAACCATCAAATCATTCCAGATGAACATGTTCCGAAATGGACGCCTGAACTGATCAATCAGGCGTTCGGACAGGATGACCTGTATGTGGAAATGACGTTCATCCGTTCCATGGAAGAACATGGCATCGATGTGTCCATCCGTCAGGCGGGCATTGATTTCGCGAACAGCCGTTACGGCCTGTGGTGCGCCAACAAGGCAGGCCGCGACAATCTGCGGTTCGGCATCGCGCCGCCGGATTCGTCCCATCCGAAATTCAACAAGTGCCCGAATGACATCGACTACCAGATTGAAGCGGACTTTTCGGGGCTGCTGGCTCCGGGCATGCCGCAGGTGGCGATTCAGTTGGGCGAGAAGTTCGGACGGCTCATGAATTACGGCGACGGCGTCTATGCGGGGCAGTTCATGGGCGGCATGTACGCGGAGGCGTTCTTCTCGGACGACATCGAAACGGTCGTCCGCGCAGGATTGGCCTGCATTCCGGCGGAAAGTCAATATGCGGAAATGGTTCGCGACATGATGGCATGGCATCGTGAAGCGCCGACGGATTGGCAGGCGACATGGAAAAAGGCCGTCGATAAATACAGCAATCGAGAGTTTCTGAAGCAGACGAACGGCAATATCGACGTGCGGCTCAATGGCGCAGTCGTCCTCTTGGGATTGCTTTACGGCGAAAAGGACATGGACAAGACGGTCGTCATCTCCATGCGCGGCGGATTTGATTCGGACTGCAATCCGTCCAGCGCGGGCGGCGTGTTGGGCACGATGTTGGGAAAGAGCAAGTTGGAGGAACGCTTCATCGGCAAACTTGACCGCAAACGCAAATTCTGGTTTACGGAATACAGCGTGGACGATCTCATGGTTGTCTGCGAAAAACTCACGTTGGCGTTTTTGAAGGCGAATGGCGGTCGCGTGGAGGATGGCAAAACGATGGTGATTCCCGTGGTGAAGCCAACGCCGTCCCCCTATGAACCGAGCTGGAATCCGGGACCCATTGCGAATTCGATGTTTACGCAAGAGGAGATGGACAAGATCGTCGTGAAAATGCATCCTGCGCTTGTCGCGCAGATGAAGGGGAAGGATGATCCGACGGAACGTGTCCAGAATGTCGTGAATGTCTTGTTTCCAGGCTGGAAGACGTCGCCGAACGCTCCGGACATGACGCCCGGCTACGTGGAAAGCCATGCGGGGCGGGGCCATGTCCTGCGGACGCATCCGCTGGACAAAGAAACAGGCGCGATTCTTTCTCGCACGTTGGATTTGCCTGCTGACGTGACGGCATTGGACATCGTGGTGGCGCCACAGGGCGGCAAAGGCGATTTCACACTGATTGGAAGTGTCAATGGCAACACTGTGTTGACCAAGAAGATACAGCAAATTGGCGACAAGAATGAATGGCAGAAAGTGACGATGGATCTGCGTCCGTTCGCGGGCCAGCATGTGACGATTTCATTGAACAATTTCCCCGACAACTGGTTCTGCGAAGCCGCCTATTGGGCGGAAATAACCATACGTTAATTTATAATGCTGAATGCTGAATGCTGAATGCTTAATGCTTAATTTCGTTATTTAAAAAGACACATTAAATAAAAATTCAGTAGCCCCTCTCCTTTTGAATATCCGTGGAGAGGGGCTTTTTTGTGTGTAAAAAGTCATTGAGAATCATAAAAAGTCATAAAAAATCATAATAAGTCATCAATTTTGTATGACTTTCTGTGATTCTTTATGATTTCATAAAATGATAAATATGGCTTGCATTTTTATTTGGACAGGCTATAGTAGATGATATGAACATAGACGGATGCTTTACCTTAATGTGAGATGAATGATAGAATGAATAAATATTATCAAAAATGAAAATATTGTATTGTTGAATTAATGAGTGAAAATTAATCGAAAAAGAATTGATAAGGATGGTGATAATATTCAATAAAAGGAAAATATAAATTAATTTGTGAATGATGTTTCGTTTGAACATCAAAAAGAATCAGAGTCAGTTGTTTCAAGGAGGAAAACATGCACATCAAAGAAGACGAAAACAGAAAGAAGCGCAAGGTGTTGGATAATAACAATGAAGAGAAGGCAGAAATCAGATCGCTCAAGGAAGTTATGGGAGAAGACAAACTTGTGGAAGATATTTGTATAAAGGATGTACCCAATAATGGCAAGAGGATAGACTTTCGCTTGTCGGAACGTGGTGTACGAAAGTTATATAATGAGGCGATTCAGGTGGCGAAGCGTGCTGGCTGTTCAGATCTAATTGCGGATGCATATGCCAGACATGTGATTGAAGTATGTGTTCAAGCTTTCGCAGAAGGATATATAGAATCCAAATATAAGATAAAATTGGAAGATTGTCAGGTGTTTTCTGCCTTCTCTACAGGTGATGACGCTGAAGACAAGTCTGGACAGTGAGTGTTCATGTAGTCTGATAGTCCTATGTATGAGTATCTTACGAAAAAACAACATCCCAACGAAAGGAGAAAGGAAAATGGTTCTCAAACCGAATCACGCATGGCAGCATCGTCGTAGAAGGAGAAATGCCGACGGTCCGGAAAACGAAGGCGTTCAAGACAATGAGAGGCATGACGATAAAACCACGGAGAAAGACAGTCCGCATTGCAATGCCATATTCGTGCGGATGACCATGCCGCAGTTCACGACAATTTTCATGAAGGCGTATCACGTTGCTTTAGAGGACGGCTTTACGGAAAAAGAGGCCGAAAAGTTCGCCATGTTTATTGTTAATCAATACGTGTTGATGTATGCTGAAGACCACCTCGCCCAGAAAGATAAGAAAAAAGGAGAAACGAAGAAAGCTGAAAACAAAGCGAAGGAAGAGGACCATGAGTGAGGCATATGTGCAAGCCGCATGACAAATGGACATGAGATATCTTGTGTAATCCAAAACAGTCTCGAAGGGAGGATATGGG
>JAFZIJ010000075.1 GCA_017554445.1 Victivallales bacterium
CAAGGCTCCAACGGCGCGGGCAACGACGGCGGCAAGGGAAATCCGTCGGCCATCGGAAACGCCAACTACGTAACGTCTTATGTATGGAAAAACGTCCTGCAGAAGGATTCGCTACTGGACATTCTGCAGAAGTTCTTTAGCTTTGTAGAGAAGAAGAAACAGCTCATCTTCCCGCGCTACCACCAGTTGGATGTCGTACGGAAATTGATCGCGGACGTGCAGGCCGTCGGCTCCGGGCGGAACTATCTTGTGCTGCACGGCGCGGGTTCGGGCAAGTCCAACAGCATCGCGTGGACGGCGTACCGCCTGTCGGGCCTCCACGACGACGGCAACCGGCCGATTTTCAATTCCGTCATCGTCGTGACGGACCGCAAGGTTCTGGACAAGCAACTGCAGGACACAATCTACGGCTTCGAACACAAGGAGGGGCTTGTCAGGCTCATCGACGACAAGAAGACGTCGAAGGATCTGCGGGACGCGATCAACGACGGCATCCGCATCATTGTCACGACATTGCAGAAGTTTCCGATCATCTTCCAGGAGATCGACAAGAGCAAGAAGCGGAAATTCGCGTTGATCGTCGATGAAGCGCACAGCAGCCAGACGGGCGACAGCGCGATGAAGCTGAAAATCGCGTTGGCGGACACGTCGGACGCGCTAAAGGAGTACGCCGAGCTCGAAGGGAAGTCCGAAGAGGAGATAGAGGACAGCGAAGACCGCATCGTGCGGGAGATGCTGAACCACGGGCAGCACGACAATCTCAGTTTCTTCGCCTTCACGGCGACACCTAAACAGCAGACGCTGAACCTATTCGGCGAAAAAGGGGCGGACGGGAAACCGCATCCGTTCCACACGTATTCCATGCGGCAGGCCATCGAGGAGGGCTTCATTCTGGACGTCCTCCTGCACTACACGACGTATCGCAACTTCTACCGGCTGGCGAAGAGCATTCCGGACAATCCGGAGATGCCGACGACGCCCGCGATGAAGGCGGCCCGCCGTTTCGAGGAACTTCATCCGCACAACCTCCAGCAGAAGGCGCAGCTCATCGTGGAGACGTACCGCTCCATCACGCGGCCGGCCATCGGCGGAAAGGGCAAGATGATGGTCGTGACGGCGTCGCGGCTGGCCGCCGTCCGCTACTACCATGAAATCAAGCGGTATCTGGAAGTGATGAAGTATGACGAAATCGAAATACTCATTGCGTTTTCGGGCTCGATCAAGGATCCTGACGATCCCGACGGAAAGGAATACACGGAAGGCGGCATGAACCGCGACCACAACGGCCAGGCGGTGAAGGAGAGCCAGACGAAAGAGGTGTTCCACGACGAAGGCAACATTCTAATCGTCGCGGAGAAATACCAGACGGGATTCGACGAGCCGCTCTTGCATACGATGGTGGTTGACAAGAAGTTGCGCGACGTGAAGGCGGTGCAGACGCTGAGCCGCCTGAACCGCATCTATCCGGGCAAGGAGGACACGTTCATTCTTGATTTCGTGAATATGCCGGAGGAGATCCGTGAGGCTTTCCAGCCGTACTATCAGGAGACCGTTCTGGAGGACGAGGTGGAGGTAAACCAGATATACGCTAAACAGAAGGAACTGCGTGGCTTCCATGTTTACAGCGACAATGACATCGCCGCCGTGTGCGCCATCTACAACGACCGCCGCGGCGCGGAGAAGACGCGGCAGGGCAAGATTTCGAGCGCGCTGAAAACAGTCGTGGATATTTACAACTCATTGGATCCAAAGGAGCGTTCGCGTTTCCGCCGGACGATCCGTTCGTTTGTGAAATGGTATCGCTATATCGCGCAGATCACGCGGATGTACGACCGACCGCTGCATGAAGAGTATCTTTTCAGTTCGTATCTTTCCAAACTGATTCCGGAGGATCCGGGCGTGAAGATCAATCTCGACGACATCCTGCGGCTGGAGTTCTACAAGCTTGAGCGGACGTTTGCAGGCGGTATCTCGTTGGAGCAGAAGCCTTCCGCGCTGCCCGCACCGGTCATCAAGCCGTCGTCGCCGAAGGCCGAAGAGAAGAAGAGCCTTCTCGACGAAGTGATTGCGGCGATCAACGATTTGTTCAAAGGCGACTTCACGGAGGCGGACCGTGTGATCATCGGCGACTTGTATCAGCGGTTGGTGAAGGACGAGAAGCTCCGCAAGTTGGCGAAGACGTCGGACCTGCAGATTTTCCTGAACAATTTGTTCCCCGCGATTTTCCAGGAGACGGCCCAAAAGGCATACATGGAAAGCACAGAACGCTACACGCGGATTTTCGAAGACCAAGGGAAGTTCAACATGATCCGCGACGAACTGGCGAAGGTGATTTTGAGGGAGTTAAGAAATAAGAAATAGTAAGTTTTGTGGATATGCGAAAAACACCACATGAAGAAGAGGCTGAAAACGGACGGCATCACAATCGGGCCGATAAATCAACTATAAATGCCTTTGCGCGTAAATGGCGTGCGAAAGTATTGGCGTACAGCCGTGATATAGAGCAAACCACATTCGCGGATGAATGTGTTGCCATGGGCTTCGAAATGGATGGGGGACAGTCATTTGCAAAAGCTTTTCCAGATATTGATTATCGTGATGTCGATGGTTTTGAAAAAGTTGTTGTAGGAATAGATGATATATTCTTGCTGGGCACCGCAATCTTTACATACTGGCGTTGGTTCACTTATTGGAATGAATATGACGATATTTGCGGTGACGAGCCTAGAAAATGGTTTCTTTTGGCTTTTGATCGGTTGATTGAGATAACAACTGAAAATATTGAATGTACCGCCGTCGGCACATGACATATTCGGCGTGGAGGTGACTTGCATCAGCCTCTCACGCCGCTTTCACATCTTGCGTCTCATGCCAAGAATTTGTGCGTGAGACGAGAGGTTTCTGTTCCTACAGTGTGTTCAGTGGATAAATCACGAACATTCGTGTTCATTCATGGTTGATAATCAATAATTTGGACGTGCACGGGCAACGGCGGGACACCGTCGTTACTTCGCGTGGTATTTCACGGCGTTCAGGTAGCAGACTGTATCGGTGCTGCCGTTGGCGGCGCTTATGGCTGATGCCCAATGGCTTATGGATAAGTGCTTTAGGCTTTTTCTTTTAGCTCCGCGTAAGCGGCAGCTTATGCCCCGTGGTGGAGTTCGACGCGTTCGAGCAGTTCGTCGAGCCATTTGTCTTCGCCGCAGTGGCGGGCGAATTTTTCGTAGTTCGGCGTATGCATGTCCGTGCCGCCGGACGACAGCAGCTTATGCTTCACGCAGTATTCGCGGTAGAACGGCGTGATTTCTTCGGGGAAGCACGACTGCGAGCATTCGATGCCGTCGAGCTGGAAGAGTTCACAGAGGGCGTCCATGCGGTTCACGTCGTTGATATGGAAATAATGGTAGGGATGGGCGATGATGACGATGCCGCCCGCGCGTTTCACAATCGGAATCACGTAGTCGTATTCCGGATAGTGGGGGACATCGACATACTGCTTCGTCAGTTCTTTGTAACCTTCCTTATCCTTGCAGAAACCGCGCTGGATGCAGGTTTCGACCATTGTTCCATGGCGGACATGGGTGTTGCCTTGCTTATCGATAATGCGTTGCGGACGATAGCTTTGCAGGACTTTCATGCGTTCCGCGTCGTCGAAATCGAATCCAAGGCGGACGAGATTGGCGGAAATGGCCGTGCCGTAGGCGACCTGCCATGCACGGTAGGTCTTGAACAGATCGACAAGTTCACCTGTTTCCTGGCAGGGGAGGTTGAGGCAGACGAGATCGAACGTGCCCATGGGGGAGTGGACGGTCAGTTCCGCGCCCGCGACGAACGGGACGTCGGGATATTTTTTCGCGCATTCGAGCATGTCGCCGTAACCGTCCATCGTATGGTGGTCGGTGAGGGCGAACGCACGCAACTTCCTTTCTCGAGCGAATTTAAAGTATTCTTCGACAGGCGTCAGGGCGTCATAGCTCCACTGGCTGTGGAGGTGCAGTTCGAACGTTGCGTATTCGGGCATGGTGATTTCCCTTTTTGTTGGTGTTTTGGGGCGAAAAAACTGGAAAACCATACAGTAATGTCATAAATTAACAGTTCAAGCGTTTTTTACATTGAAAACATGAATACACTGATGTTTCATTCTGGAAGTTCTGGAGAGTAACGACAAAACGGAAAACGTTGTTTTGGAGGATAAAAGCGAAAGATTCCAGTATATCCAGAATATCCAGTATCTCCAGAACCATAAACTCTCATTGGGAAAACATGAAATTCATCTTCATTACGGATACGCATTATGGGGGGCCGGATGATCAAGGCTATCGACAACAGCCGCGATACAATTGCCATGCGGAGGAACTGCTTGACAAACTGTCGGACTTCATTCGGCAGGAGGACGTATCATTTGTCGTTCATGGGGGGGATCTTGCGGATTGGGGGAATCGCAAAAACATGCGTCTGGCGGGGCAGCTGATGAAGCGATTGCCGTGTCGTGTCTATCTGTCGTTGGGCAACCATGATCTGACGGAGGACGATTCCGTCGCCGCGTGGTTGGAAGAAACTCCGCAATTGTTTCCCGACGGTGCCATCGATTACACGATCATCGAAAACGGCTTGCGGATTGACGTGTTGTGCTCGAACTGGGGACCGCGACCGGCCTTCTGGAATATCAAAGAGCCACAACTGGCGTGGTTTACGGACGAACAGAAGTCGAGGCTTTTCGACGGGCCGCAGGATATGCCGCGAATCATCGTGAGCCATTCGCAACCATGCGGTCTGCCGCCCGCCCAGACGGGATTGGATCATGATCTGCATGCGCCGCATGAACCGTTCCAACAATATGTTCGCGAAACATGCGAATCGCTGAAGCCGTTGGCATGGCTGGGAGGCCACAACCACATGACGATACGACGACGTTTGAATGAAACGCAGTTGGTGACTGCGCCTGCGTTCAGCGAGGCACCATTCGAAGCGAAGTTGTTCGAATTCAGCGACGGGAAGCTGTCGATGAAGACGATTGTTTTCGGTGGTAGCGTGGGATTCCAGTGGAGGTATGATTTCGACAAGACGCATGTGCAGGGGAGGGCATGTGACAGAGTTTTCAATTCATAATGCATAATTATTGCAAGGCAGGAGCTTATGGTTGGTTTATCCTTCATTGTCGCTACGCGACACCTTCCCCTGTGCTGGAGGATTTTTCAATTGTAAATCATAAATTGTTAATTGTTAATTATATAATATAAAAGGTTATGGGAATGAAGACGATCATTGTATGTTGCATGTTGGTGGCGGTTATGGGATTGCTGTGCGGATGTCATGTATGGAGGGGGAAGAAAAAAACTCAGGAGGAGCCAGTTGCAAAAGAGCCGTCTTTGCCGTCGGCGATGTTAGGGCGAGTTAAGGAATTTCAGGTCAAAATGTCTGAGGAATTCGTCATCCTTGCGGAGGGCAATATCACGACGGGATTTTCGTGGTTTTATTGCGGAAAGGACACGGTGGATGGCGTTGAACTGAAGAAGAACGACTATGTGACGGAGGAAAAAAGCCGCATCGTTTCCGGTGCGCCAGGCATTTTCCGTTTCTATTTTGAAGCGAAGAAGGCTGGCCGCTATGAGTTGAAATTCGAAAACAAGCGTCCATGGGAGAAAGACGTGGAGCCTATGGTGGATAAGATAATGATTGTGGTGGAATAGTATTGCCAGAAGGCAAGACTTATCCCTCTCCGCCGCTGTCGCGTCACCTCTCCCGGAGGGCGAGACTTTTTGGGGATAAAAAAACAGGCGTGAGCATAAAATGTTATGTTCACGCCTGTTGTATAAATGGTGGTAGGGCTTGGATTCGAACCAAGGAAAGCATGGCTAGCAGATTTACAGTCTGCCCTCGTTGACCACTTGAGTACCCTACCAAAATAAAAATGGTGGTAGGGCTTGGATTCGAACCAAGGAAAGCATGGCTAGCAGATTTACAGTCTGCCCTCGTTGACCACTTGAGTACCCTACCATCGGGTTGGTAACTATCTATAAGTTAGCGCGGCAACGCGATTCTTCAAGCCGACATGAGTATTTTTTTGCGAAAATGGTATATTATGGGCAAGCTTAAAGCTAAAAGCTGAAAGCTGAAAGCAAATACAGCTGCTTAGCTGAACAGAATGTTACTTAATAAATTAATGAATAATAAACATATAAATTCATTAGGAGGGTGATCATGAAAGTCCCACGCAGAAAGCCGCTGAATGCCCGCATCGGCATCATGAGCATTGGGCTGGACACATATTGGAGGCAGTTCGACGGACTGCTGGACGAACTGCTGTCGAAGACGGAAGTCTTCAAGAAGAAAGTCACGGCGTTGAGCGCGGAAGTCGTGGATTTCGGCATGATCGACAATTCACAGAAAGCGTACGCCGCGTTGCCCAAGATACTTGCGTCGGATCTGGATCTGCTGTTCGTCGATATGGTGACATATGGAACGAGCGGAACGTTTGGCATCATCGTGAAGTCGGTTTCGTGTCCAGTCGTGTTGGTGGCGTTGCAGCCGATGGCGGCGATGGACTACGCGCATGGCACGACGTACATGCAACTGTGCAACGATGATTTGTGCTCCGTGCCCGAATTCACAGGCGTCGCGATGCGGTTGGGGCGGCCTGTGCCGCCTGTCATCATCGGCCAATTGGAAGGCGACGCCGTGGCGGATGAGGAAATCGCTGAATGGGTGTCCGTTGCACATGTGCGGCATGACTTGCGCAAGGCGCGGCTTGGCCTGATGGGCCATGTGTTGGACACGATGCTGGACATGCAGGCTGATCCGACGGCGGTGACGGCGGCTTTCGGTGCGCATGTCGTTCCATGCGAAGCAGATGAAATCATGCGCCATTTCAGGCCGTTGACAAGCGGCGACACAGACGTCGTTGCGATGAAACGCCGCATATTGGAATTTTTCGACACGCCGGATCCTGTTTCCGATCCGTTGACGACGAAGCTGACGGATGCGGATCTTGATGTGGCGGCGCGGGCCGCCGTGGCGCTCGAACGATTTGTGGAAGCCAAACAATTGGACGGCTTTGCGTATTATTACGAAGCGGAGGCAGGCAGCGACATGCGGACGTTGGTGACGAATTTCATCGTCGGCAATTCACTATTGACGGGAGCGGGCTTCCCGATGTGCGGCGAATTCGACATCAAGACATGCATTGCGATGTTCATCATGGACCGACTGGACATCGGCGGCAGTTTCGCGGAGTTCCATCCCATTGATTTCGTGAGAGATTCGGTGTTGGTCGGCCATGACGGGCCGCACCATGTGAACATTGCGGACCGCCGTCCCGTCATCCGCAGTCTGAAGAAATACCACGGCAAGCCTGGAATGGGAGCAGGCGTTGAGTTCAACATCCAGACGGGGCCTATCACTCTGTTGAGCATCGGTGTGACGGCGAACGGCAAATTCAAGATGGTGATCGCCGAAGGCGAATCGATGCCCGGGCCGATTCCGCCGACGGGCAATACGAACACGCATGGCAAGTTCCAGCCGGACGTGCGGACATTTTTGAAACGGTGGGTGGCGGAAGGCCCGACGCATCATTTCGCGTTAGGCGTCGGCCATCATGCCGCGACGATAGCGAAAGTCGCGGAATCATTTGGCGTGGAATACGCGATTATTAGTGGTTAGTGGTTAGTGGTTAGTGGTTAGTGGTTAGTGGTTAGTGGTTAGTGGTTAGTGGTTAGTGGTTAGTGGTTAGTGGTTAGCGGTTAGCGGTTAGCGGTTAGCGGTTAGCGGTTAGTGGTTAGTGGTTAGATAATACGGAAGGGACGGAAAGGATAAGAAAAAGCCTATGGCTGAAAGTGTTCAGACATAGGCTTTTTCTATATGTCACAGTAAATGGCGGCAATTTGCTTTAAGCTTTAAGCTTTAGGCCATAAGCCTTAAGCCATAAGCCATTAGCGCTGTCCGCAGGACAGCTTAGTGGTGCGAGAAGACGCGTTCAGGAGCGTGGAAGAGGGCGACGCCCAGTTCGTTGGCACGCTGGATGACATCGGCGTCTTTCAGGGAACCGGACGGGGCAATGATGGCCGTCACGCCAGCCTTCGCGGCGACTTCTACGCCGTCGGGGAAGGGGAAGAAACCGTCGGAGGCCATGACGGCATCCTTGATGGTTTCCTTACCGCCGTATTTGTCATTGAATTTGACGATGGCTTGTTCGACGGCGCCAACGCGGTCCTGTTCGCCTGTACCGACGCAGAGCGTGCCGCCGTTCTTCACGATGACGACGCCGTTAGAGCGGACGGAGATGTTCACATACCACGCCATGAGAATGTCTTGCAACTGCGCGGGCGTCGCCTTGACGGTGCTGACGACATGGCCGAGCGTCTTGCTGTCGGCTTCAGCGGGCTTCAGATCGGCGACGGAATGGATGTTCGTCATGAGCGGATCCGCGATGACGAGGCAGCCGTCGGCGAGGACTTTGAAGGTCTGGTAGCCGGAGATATCATCACCGACATATTTCGGCAACTTCTTGAGATCGCCGCACTTGAGGATGCGGACATGCTTGTTGAGCTTCGCTTCCGGATCGGAGAAGATTGCGACGGCTTCAGGCTCGAAATCAGGGGCGACGACGCATTCGACGAACGTCGTCATGATTTCGCGGGCGGTGTCGGCATCGACTTTCACGTTGAAGGCGATGACGGAGCCGAAGGCGGCACGTGCGTCGCAATCGCGGGCTTTGATGTAAACGTCTTTCAGTGTGTCGCCTGGAACGGCGCAAGCGGCGCCGCAGGGATTGACGTGCTTCATGCACGCGCAGGCGGGAATGTCGAAGAATTTGACGATGTTGAGGGAGAAGGAAATGTCTTCCAGGTTGGTCTGGGAGAGGCCGGATTTACCGTTTTTAAGGACCTGCATGTCACCGATGACGCAATCGCGGCCGACGGGCTTGTAGAAAGCGGCGGTCTGGTGCGGGTTGGTGCCGTAGCGGAGGTCATCGACTTTGACGAATTCGCGGCCGAGGATATCGGCCTTTTCCGGGAAGTCGCCGACGTGCTTTGAAAGATAGGTGTTGCGGTTGAGCTTTTCTGTCATGATTTGTGTCTCCTAAAGGTTTTATATAAGGGATTTAAGGGTTTCAAGGGATTTAAGCCTTTGGCCATAAGCCATAAGCCATAAGCCATAGGCATAGCCGTCAGGCTATTCCGGCGTATTGTATTGCAGATCATGGAGCTTCTTGTAGGCGCCATCGTGCTGGAGAAGCTCGGCGTGGGTGCCTTGCTCGATGATGCGGCCATGGTCCATGACGACGATGAGATCGGCATCGACGATGGTGGAGAGACGATGGGCGATGGCGATGACGGTACGGTCTTTCATTAGTGTGTTAAACGCTTTCTGGACAAGATGTTCCGTGGCGGTATCGAGAGCGGAAGTCGCTTCGTCGAGAATGAGAATGGGTGGATTTTTAAGCAATGCGCGGGCGATGGCGAGTCGTTGCTTCTGGCCGCCTGAAAGGAGCGCGCCGCGTTCACCGACCATATGATCGAATTTATCTGTCTCCGTGAGGATGAATTCGTCCGCATTGGCTTGCCGTGCAGCTTCTTGAATCTGTTCTTCGGTGGCATCTGGCGAGCCGTATTGGATATTTTCGCGGATCGTGTCGTTGAAAAGGAACGTGTCCTGCGAGACGATGCCAATGAGCTTGCGGAGGGCGGTGTTGTCGATATTGCGCAAATCCTGTCCGTCGATGGCGATGGTGCCGCTGACAGGATCATAGAAACGCGAGACGAGATTGGCGACGGTTGACTTGCCGGAGCCGGTCTGTCCGACGATGGCGACGAACTGGCCTTTTTTAATGGTGAGACTGAAATGGCTGATGACTTCTGGCGAATTCGGCGTGTAGGAGAACGAAACGTCGTTGAAGACGATGTCCTTTTCAAACGTTGACGGTTGCAATGGATTATCCGTCAGATACTTAAGCTGCGAATCCGTGTCGAGCAACTTGAAGATTCGTTCGCATGCGGCGGCGGATTTCTGTAGATGGGAATTCAGTTTTGCGAGTTCTTTAATAGGTTTGTAGGCCTGTTGCGCTGCGTATCCGATGACGGCAAGCGTAGCGAGGGATACTTTATAATGGTAGCAGATGACCAAAAAGAAGGCCGCAAGGGCGATGGCGACAAGCTGCATGGCGGGTTGCATGAAGACATCCGCCAACATGGCGCGTTTGACGGAGCGGAAATAGCGGTTGGATTCCTTGGTGAACTTCTTGCTTTCATATTCTTCTGTGTTGAAAGCCTTCACGACGCGGATTCCGGAGAAGTTCTCTGTCATTTTCGTGACAAGCAACGATATGCCTTGCAATACCTTACGTTGATAACGCCGTATATAGGTGGTGAGCCAGAGGACAGGCAGGATGCAGATGGGCATGGCGATAATCAGCCATAAAGACTGCTTAAGCAGATGAACGGAGACGGCCTTCTGGATGATGAATTCTAGCGCGACAAGTATAAGGATTGGGGACGTGCAGAGTTCTGAAGCGGAAAGGGCGATTGTATTTTCCACGATGGAGGTATCGTTCGTGCAAAGAGATACGAGGCTACCGACGTCATTTTCCGAAAAGAACGCTGCCGATTGATTCTGGAGTTTATTGAAAAGTTCGATACGGATGTCCGTGATGGCACGGGACGCGACCCATCGGATGAAATATTTGTTGATGAATTCGCCAAGTGCCTTCAGGAAGAAAAAGGCGAACATCAGGCCGATGAGAAGACAAAGCAACGGGAGGGAGATGGCCTCCTGGTCATCGACTTCGATTCCGAAACGCGATGTCATCTTGTTGATTTTCGAGACAAAAGAACCTTCGCCGTGCTTCTTTTCAGGCTTGGGCACGGCTTCTGATTCTTCCTTCGGCTCCTGCACGGCAGGCTGATCCGACGGCGGCGACGATTTCTCCAGTTTGGAGCCAAGCCAACGGATCGTCTTGGATTCCTGTAACTTATCGACTAGCGACCGTTTGCCTTCCGTGTCTTTTTTGACATAACCTGTTTCCAAGGCGTTAAGTCCGAGATCCATAAAACGGAGGTAGGCGGACATGGCACCACCCATGACCAGGCCTGCGGTGATGCCGAGGAACAGGCGGAACCAGTAGCGCAAGGCAAACGTACGGAAAAGGCGCCAGTAGATGATGATGGCGCTTTTGGTCGAGACCTTTGCGTCATTCTCGCCTTTATTTTCTGGTTTGTATGGGTGGTAGTGCTTCATTCAGAATGGATTACGGAGACTCGTTTAGCGCATGGCGTCTTTTATTGTCGTAGCGACATATTGCTTTTGTTCAGCCGTCAGATCGGGATAGATCGGAATGGCAAGCGTCTCGTCCGCCGCTTTTTCGGATTCGGGGAAGTCGCCTTTTTTGTGGCCGAGATATTCAAAGCAAGGTTGCAAATGGAGCGGAATGGGATAATAAACGTCACAGCCAATTTCGGCTTTCTTGAGAGCGTCCCAAACTTTCTGGCGTTTGCCGCCGTGGACTCGGATGATGTATTGATTGAAGACATGGCGGTTGGCCCAAGGAGCTGTCTGCGGGAGATCAATGCCTTTGACGCCGTCGAGCAGATTGTGGTAGTCGAGAGCGTTCAATTGGCGTTTTGTCGTCCATTCGTCAAGATGCGGGAGTTTGACGTTGAGGATGACGGCTTGGAGGGCGTCCATGCGGAAGTTACCGCCGATGAAATGGTGGTGGTATTTGGGTTCGGAGCCGTGGTTGCGGAAGATTTCGAGGCGATGGGCCTTCTCTTTGTCGTTTGTGATGACCATACCTGCATCTCCGAAGCAACCTAAGTTCTTGGAAGGGAAGAAGGAAAGACAACCGTAGTCGCCGATGGAGCCAGAACGGCGGCCATTGCATTCAGCGCCGATGGACTGGGCGGAATCTTCAATGACGAGAAGATGATGCTTCTTGGCGACGTGCATGATGGCGTCCATGTCGGCATTCTGGCCATAGAGATGGACGGGAATGATGGCCTTCGTCCGTGGTGTGATTTTCTCTTCGATGAGAGCTGGATTAATATTGTATGTTACGGGATCGATATCCACGAAAACAGGCGTGGCACCGACGCGGGCGATGGCGCCAGCCGTGGCGAAGAACGTATAAGGGGTGGTGATGACTTCATCGCCGCGGCCGATGTTTTCAGCCATGAGGGCGATGAGAAGCGCGTCAGAACCGGAAGAGACGGCGCAACCATAGCCGGCTTGGCAGTATTTTGCGGCTTTTTCTTCAAATTCGACGACATGCGGGCCTAGAATGAACATCTGGGTGGCGCTGAGTTCAGCGATGGCCTTCTGGATTTCATCCTTGAGAGTCTCGTATTGTGGCTTGAGGTCTAGCAGTGGGACTTTCATGTTTGGCTCCAATTTTATGGTGAATCGTGTTAAACTTGCTGTGGTTGGCTTCCCGCCGTGACGACGTAGCCGTTCTTTTGGAATAAGTTGAGAATGCTGTCCGGTCCGACGAGATGGCCTGCGCCGACGACGGAGAGGACGGACATGTTCTGAAGATTGGCGGAATGAAGCTTGTCGAACCACTGGCGGTTGCGGTCTTCGAGCATGAGCTTCTGGAGTTCGTTGTTGTTTTCGAAACCGTCGGCGACGAGGCGTGCAAGGCCTTTGGCGTTGCCGTCGAGCCAATAATCAAGCATTTCATGGGAGAATTTGGCCATGTCGGCGAGTTCGCGGATGGTATGTTGGATAAACACTTCATCCGTTTCGGGATTGATGGAGGCGAGCAGTTCCAATTGTTTCTGCGGCGTTTCGAGGCAGATGACGGGGCGCTGTTCCATGACGGAACGCTGGAAGATATAGCCGTCGATGCCGAGATGCGAATTGAGTCCTGCCAGACGAAGCGCGGCGCTAGTCAGAACGGATGCGCAATACCAACTTTGCAATGTATCGATGTATTCCGGCGAATATCCAAGCTTCAACGACATGGCCGAAAGGCTGTTCCACGTTTCGGCCTTGAGATTCTGGGAGAGATGCGAGCTGTTCGGCTGGCGGCCCATGTCCGTCATCATGGCGTTGAAGCGCGGCGTGGAGAGTTCGCCTAGATTGGTTTCAAAGGCGATGGCATCGTCGGCCTGATAGGCGTCTTCAAGCATTTGCGGGAGCGGATACATCTCTTCCGTACCGAAATGCAACGCTCCAAAGAAATGGAGCGGAGGCAGTTCGGGAAGCTTCGCCGTCCAGAAGAGGCCGTTTCGTTTTTGCTGTTGGCAGTGAGGATGCATGGTGTCAATGACTCGACCGAAAATTTTTATTCAGCCGGCTTGGTCTGGAAGAACGGACGGAAGAATGCTGCTTCGCGTTGTGCGCGAACCATGAAGGGATCGCCTTGGTCATGGAACTCGCAGTGGATGGAGACGGGGCCGTCGAAACCAACGCGGCGGAGGCAGTCGAAGACGTAGGTCCAATCGACCATGCCTTGGCCTGCGCTAAGCCATTGGTTTTTCGTGGAACCATGGTTTTCTTTGGAGATGCGTTCGACGAGCATGTCCTTTACGGACACGATGGAGAGCCACGGGCGGATCATGCCGAGAGCGGTGGCGAAGTCTTCGCCTTCCGCGCGGAGGTGGCCTGTATCGATATATGCGCCAAAATACAGCGGATCAAGATCTTCGAGCAGATGAGCCATGGCGGCGCCGTTCATGCCGATGTTCTTGTTGCTGTGGGTGTGGTAGCAGATCTTGACGTTGTACTGCCGAGCGAGCGGAAGCCATGATTTGAAAATCGCTTTTACGCGGGCGACTTCCACCTGGTAGTTCATCGTCCATGGATCGAATTTGAAATAGCCGAGCTTGAGGAGACGGACGTCCGCCTTGTCCATGGCTTTCAGCAGTGGAAGCGCCGTCGGATGATCCGGCGTGAGGAGGTCAAAGTTACCCGTAACCATCGGAATGACAAGGGCTTCGGACTTCATGTAAGCGACGGTTTTCGGAAGCTCTTCGTAGACGTTGTCCGGATTGACAGGATAGTCCGGCCTGACGCAGAGGTCGAAACCGTCCAACTGCCATTCATGTGCGATTTGTGCGAGCTGCGGGATGGTCTTGTCCTGCAGCATTTTCGTGAACATGATTTCTTTCATATTTTGATCCGCCAATGGTTGCCGCGTGGCGGCAGGTTTTAGGGTGGAATGACTCAAATGTACATGCAAACCAATAAACGTAATGGTAAAGCGGCGAATTACAAGCCATCGGCAACCTTATTCATAAAAAAGAAATGAAAACACACGACATCTATTCAGGGGCGGAAAGCGGTAATTGCCGTGTCTGGGAAAAACATTTTGGGGTAATTTGAAAAACAGTGGAGCGATATTACAATAATATATAATATAAATGGGTAATGGATTCATCTTGTTTGCATACAGACGGGAAATAACCGTCAAGGAAGATAAATATGTTCAAAGGGATTACATTCGGCTATTACGGACGGAATGGGTATTTTTCCTCCGATGCCGCGAGACGGGAGGTCGAGCACATTGCGGAGCTCAATATCCCGTGGGTCTGCCTGGTCGTCACAATCATGCAGGACGCCTATTACAGCACTCGCATGTATCGTGATTTCCAGATAACGCCTGGAGACGAAGAGTTGGTCGAAATCATCAACTATCTCCATTCCAAAGGGATAAAGATCATGTTGCGACCGATGATCGAATGTTGGGATGGAACGCAGCGTTGTCAGGTCGTCACGCCGCAAGGCGTCGTTTTCGATGACCGCCCGTTCCGCTACCGTGATGAATGGTTCAAAAACTACGCGGCTTGCACAAGCCATTATCTGCGAATCGCCTCCAAGACCGGTTGCGAGGCGTATGGCATGGACAGCGAACTGAACCAGATGGTCGGTCATTCGACTAACTGGCTGCAAATCATCGATTTGGCCAGAAAACAGTACAAAGGGCATTTGACGACGTCGCTAGTCAATACGGAGCAGTTTATCAACAAGCTGGACGACAAGAACTTCTGGTTCTACGCGTTGGATTCCGTCGGAACGAGTTTCTATTATCCGGCCACGAAAGACGGCAACGGGACGGTAGAGAACATGGTGGAATTCCTGCGGCCGCATGCGGAGAAGATGAAACTGTTCGCCGAAAAACTCGGAACATGTTTCTATTGCGGCGAATGCGGCTGTTGCTCCACGGAAAAAGGCACCACGCTGCCTTATTATTGGAAAAACGGGACGAAATACGATGGCATGCAGCAGGCGAACTACATGGAAGCCGTCATCCGTCTGTTTTCAGAGCATCCGTGGTGGGGCGGTTTGTTCTGGTGGAAATGGGACGAGAACAATTACCGGGCGGAATTCAAATCCGATCCGGCGGGCGACCGTGGTTTCACCATCTACGGGAAACCGGCGGCGGACGTCATGAAAAAATGGTGCTCTCAGGCGGATTGACGACGTCTGCTTGAATAACGTTAAAATAATAAATTTGAACATATTGGAAAAAACACCACTGGAGGCAAAATGAGACACACAAGTCTGTTGGCGTTCATCGTGTGCATGGCGGCTGGTATTTCCGCGATTGGACAAGAAGAGACGGTCGGCGTGCGGCCCTATGAAATGGACTGGGCAGGACGGACGAAGGACGACTGGCCGGCGTTGGTTGATTTCGAAAATCTGGACGGATGGACCGTCGAGACGGAAAATTCCATTGCGAAATTCGAGCGGACACGCGAACAGCAATTGTTCGGAAAATACGTCGGCAAGCTTACTTACCGCTATGAAGGAAATGGGACTCCGAGCGTGACGATCCGTCCGCCGCAGCCGATTCCCGTTCCAGCTGATTATGATATGGTCGGCTGCTGGATATACGGCAACAACTGGGCGTGGGTGACGGACGTCTCGACGCCGCGCGTCGGCGTCAGCATTTTGTTCGGCGTGCCCGGACAGGAGAAAGAGGAAGCCGTCTTTTTGAAGACGGTCGATTGGAAGGAATGGTTTTTGCCGCTGCGCCGTTTGACGAACGACCAGATCGGACGGCTGGTGAAGCCCGGCGTCACGTTCAACGGCATCCGAATCACGAACGGCAAGAACAAGGCGGATCGCACGCTGTATTTCGACAGTTTGACGATGCACAAAGAAGAATTCAAGCCGTTGACGTTCAAACCGCGCCCGTTACGTGGCATCGACATGTTCGAAGGGCAGGGCACTGGCGCGAACAACGGTCCAGGCCGTCTGCCGTTTCCGACGCGTGAAGACACGATTTTGCCGGACAGCGCGGCTCCGGGAAGCGTAAATGACGCGAAGCAAGACGGTAACGCCTTTGAATTGACATATGCGGGAAGCGATGGCAATCTCGTCATGCGCTATGAACCGAAGAGCGGCCGTTGGGACGACATCCAGATGAAATGGAACGACGGCGCATGGTTCCAGCCGCTGTTCGGCGGCGGCGCTCAATTTCCTGCGCAGAATCGCGGGCAGGCTCCCGAAAAGGCGGAGCTTCTGAAGGCGGAACTCGTTGGAAAATCCATTGTTACCACATGGAAGTATTCGTTGGGAGAGAAGACTTTCGACGCGACCTACACGATGCAGATGAAGGGCAAGACGCTGATTCTGGACACGAAGTCGCTTGGTGGCAATCTTGGCGCGGTAGCCTATGGCGGCGCGAAAGGTTTGGAGAAGCCGCGTGCGTTTCTCATACCATATTATGATTATGCGGCGGGACGGCCCGGAGCGGTTGTTTCGGGCACGGCGGACAAGCCGTTGTTCTACATGGCCCATACGGATTGGTATCGTTCCAACGCGAGTACGCCGTGGGGCGACAGCCGCGTGGCGGACGGTATCGCCTACGCCAATGGTGGCGTGAAATATATTCCGAAAACGGACGGAACGGTGAACGACTGCTTCGAACGCTTCTTCGTGACGGTCAGTCCGAAATTCGAAGAGACGCTGCCGAACATTCCGAATCCGAAATCGCCGTGGAAGCATATCGCGGGAACGCATCAGTGGCGTGCGCATGGCGCAGGCAATCGCGAACGCGACAAAGCCTATTGGTACAACATTTGGCGGCATGGCATGCGCAAATGCCTCATCACCGACCATGAAGTCTGCTGGCGCGACGGCGGCGAAAGCTTCACCTTCAGGACGAAGGCCGCCCCGAAGAAAGGCGGTGACGCAGGCATGTATGACTACGCACGCTACATGCAGGACACGCTTGGTTTCGTCTATGGTCCGTACAACAATTTCACAGATTTCGCTCCTGTGAACGAATATTGGAGCACGGACATGATCGCCCGCATGGCGGACAACCAATTGCAGCCCGCATGGGCGCGCTGCTACGGCCCGAAGCCGCAGTACGCCATCGAATATTGCGCGGAACTGAGCCCCATCAACCAGAAGAAATTCCATTTCAGCACGGCATATTGCGATGTCCATACATCCGTAACTCCTTGGGGTCGTTGCGACTATGACTATCGCGTGCCCGGAGCGGGCACGTTCGCCGCGACGTTCTATTCCTACGGCGAAATCATGCTCCATCAGAAAAAAGCGTGGAATGGCCCCGTCTATTCCGAAGGGCCGCATTTCTGCTTCTACAGCGGCCTGACGGACGGCAACTACGCGCAGGATCGTTCGTACTATCTGCCGTCGGATCCGTGGCTTGTGGATTTCGATCTGCGCAAGATCCATGACCAGGAGTGCAATTTCGGCATGGGCAACCATGAGATGTTCTTCCGCGGCCGCTGGAAGATTGTCGGTGAAGAAGGCACGGATGCGGCGGTGGACCGCTTTCTGGCGGCGACGTTGGCGTTCGGTCATCCGGGCTTCCTCGTCAGCATGGGGGGCATTCGCCGTACGATGCGTGGCTATTTCATGTTGCAGCAACTGCATGAACGTTATACGCAGGTGAGCGCGGACACGATCGGCTATGTCGATGCGGACGGCAAAATCTACGATACGAGCGCGGCGCTGGCGAACGGCGTCTATAAGCGGTCTCAAGTTGTTGTCCGTTACAAGGACGGCACTTGTGTCGCGACAAACGGCAATGTGAAGGAATGGATGAAGACGACGTTCAACGGTCGTGACGTGAATCTTCCGCCACAAGGTTACGCAGGCTGGACGGAAGACGGCACAATCGATGCCATCTCCGCCGAACATGCCGGTAGCCGTTGCGACTACGCCGTCACGCCTGATTATATTTACATCGACGGTCGTGACAAGGCGTTCCAGCGGTTCCCGCTGGCGGCGGCAAGCGGCGCGGGTGTGTTGCGCAAAATCGATGACAATTCCTGCGAATTCATTCCGGTAAACAGCGCAGAATGCGGCTGGGGAATTGTTTGGGGCAATGACATCGTCGGTGAAGCGATAGCGTTGGACAAGGAAATGAAGGAAATCGGCAAGGCGAATCTCCGTCATGCTCGTGGTTTGACATACGTTTTGCCTGTGGAAGGCGCTTTCAGTTACAAACTGATGTTAGGCAAAGTGAAACGGTTGCCTGATTTGAAGAGCGACAACAGCGTAGTCGCGGCTGGTGAAACGGTCGAAATCATGGATTATAAAGGTGAAAAGCATACGAAGACGATTCCTGACGACGCGAAGAAAGGACAGCGTATCTGGTTTGAAATCAACGGACAGTGGATTGATTTCACAGTTGATGAACTCGTCAGCGTCGATTTCAGCATGGTCGATAACGATGTCGAATTCGCGTTCACGGCTAAACGCCCTGACGTGAAGGAACTTGCGTGCACGTTTGAAGGAATGTCCAAGACGGTCGCCATGGACGGCAATGGCCGCGCGAAGGTGCTGTTCAAAATGCCGGAAATGTTTGAAACGGAGATGCGTACGGCGGAACTGTCGCTAGCGTCGGGTTCGACGAAGCAGACAGTCGTTCTTGGTCTGAATGTCGTGTACAAGCCAATACCGTATCCTTACAACTGGCAGACGCCTATTTCTAAAGGCGTCTGTTTCCGCAAAGGAAGGGAACAGGAGTCGATGGGCAACACGGGGGCGAGTGCCGTCTGGAAGGCTGGAACGGAAGCGGGGCTGGCCTGCGACGGCGTGCTGAAGAGCGGCTGGTTCATGCATCCGCCGTACATGGGCGGTGTCGGCTATACGTATGTGACGTATAATATGGATGTTCCGGATGATGATGGCGCGATGTTCCGTGCGGTGGTCGGCAAGAATGACGGCAGCGATTTGGGCGACGGCATTTGGTTCTATGTTTATGTGAAGGATGCCGCAGGAAAGGAGACGAAAGTTGGCGAACAGCGTGTGAAGGAACATGCCTGGAAGCCTATCGAGGCGAATCTGGCCCCGTGGAAAGGGCAGACCATCCAACTGAAGCTGGTCAGCGACGTCGGTCCTGCGGACAATTCGACAGGCGACTGGTCCTGCTGGGCGGAAATGCGTTTGGAATCAAAGGACTTGCGTTTTGCACGGACATTGGACAAGCTAGGCGGACAATTCTCCTTCGAAGAACCGAAAGACTACGTCAAAGGCTTGACAACGGCGGACTTACGAAAAGCAAAACGTGGTTGGTTCTGCTATGAAGGGCAGGGCTTCAACAGTACGCCGGGCTCGTATGAAAGCTTTGGCGTGCTGAACGGCGTTAATTTCGGCCTGCTGAAGGCTTCCGCCGGCGACGAGACGAAGAACACATGGGGCGAGGAAGTCCGCAACGAACTGAACGACAAGGCGTTGAAGGCTCTTGTGAAGTACAATCGCTTCGAATTGCTCAATCCGGCGGAGGACTATTACAAACTGCGCCGTTTCCGCGTCGTGCTCGAACTGGAAGATGGCCGAACGGTCAGTTCCAAAATCATGACGGCCGCCGTTACGCAGCCGGGCGACTGGGCCCATGCGGAAGGCATTCTGGTTGATATGTCGTCGATTGTGACGATTCCGATTGAATTTTGATATGGTGTGGCGGCGGCGTCCCCGCCGTCGCACGTGGGCAACGCCCGCGTCACTGTCTATGGGAGGAGGAGAATAATAGATGAGCGGTTGGCATGATACATTCAGGCAATGGGTGGGCCAGGCGAACATCCCGAAGGGGGCGTTTCGTCTGGCATTGCACGACTATGCCTTGGTTCCGTTGGCGTTGACGCAGGTCCTTGCGCATCGGAGCGGAAGCTTGCTGGTCATTGCGGCCGACAGTTCGCGGGCGGATTCGCTCGGCGTGGCCATTGGTTCCTATATGAAATTGATGGACGACCGCCGTCCGGTCGTCCCGTTGCAGGAGCTTGTGTTAGGGAAGCATCAATGGGTTCCGGAGAACGAGGCGGGCCGTTGCGCGGCGTTGGAAGTGGCGTTGAAAGGCACACCCGCCATATTTATTGCAACGGTTCCCGCGCTTCTTTCGAAGTGCATATCGCCGAAGGGGTTCCGCCAACGGACGTTTACGCTGAAGAAAGGCGACACCGTCGATTTGGAGGAACTCGTCAAACGGCTTGTGTCGTTGGATTACGACAACGAATTCGAAGTGCAGCAGCCTGGCGAGTTCGCGCGGCGCGGCGGCATTCTGGACATCTATTCGCCGTTGTATGACGCGCCAGTCCGTCTTGAATTCTGGGGGGACGAAATCGACAGCATGAAATTCTTCATGCCGGATAGCCAGCGTTCCTTCAAGGATTTAGATGAATTGCGCATCGTGCCGCGCGGCATGGCGGTCATCGACGCGCAGGACATGGAGGAGACGTGGGTTCGCGACTATTTTTCGGCGGATGTCCCCTTCGTCTTGTGCGGGCCGGATTTGATTGAAGAACATTTGCTTGCGTACAGCGAAGAAGAAGTCCGAAATGTCTGGGCGAAAATGCTTTCCGATGCGAAGGGAACGGTCAGCCTGATTACGGAGCCAGGCGAGACGGCGGCGAAACGACGGCTCGGCGGGCCGTTGCGCACCATCGGTGCCGTGAGTCTCGGAGAGGAATTGGCCGCGTTGCTGCCGGAGATGGGCGACGGAGCGACGTTGTGGCATTGGCAGCAATTGCGGGACAGCTTCCTGCGTTGGAGGCGAGGCGGTTACGAATTGGTGGCGTGTTGCGGCGGAGAAAGCGAAGCGTCACGGTTCCGTGAAATTCTGGCCGAAGATCCACAGTCGAAAGATCTGCCTGTTTCCGTCGAAACGTTTTCGTTGGATCGCGGCATCATTCTGACGGATGCAAAGTTGGTGATGCTGAGCGACCATGAACTGTTCGGGCGGAAAACCGTCCATCGGCGGAAAAAGCATCTGGACTATCGTCATGATCAGACGTTGCGCGATTCGATGGACATGGAGGACGGCAGTCTTGCCGTCCATGTGGCGCATGGAATTTGCATCTACCACGGAATCAAGACAATAGAGACGCTAGGCGAAGTCCAGGAGGTCATTGAACTGGAATTTGACGAAGAAAAGCGTCTGTATGTGCCATTGGAGCAGGTGAATCTCGTCAGCCGCTACATGGGCGCGGGCAAGACGACACCGTCGTTGAGCAAGCTTGGCGGCGTGGCGTGGCGGAAGACGAAGGATGCCGCGGGAGCGGCGGCATGGGATCTGGCGGCGGACATGCTGCGTGTGGAAGCCATGCGGCAGGAAGCGTCCGGCCAGAGCTTCAAGCCGCAGGTCGAATGGGAACGCGCGTTCGTCGGTTCGTTCCCCTATACGGAAACGCCCGACCAGACGACGGCCATCGAATCCGTTCTGGCGGACATGGAGGCCGACAAGCCGATGGACCGTCTGCTTTGCGGCGATGTCGGCTATGGCAAGACGGAAGTCGCGATGCGTGCGGCTTTTAGAGCTGTTCTGAACGGTAAGCAAGTGGCTGTTCTCGTGCCGACGACGGTGCTTTGCCAGCAGCACTACCAGTCATTTATGGAACGCATGTCCGGCTTCCCGATCACCATTGAAATGTTAAGCCGTTTCCGGACTCACGCCGAGCAGTCGGACGTGTTGGAACGGACGGCCCGTGGCGAAGTCGATATCGTCATCGGAACGCATCGCCTTCTTTCCAACGATGTGCAATTTGCGAGTTTAGGACTTCTCATCATCGACGAAGAACAGCGTTTCGGCGTGACGGACAAGCAGCGTTTGAAACAGATGCGAGCCAATCTGGACATTTTGACGATGACGGCGACGCCTATCCCGCGTACGCTGTATTTCAGTATTTCGGGCATCCGCAATTTGAGTACGATCATGACGGCGCCGTCGGACCGCCTGCCAGTGACGACAGTCGTCGCGCAATTCGATCAAGAATTGATCAAGCAGGCCATTTTGCGCGAAATGGAACGCGGCGGACAGGTCTTTTTCCTGTACAATCGTGTGCAGACCATCTATCAGATGGAGGAAATGATCAAGAAACTCGTCCCGACTGCGCGAACGGTCGTCGCGCATGGGCAGATGTCGTCAGGCAAGCTGGAAGATGTCATGACGCAGTTCGTGAAAGGCGATTACGACGTGTTGGTTTGCACGACGATCATCGAAAGCGGTGTCGATATTCCAAATGCGAACACGATCATCATCGATCGTGCGGATCGTTTCGGTTTGTCGGAACTGTATCAGCTGCGCGGCCGTGTCGGGCGGAACGACCGACAGGCCTTTGCATATCTTTTGATGCCGCCGATGGGAGCGCTTCCTGTGAACGCGCGTGATCGTCTGGAGGCAATCCGCCGCTATACGCATCTTGGGGCTGGTTTCAAGCTGGCGTTGAGGGACTTGGAAATCCGCGGCGCAGGAAATATCTTGGGCACGGAACAGAGCGGACACATCGCGGCAGTGGGTTTCGATCTGTACTGCCAGTTGCTGAAGGAAGCCGTCTCGCGATTGAGCGACCACAAATCGTCGCTGCCGATGCCAGTGGAAATCACATTCGACAAGACGAGTTTCGCGCTTGTGGCGGCGAAAGGGCGGACGGCATTAGGCATACCGGCGGCGTATGTGGAAGACCAGCCTACGCGTGTCGATTGCTTCCGTACGTTGCAACGCATGATCGACGTCTCCGAAGTGGAGCAATACCGCGCGGAATTACGGGACCGTTTCGGGCCGCTGCCGGATTGCGTGTCGTCGCTGTTGGACTACACGCGGGTGCGCATTCTCGCCCAGAAGAACGGTGTCTTGCGGCTCAACGTGCGGGAAGGACGGCTGATCATGGAGACGCGCAAAGGGTTGGTGCGCAACCAATGGAACCAAGTGCCCACGCTGTTCCACACGGATGGTGCAGGGCAGCTGAAGGAAGTGTCGGATTATTTGCAGAATATGCTGAAAGGAGCGTAGCCGCTTCGCGGAGCTAAAAGCTTAAAGCCAAAAGATGAATGCCATATATGGAAAACTATAATGTACTGACTATCGTTTAAGAGAATAAACTCATGACTTATATCTGGACATTTTTTGCATTGCTGTTATGCGGCATGCTGGAGTTGATGCTGGGCGTCAGCGGGTTCTATGTGCCGCTGCTGCTCATGGGGATGTTTTATTTCGGCGCATTCCACCATTGGCGTTTTGCGCTGTTGGCGGCCATGTTCATCGGCTCCGCTATTGAGATGAGTTACGGTCGTGCCGTTCCGATGTGCTTGATTTTAATGCCTTTGCTGACGGCGTTCAGCAAATTCTGGCGGTGGATGGGCGGGACGGTCGGCATGCTTCGCCAATGTGTGCCAGGCATGTTCATCGGACTGTTGGGCGGTGTTGCGGGCATCATCTTGAAACATCGCATGATGGGCACGTATGCGGGCAGTTGGAAGTTGGCATTGACATCGTCTGCGTTTGGATTTGTTTTGTTTCCAATGATTTGCGGATTGTTTGACATGGTTGCGGGATGGATGGCGTTGAATCGTTACACACGGTTGTCGTCCGGTCGGCGCGACGAATGGCTATGGCAGCAAGAGGAGTACGATATAGATGAAGACTTCATTGACTGACATAGAGCGTGGACGCCGCAAAATGATGGAAGGGCGTGTGCTGTTGTGCGCACTGGGGCTGATCCTCCCTGTGCTGTTGCTGCTGATCCGCCTGTGGCAGGTGCAAGCATTGCAGGGGCCTGAGTTGTCACAAAATGCTGATCGTCAAAGTCTTCGACGATTGCGGGTAAGCCCTGTGCGTGGAAGGATTTTCAGTCGTGAAGGCGAACTTCTGGTCGGAAACGAAGCATGCTATGATTTGGTGTTCCATTTGTCCGAAATGCGGCAGCCCGGCCATTTGCGGGAGACAAAGGCGTATGTTCTTGAAGCCGCGAACCGTTATTCCATGCTGTTTGGCCGGCCACACGAACTGGTGGAGAAACGATTGATGGATCGTCTGCTTGTTCGCGCAACGGAGCCGGTGGTTGTGTTCCATCGGTTGACGGAGAGCGAAGTGGCGTTGGCGGCGGAGATGAGTCCCGTGATTCCGGGCGTGGAAATCCACACACGCAATGAACGGTCGTACAAGCATCCAGGTTTGCTTTCGCATTTGTTAGGCACGACGGGATGGCATATTCCCGTGGACAAACGGCGAAGCGAAGAATACAAGCAATCCTTTGCATTGGAGGAACTTGTGGGGACATCTGGTTTGGAGCAGGTCTATGAACGCGAATTGGCCGGAGAGAGCGGCGAAGTGATGGTGCAGGTGGATTTCCGCGGCTTCTATCATGGGACGCTGTACGAAACGCCCGCCAGGAACGGCTATGATTTACGTCTGTCAATCGATTGTCGTGCCCAGCAGATTGCGGAGCGTCTGTTGCAAGGCCATAAAGGGGCGTTCGTCGTCGTCGATGTGGACAGCGGTGGTGTGATTGTCATGGCATCAAGCCCGACCTATGATCTTTCGACGTTGAGCAAATCGCGTTATGCCGAACTTGCGACAGATAATGAGAATACACCTCTTGTGAATCGTGCGATCGACGGGCAGTATATGCCTGGTTCTATCTTCAAGCCGCTGATTGGCCTTGCTGCATTGGAAAATGGAACGTTGTATGCAGGCGACCATTATGACTGTCCAGGCACGTTCCGTATGGGCAGCCAAAAAATTGATTGCGCGGGGCGGGCTGTACATGGTGTCATCAACATTGTGGATGGTATCATGGTGTCGTGCAATGGCTTCTTCATCAATGCGGGGTTGCGGACTGGTGTAGACAATATGCAGACGATGTTCCGCAACGCGGGCATTGGCGAGCCGACAGAAATCGATATCCAGGAGCATGCTTTTGGCGTGTTTCCAAGTCGTGACGTTCTTTTCAAACGGAAGAAACGCGGTTGGACGAAAGGCGATACGGCGTTGCTGTCGATCGGACAGGGCGAAATTCTTGTGACGCCATTACAGGCGGTGATGTATTGCGCCGCGCTTGCCAACGGCGGTAAGCTGCTGCGACCATATCTTGTCAGTGAAGTAGTTGATTCGCAAGGACATGCCGTTTTGCAATCAGCAACGGTCGTACGGCATCGTCTAAACGTGAAGGAGGAGCATCTGGCGATCATCCGCGAAGGCATGGTGAATGCCGTGCAGAAGCCGCGCGGAAGCGCGAAGGTCATGAAGGAATGCGGTATGGCGGTGGCGGCGAAGACGGGAACGGCGGAGGTGCAGGGGAAGGATGGCAAATTCAAGAATACATGGCTCATGTGCTACGGGCCGCTGTCGAAGCCCAAATACGCGATAGTCTGTCTGGTGGAGCATGGTGTGTCCGGCGGGCGGACGGCGGGGCCGCTGGTGTCTGAATTCCTCCGCGAATGGCTCGAATGAGCAATGCTGAATGCTGAATGGTTTTATTGAGTTTCATGCCATTTTTCTTGTAATTGACAAGAAATAAATTTGACATTTCTAGTCAAAGAACTATTGTTTAAATTATTTCTAGAAGATTATGTCTTTGAGGTAGGAAAAACAGTTATGTTTCCAGATTACCATAAAATCGTCCAATCCATCAATTTTTTTGCCAGACAACATGGAAATCTTGCCATTGGCAAGCTTGTGTTTCTGAAACTGATGTTTTTGGCAGATCGGTATCATGTGCGCATGTACGGACGGCTGATTAGCAACAGCCATTATTTGGCTATGAAATACGGACCTGTGGCTTCAGAATCCAAGAATACCTTTGAGTTTTTGGAATTGCCTGAAGGCGAGCGGAAATATGCTTGTGAGTTTTTGGAGCCAGTTTCGCGGAATATCGTAAAATCCGTGCGCGATGTTCAGAATGATGTCTTTTCTGAGACGGACAGGGAGGCGCTGACCATGGCATGGTTGACTTATCGACGCTATCCGAAAATCGTGGATTATACACATCGCTTTCCTGAATGGAAGAAGCATATCCATGAATTAGTGGGGAATAAAGTTGTGACAATGGATTTGAATGATTTTTTCCTGCCTTTTGATGACGACTATTGCCCTGCGGCAGGTGAGCGGCTTGAATTAAATCGCGAATGTTTCCATGAAATGATGTCCATGTGACTGGAAGTGCCTGTCATGCAGAAAGGAAACGTCTTCTATGGTTTGTTTAGGGAACTTTCCAGTGGAAAATCCCATTTTCTGATTGTCATCGGCACTCCATCAGAAGATATACCTTATATTGTATTGGCAACCATTACATCACAGATAGAGAAGGCGAAAAGACGTTTGCAGATGAACGGTCTCTCGCCAGAGACATTGGTGGAATTGTCTCCAAGTGACTATCCGCCATTACACCTTCCGTCTGTCGTTGATTGTAATTATCCGCTAAAATGCTCAAAGGATTTGTTCGAAATGGATTTTGGTGATTTCAATCGCAAGGAAGACATGCCGAAACATCTTGTTGAAAAAATCATATCTGGAGTACTGCTTAGTCCATTGGTTTCCAATGAAATCAAAAAGTTAATTATAAATTGTTAATTGTTAATTATGAGTGGTATAGTTTGCTTGACATTTGATGATTGTGATGTGAAAGGTTGGACGGCGGCGATTCCGCTGTTTGCAGAATACGATGCGCATGCGCTGTTTTCTTTTTCTGGAAACATCACGGCGGAAGTCATCGGTTGCATGAAGGCGTTAATGGCTGCGGGGCATAGCCTTGGGCTGCATTCCGTCCATCATGCGAACGCTCCTGAATACATGGAAGAACATGGCATTCAGGCGTATTACGATGACGAGATCGCTCCGCAGATGGAAGCCTGCCTTGCGGCGGGAATCAAGCCAGGCAGTTTCGCGTTTCCGAACAACCGCTTCAATGATGCGGCGTTGGAATTGCTGTCGCCGTATTTCCATCATTTCCGTGCAGGCTGCGGAACGTTGGGCGGCGATGCCATGTTTCTGAAAACAAAGGACTTGACACCGCAATGCCGTGTCATGCGTGGCGGTGGTTTGGGCGAATACTACCATACAAAGACAGAAGATGTTTTGGCCGTGATCGACCGTGCGGCGGATCGTGACGAATGCGTGACGTTCTTTTCGCATGGCATATCGCCCGGAGCAAAAGGCGTGAACATGCCGTTGGAACTTTTGACAGCCATGCTTGAGCATGCGAAGAAGCGCGGCTGTAAAATGATCGGCTTCGATGAGTTGCCAACCGCTTAGAGGAGCTAAATGCGGTTATAGTGGTTAGTGGGTTCGCATAAAGCAGATGCAGGAAAATGCCATGATGGCTTGATTTCAGCCATTGCGGATATACGTTTTATATTGGTTTGATTTGTCATCTCATGGTAGTCTGGAGAAAATAATGGCTGTTATCTTTACAATAGAAGAAATATCAACGGTTTGCGGTGGCGAATGGATCGCGCCGGCGACAGCGACGACGGTGGAAGGCGTCAATGACGACAGCCGTTCCGTCGTAAAGGGCAATCTGTTTGTCGCGTTGAAGGGTGAATTGGCGGACGGCCACAAATATGTGCTGAACGCGGCTCGTGCAGGAGCCGCCTGCCTGCTGGTGGAACGCGCTCCTCAGGATGCTGAACTTGCTGAAATCAAGAAACTTGGCTGTGGTTGTCTGTTGGTGGCGGACAGTTGCCGCGCCTATCATGGATTGGCCTGCACGTATCGTCGTCGTTTCCCGAATCTGCCAATCGTTGGTGTGACTGGCAGTTGCGGCAAGACGAGCACGAAGGAAATGGTAGCGGCCGTTTTGGAGAAAAAATATCCGGGCCATGTGCTGAAGACGATCGGCAACACGAACAACTTCTTTGGTGTGCCACGCAACTTGTTCCGCATTAACGATGAAACGCAGGCGGCGGTAATTGAGATGGGCAGTAACAAACAAGGCGAAATCGACCGCTTGGCGACCATGGTCGAACCGACGGCTGGCATCATTTGCAACATCGGCGCGGCCCATTTGGAATTCTTCCATGATCTGCGCGGCGTGGCGGAGGAAAAAGGCGATTTGTTCACGCATACGCCTGAAAATGCGACGGTTGTGATGCCAGGCGAAGCCGAAGGACTGGACATTTTGAAAAAGCATGCGGGCGGACGGCGAATCGTGACGTTCGGTGCGTCCGATGAATGCGACGTGCAAGGCGTGTATCTTGGCCTGCGCGACGGCGGTTATGGATTGAAGCTTATCGCCAAAAATCGTGGCGAATCCGTTGAATTTACGTGGGGGCTTGGCGGGGCGCATCAGGCCGTCAACGCGGCGGGAGCCGCGGCGATTGGACTGTCGTTTGGTCTGTCATTGGAACAGATAGCTTTAGGCTTGCAAGCATGTGAATTGCCCGGAGCGCGCATGAAGGTGGAACAGATTGACGGACGGTATTGGGTGAATGATTCATACAACGCAAATCCGAACAGCATGCGCGCATCGTTGTCATGGTTCAAGGAGATTTCCGCAAGCGGAAAAAGCCGTCTGCTGGTGCTCGGCGACATGTTGGAACTTGGTGAAAACAGCGCCAAGGCGCATGAAGAACTGTTGCAATGGGCGCGGGCGGAATTTCCAAATGACCGGATTGTCACGGTTGGCAAACTGATGGCTCCTGCATCGAAAGCTCTTGGACTGGAGCATTATGCGACGGCGTTGGAGGCCAAGGAGGCATTGAGCGGTCATCTGCCGGAAGGCGGCTGGATATTGCTGAAAGGCTCCAACAGCATCGGTCTTGGAGCGATTCTCTGAAAATCGAGCAGGATGCCGAATATGTTGTCAGTCCGTGATTTAACAGTACAATTCGACACCGACGACGGGCGTCTGCAGGCCGCGACGCATGTGTCGTTCGACGTGGCGACAGGCGGCACGTTGGGGCTGGTCGGTGAATCCGGCTGTGGCAAATCCGTTTCCGCCATGAGCATTCCACGGCTGATTCCGCAGCCGCCAGGCCATATCGTGTCTGGCGAAATTTTGCTGGATGGTATTGATTTGCTGAAACTTCCGATATCGGAGATGCGGAATGTCCGTGGACGTGACATCGGCGTGATCTTCCAGGAGCCGATGACGGCGCTGTCACCGCTCCATCGGATTGGCGATCAATTGGCGGAAGTCGTTGAATTGCATGAACATTGCTCCAAGCGTGATTTGTATGCACGTTGTCTGGACTGGCTGAAAAAAGTCGGCATACCGGACGCGGAAAAACGGATGGAGGCGTTTCCGTTTGAACTATCAGGCGGAATGCGGCAGCGTGTGATGATCGCGATGGCATTGATCATGCAGCCGAAACTGATCATCGCGGACGAGCCGACGACGGCATTGGATGTGACGATTCAGGCCCAGATTCTGGATTTGCTGAAAGCCATCAGAGCGAAGGATTCGTCGTTGCTGCTCATCACGCACGACATGGGCGTCATTTGGGAGATGTGCGACGAAATGGTCGTCATGTACGCTTCCCGCGTGGTGGAATCCGGCCCTGTAAAGGAGCTCTTCAAGGAGCCGCGGCATCCTTATACGGAAGGACTGCTGAAGTCAATTCCAGGCCTGGCCGCCCATACGGAACGGCTTCCGCACATACCGGGGCAGGTTCCGAGCCTGCTGCATCTGCCGAAAGGCTGTTCATTCGCGGATCGCTGTCCGTATGCGACGGCGCGTTGCCGCGAAGAGCAGCCAGAACTGAAAACGGATGGCGGACGACGGTTGGCGTGCTTCCGTGAATGATCGAAATAAGAGATTCATTAACATACTTTTTTAAGGAAGAGAAAATGAAAAGACATTGCGTATCAATGATGGGTTTCATCTTGGCGGCTGTTCTGTTTTGCTCCTGCACGACGATGAAGAAGAGCGCGAAAGATATGCCTGTGCGAGACTTTTTCACACTTCAGGACGGCAGAGTCGCGAAACTTTACACGTTGAGCAACGGCAAAGGCTTCGAGGCGAAAGTGACGGATATGGGAGGCGCGTTGGTGTCGCTCACGACGGTGGACCGCAACGGCGATCCCATCGACGTCGTGCTCGGTCATAACAAGCCGGAAGCCTACGAAGGCAACGGGCCGTTCATGGGGGCGCAGATTGGACGTTATGCGAACCGCATCACAGGGGCGAGCTTCGTGTTGGATGGAAAGCGTTATGAGTTGCACCAGAACGAGAAAGCACGTGGTAACACGCTGCACGGCGGTCTCTGTTTCGGTCAGCGCCATTTGTGGGAGGCAACGCCTATCGACGCCGCGACGTTGAAACTGAAACTATTCAGTCCGGACGGCGAAGCGGGTTTTCCGGGCAATCTGACGGTCACCGTGACGTTCCATGTGACGGATAACAACGAATTGGAATTGTCGTATGATGCCACTACGGACGCGCCAACGATCATCTGTCTGACCAATCATATTTACTTCAATTTAAATGGCTGTTTTGCAACGGACTGCAAAGGCCATGAAGTTTGGGCGCGAGCTTACGGCCACACGGAAGTCGATAAGAATTTGTCGGCGACGGGCCGCACGTTGCCAGTAGTCAACACGCCATATGATTTGCGGACGGGGCGCACATTTGAATCGATTTATGAAGACGAACAGTTGCCGATCGCCTTTGACGACAATTTCGTCATCGCCAACGAAGCGGGTAATTTCCAGAAAGGCGTCTTCCGCGTGTTGTCGCGCAAGACAGGCGTACAGATGGAACTGGATACGGATCAGCCTGGCGTGCAGTTCTATATGGGTTATTGGATGGGCGCGATGGACGGCAAATACGGTGTGAAATACAAGCGTTTCGGGGCGTTCTGCTTGGAACCGCAGTTATGGCCGGATTCGCCGAACCACCCGGATTTTCCGAACGCGCGGTTGAATCCGGGCGAGCATTACAAGCATCATTCCGTCTATCGCTTTAGCGTGATAAAATAAAGGAAGAATCTGGAAGTTCTAGATTGTCTGGAAGTTCTGGAAAAAGGATTGACTCCAGTATATCCAGAATATCCAGAATATCCAGTATATCCAGTATGTCCAGAAATCAAATGAAAATAGCGGTTTGCCTGAAACAAGTTCCGGATACGGCTGCAATGCAACTGGATCCCGTGACGCATACGCTGCGGCGTGATGGCGTGAAGGCCGTCTTGAATCCGCTGGACGAATTTCCGCTGGAGGCGGCCATCCGTCTGAAGAAGGCTGTAGGCGGAAGCGTGACGGCCTTCACGATGGGGCCGCCACAGGCGGATGCCGTTCTACGGCGTGCCATTTCCATGGGAGCGGACGATGCCGTGTTGCTGTCATGCCGCGAATTCGCGGGTTCGGACACGTGGGCGACGTCTCTGAATCTTGCGGCGGCATTGCGGAAGCATGGTCCGTTCGATGTCATCCTGTGCGGCAAGCAGGCGACGGATGGTGATACGGCGCAGATCGGGCCGGCTCTCGCGGCGCATTTGGATATGCCGCAAGTCACGTATGTGACGGCAATTGAGGCGAAAGACAACGGTTGTCTGGAAGTCCGCCGCATGATGGATGACGGGACGGCTGTGCTGTCGGTAAAACCGCCAGTCGTGCTGACGGTTTTGAAGGAGGCGAACGAGCCTGGTTTCCCGTCGTTGAGCGGCTATGTGAAGGCATTGGATGCGGACGTGATGCTGGAAACAGCTGAATCGCTGTGCATTGCGGCGGTGGATACAGGGCTGAAAGGTTCGCCTACAAGGGTGGCGAAAGTCAGCGTTCCGGAGATTTCACGCAAACGCTGTCTCATCAAAGGCGATTTGGGCGAATGCGTGGCGCGGCTGTTGGAAGAAGTTAAATTGTAGTGGGTTAGGTGGAGGGAAGTTGCCATGCAGAGCAAACAGTTGATTTGGCGCGACAGGCCGGGCGAGTTCTTTACGGACGCCTTGCCGCTTGGCAATGGGCGACTTGGAGCGATGGTTTATGGCGGCGTCGAAGATGAACTGCTGGAATTGAACATCGATACGTTGTGGTCTGGCGTGCCGCGTGTGTTCACGGTACCGCAGGCCCGCTCCGCGTTGCCCGCCATCCGCAAGGCATTATTGGTGGAGCATGATTGGGCGAAGGCCAGTCAACTGTGCAAAAAACTGCAAGGCCCGCATACGGAGAAGTATCAGCCATTAGGCAACTTGCGACTGCATTTTCTAAACAAGGAAACATTTGGCGAATATCGCCATGAACTGTCGTTGAACGATGCGCAGGTGACGACTTCCTATCGGCAGGGCGTGAACATCGTTCGCCGTGAGACGTTCATCAGTTATCCAGATCAAATTCTGGTCATGAAAAACATGTCCAGTCTGCCGGGCATGCTTGATTTCGATATCTCGTTGGACAGTTTATTGCCAGGCGAGTCGAAAGCGGAAAGAGGCGACGTGGTTTTCAACGGCCATGCGCCAAGCCATGCGACGCATGAAAACACGTTGGAATGGGACGCGGAGAACTCCATGCGTTTCACGATTCGCACAACGGTGAAGACAGTCGATGGTAGCATTGAGGCGGTTGATAGTAAGCTACGTATTCGGCAGGCGACGACTGTTATTCTATTGTTGTCCGCCGCGACGAGTTTCAATGGTTTTGCCAAGCATCCCGTGACAGCTGGAAAGGACTGCGCGAAAATCGCGGCTCGAATTTTAAAGGCGGTGAAATCGGAGAGTTACGATGATTTGCTGAGCCGTCATCGTTCCGACTATTTGGCTCTGTATTCGCAATGCCATTTGGATTTGGGCAGATCGCCTCAAGAGTCCAAGCCATTGGAACAGAGGCTGAAAGAGTTTAATGGCGAGAACGATCTTCCATTGGCGGCGTTGTTGTTCAACTATGGTCGCTATCTGTTGATCAGCTGTTCGCGGCCGGGGACACAACCGGCCAATCTTCAGGGGATTTGGAACAACATGACATTGCCGCCGTGGTCGGCCAACTATACCATTAATATAAATACGGAAATGAACTATTGGCCGGTCGGCCCTGCGAATTTGCTGGATTGCGACGAGCCGTTGATCCAGATGATTGGCGACCTGCGGAAAACCGGTTCGTTGGTAGCCAGTGTGAACTACGGTTGCCGCGGCTGGGTGGCGCACCACAACACGGATTTGTGGCGACTGGCATGTCCCGTGGGCGACTATGGCAAAGGCGAACCTGTTTGGGCCAATTGGCCGATGGGAGGCGTGTGGCTGTGCATGAATTTGTGGGAGCATTACGCTTTCAGCGGTGACGTTGATTTTCTACGGCGGAAGGCGTGGCCGGCCATGAAAGGGGCGGCGCAGTTCATTTTGGATTGGCTGGTCGAAGAGAAACGCAAAGGCGGAACTTATTTGGTGACAGCGCCTTCCACAAGTCCAGAGAATACGTTTATCACGCCGGAAGGCGTTCGTAGCGCAGTGTCGGCCGCTTCGACGATGGATTTGGCGTTGATCCATGAATTGTTCGCGAATTGCCGTGAAGCGGCGTCCATTCTGAAACTTGAAAATGAAGCGACCATCAAGGCCATCGATGCGGCGGAATCGCGGCTGTTGCCGTTCCAGATTGGAAAGTACGGCCAATTGCAGGAATGGTCGTGGGATTGGGATCGGCCGGAAGACCATCACCGCCATGTTTCGCATCTTGTGTCCGTCTATCCGGGCCGTTTGATGACACAAGAGGAGACGCCAGAACTCATGAAAGCGGCGCGACGGAGCCTTGAATTGCGCGGCGATGAAGCGACTGGTTGGTCGCTGGCATGGAAAGTTTGCCTGTGTGCGCGTTTTGGCGAAGGCAACCATGCCTGGAGTTTGATTTCCATGCTGTTGCGGCTTGTGGAAGGCGGTTTGAGGTATTCAATGACGGGCGGCGGTGTCTATGCGAATATGTTTGACGCATGCCCGCCATTCCAGATAGACGGCAATTTCGGCGTGACGGCCGGAATCGCGGAAATGTTGGTGCAGAGCCACTTGCGGGTGAAAAATGCGAAAGGCGAGTCACGCTATGTTATGAAACTGCTGCCTGCGTTGCCATCGGCATGGCGTCGTGGTCGTGCAACGGGGCTAGGCGTTCGCGGCGGCGCGAAAATCGATTTGTCATGGGAAGATGGACTTCTGAAGAAAGCGATTGTTCGTGATGCTCCAACTGGAGAATTCATGATCAGCACGGATACACCGCTAGTCGTTCGTCATGGTGATGAAATTGTGAAAAGCCGCTATGAAAATGGCGTCTTTTCGTTCAAGGCGGTTAACGATCGAGAATACATTATTACAATGATTAATGATTAATGATTAA
>JAFZIJ010000076.1 GCA_017554445.1 Victivallales bacterium
CGTCCATCCTGCATAACGGAGCATGCCATCGAACGACGTGCCGCTTTCCAAATAGGCGATGACATACTGTGTCCATAGCATGACACCCACCGCCATCGCCGCAAAATACAATGTTGTATCGACGAATAGAAGCGATGTCAGATGATGGGCATCCAGAATCCCCCATAACGCGTCTGTGATATAATAGCTCATGACGGCGAGAAGGAACCCACTGTATAGCCGCATGCTTTGTGTGTTTTCCGCGCCTTTGGGCATCCACAGTACGTCCCGATTGGTGATAATCAGAACGATGATGGCTAATATTCCAATGATTGAATAGGTCATATCTTTACTTTTCCATTAATTTTCTAATGTCTTGTCTTGAACAGCAATCGCCGATAGATTTGCCGATTGTGTGACCAGTGGTTTTGATTTGTCCAGTATTTTATTCTTTTGATGCATTGTCCATGCCGCGACGGCGATTAAGCAGGGCAACGGAAACAATAGAATGTTCCACAGAATCATTCGCTTCACATCGCTGAGGCGCGGATGGTAGTCATGTTTGGCATATTCGGCTCGAACTGCGGGCGGCATACGATCAATGTCGATGGCGTTTGCCATATTGGGGATTTGTGCATAACGGTTGCGCAATCCCATGCGATAAGACCATCCGCACCAAGTTGTTGCGATTGCAATCGGCAGGATGACAAGCGGAAGGGCCAGCAACCACACAAAGAAATAATGCTTTCTGCGGCACAACAGGATGGCGGCATAGACGAACCATGCAATTGCCAATGGGGCAAGCAGCCACAGGCGAGATTCATAGATAAGATTGAATATCTTGAGACTTGCGGGAATTGCCATGGCTTTTTTCCTTCGGGGAAGACTGGATGTTCTGGATGTTCTGGATATTCTGGATATTCTGGATATTCTGGATATTCTGGATATTCTGGAATAGAACTTTGTTTAACATATTGTTTTTTTCTTATTTACAAATTATTCTGTAAAAAAATCCAGAGCTTCCAGAGCTTCCAGAATCTCCAGAAATTCCAGTCTCTCCAGAAAATCATTGCAGTTTGGGGCATCGGCATTATAGTAATGATTACGAGAGAATATATTCAAAAAAATAAATATGAACCACCCTATGAAAACTATCCAGAACCAGACCTATGATGAAGAGCGGGCCTTGTATGAAAGCCGCGGCGTGAAAGCGGTCAATTGCCGTTTCGACGGGCCGGCAGACGGCGAAAGCGCCTTCAAGGAAAGTCAGGACATAGAAGCCGAAGGTTGTTTCTTCAACCTGCGCTATCCATTCTGGCATGACGACAGGCTTTTGATTGCAAATTGCGAGATGACGGAAAAATGCCGTGCCGCCTTGTGGTATTCGAAAAATATCGATATCAAAGACACGAAAATGCACGGCATCAAGGCGTTGCGTGAATGCGAAAACGTCACGATTGAAAACTGCGACATTATCTCGCCGGAATTCGGCTGGTCGGTTCATGGCGTGAACATGAAAGACTGCACGGCGGAAAGCGAATACTTCATGATGCGGTCTTCGCGGCTGAAGTTCGAAAATGTTACATTGAAAGGAAAATATTCCTTCCAGTATATATGTGATTCGCATTTCGATAATTGTCATTTCGACACGAAGGATTCGTTCTGGCATGCGAAGAATGTCATAGTCAGTAACAGCGTCATCAACGGCGAATATCTCGCATGGTACTGTGAAAATGTAATTTTTGACAACTGCGTCATTTCAGGCACACAACCGCTTTGCTACTGCAAAGGGCTGAAGCTTATCAACTGCCAGATGCTGAAGGCAGATCTGAGCTTTGAAAAATCAGAAGTGGATGCGACGATTACGACGGATGTCATCAGCATCAAGAATCCGTATGCGGGAATAATTCGTGTGCCCTCCGTCGGCGAGATGATCATGACGGACAAGCGGGCTCTTTGCAAAGTTATCATTGGCTAGGATTTTCGTATTTTCGAATTATATTAATATGAAACACGGGAGTGCGACATTCCTGTAGCCATTGATTGTCTTGATTTTGGGATGCTACACGACAAAGTAAACAGAAGCCATGCCACTTCGCGGACCATAAAAACCGATAGTAGAATATCACTACAGCTTTTCACGGCCTTTATTAAGGAGGTCGTGTTTCGGCATGGTTGCGTTTGTACAGACGGTGGTTCGCATTGTTTTTATTGATGCGGAACATTTGCCTGCATCTATTATTAATATTCTATAATTGAAGAGTTTATCATATGAAGCAGAACAAATACGTCTTTTTGTGGCGGTACATCCGCCCGGCGGCGTGGAGCTTCGTTGCCGCCATCGTGTCGGTGGAAATCGCCACGCTGACGGGCATGCTCCATCCGCAGATCATCCGCGCGGCGATTGACTGCGCCATCGGCAAGGGGGAGCCTAGCTATCCGCCGTTCGTCATGAAATTGGTGGAATCCGTCGGTGGTTTCGGTTATCTAGGGAGCCATTTGTGGATCATGGCGTTGGCGATTGTCGCGTGCGCCATCGTGCAGATGGTCTTTCAATATGCGTTTCGCGTCATCAACACGAAGGCGACGGAAACGATGGTGAAGGCCATGCGGGATGAATTGTACTCCCATATCCAACGTCTTCCTTACGAATGGCATACACGAAACCAGACAGGAGACATCATCCAGCGGTGTACATCCGATGTGGAGACCATCAAAGGATTTGTTTCAGGGCAGCTGGCTTCCTTACAGCGCGTAGGAGTCATGCTTTGCTTTGCGTTGTTCTTCATGATTGGCATGAATGGCATGCTGACGCTCATCGCCATGCTGCCGTTGATCGTCGTTGTCGGATATTCCATCTATTTCCACAAGATTGTCGAAGAACGGTTCATGGCGTGTGACGAAAATGAAGGGAAATTGTCCGCCATCGCGCAGGAAAATCTGACGGGCGTGCGTGTCGTCCGCGCGTTCGGCCGGGAGTCGCATGAATTAGATAAATTCGTGTCGCACAACAAGTTCTATACGTCATTGTGGGTGAAATTGTCGCATTCGCTGGCGCTTTTTTGGAGTGTTTCGGATGTCTTGTCAGGCCTGCAACTGCTGTTGCTGATGGTTGTCGGCATCCTGTACTGCCATGCGGGCAAGTTGACGGCGGGCGAATACATCGCGTTCATTGCCTACAACGGCATGCTCGTATGGCCGATTCGCGAATTGGGCCGGACGATTTCGGAGATGGGCAAGACGGGCGTTTCCATCGAACGTGTCCGACAGATTATCATCGAGCCGGAAGAACGCGATGCGGCGGATGCCGTGGAAAGCGACATGCAGGGCGACATCGTGTTCGATCACGTAAGTTTCGGCTATCACGAAAGTTCAGAAGTGTTGAAAGATGTTTCGTTCACCATTCCCGCGCATACGACGCTTGGCATTCTCGGCGGCACGGGCAGCGGCAAAAACACGTTGATGCTGTTGTTGGACAAAATGTATTCGCTTCCAGATGGTTGCGGAACGATTTCCGTCGGCGGTCGCGACATTCGGACCATCAAGACGGCGTCGTTGCGGAAAAACATCGGCATCGTTTTGCAGGAGGCGTTCCTGTTTTCACGGACGATTGCGGAGAATATCGGAATCGGCATGAACGAACTGGATATGAAGGAGATAGAAAAAGCGGCGGGTGCCGCCTGCCTGTCTGAAACAATCACCAATTTCACGGATAGTTACGACACGATGGTCGGCGAACGCGGCGTCACGCTTTCGGGTGGCCAGCGGCAACGGACGGCGATCGCGCGTTGTCTGGTCGGTTCGCCGCCGATTTTGATTTTCGATGATTCGCTGTCCGCCGTCGATACGGAGACGGATGCACGGATTCGTGCGGAATTGGAACGCCGTTTTGGTACGGCGACGGTCATTCTCATCTCCCATCGCATCACAACGCTTTCACGAGCGGACCACATTCTTGTGCTCGATAAAGGACGCGTTTCACAATACGGTACGCCTGAAGAACTTAAGGAACAGCCTGGCATCTATCGGCAGGTCTATGAAGCCCAGACGGGCCTGGAGGGGAGGGCGGCCGTATGAAAATGATGGAGGAAAAGCATAAGAAACTGCCGTTCTTCGGGATAGGCAAGCTGTTGCCATTCATCAGGCCATATCGCACGATGATAACCGTCATGGTCGTCTGCGGCATATTGGGCACGATGTGGGACATCGCCGCCACGTTGTTGGAACGATATGCGTTGAACCATTTCATTGCGGGGCACACGACGGATACGCTGTGGCTGTTCGTCATCTTCTCCATTATCGGAGTCATGGCGATGGGGGCATTGGGCTATGCCTGCGGCACTCGCGCGACAACGGTTGAAGTCAGCATCAACCGTGACTTGCGGAACGCGGCGTTCCGCCATTTGCAGACGCTGTCGTTTTCATACTACAGCCAGAACAGTGTAGGCTATATTCATTCGCGGCTCATGAGCGATGCGTCGCGCATCGGCTCGCTGGCCTCCTGGACGATCATGGAAAGCGTGTGGCATATCGCGTATTTGATTGGGGCCATTGTCGTCATGTTCAGCATCAATGCGAAACTGGCGACGATGGTCGTCAGCATCGTGCCGCTGGTGGCGTTGCTGTTCTCGCTTTTCCAGAAGAAACTGGTGGCGGTCAATCGTGAAATCCGAGAGATTAACTCACGGATTACCAGTGACTTCAATGAAGGCATCACCGGAGCGCGAACGGTGAAATCGCTCGTCATTGAAAGCAAGATGGAACATGATTTCCGCAAGAACACGGACGACATGTGGCGCAAATCCAGCCGCCATGCCCGCCTGCGTGGTCTGTTCGCCGCGACGATGGGCTTTGCTTCGTCGCTGGCGTTGGCCATCGTCCTGTGGAAGGGGGGCTACATCGCGGCGGAAGAGGTCGGCACGTTCTCCATGTTCATGGCCTATGCGCAGGGCATGATGGAGCCAATCCGCTGGCTCATCGACAGTATTTCGGATTTGATCACGACGGAGGTCAACATCGAACGTCTGTTCGGCTTGATGGAGACGCAACCGGATGTCGCGGATTCACAAGCGGTTATCGAAAAGTATGGCGACTGCTTCCATCCGAAGACGGAGAATTGGGAGCCAATCCGCGGCGACATCGAGTTCCGCCATGTCGATTTCAAATATCCGGATGGTGACGAATATGTTTTGCGAGATTTTAATCTGATGATTCCGTTCGGCAGCAGCATCGCCATCGTCGGAGAGACGGGCGCGGGCAAATCCACGCTGGCGAATCTGATCTGCCGATTCTATGAACCGACTGCGGGACAGGTACTTATCGATGGAAAGGATGTTCGTGAACGGAGCCAATATTGGCTGCATTCCGCCTTGGGATACGTCCTGCAAACGCCGCATCTGTTCTCGGGCTCCATTCGCGACAACCTGCTTGTCGGCAAGCCGGATGCGACGGACGATGAAATCATTTCCGCCCTCCACGATGTTTCAGCGGACACCATGTTGGAGCATTTGGAGCGCGGCCTCGACAGCGAAGCGGGGGAAAGCGGCGACCTTCTCTCCATGGGCGAAAAGCAGCTTATCTCCTTCGCGCGAGCCATCTTGGCTGATCCGCGCATTCTGATTCTCGACGAGGCGACGGCCTCCGTCGATTCATTGACGGAGGCGAAAATCCAAGCCGCCATTGCGAAAATCATCCATGGGCGGACATCTGTCGTGATTGCGCACCGCCTGTCAACCGTCCGCAACGCGGACATGATTCTCGTCGTGAAGGACGGCCAGATTATCGAAAGTGGCCGGCATGAAGCGCTTATGGCGCAGAAAGGCGCCTATTGGCGACTCTACACGAAACAGGCGGAAGACGACGCCACGGAGAAGATATTGGCTTAGGGGATGGAAGGGAGTTTTTCAAGCATGTTCAGCCAATGCTGTTGGTAAAGCTGTGGATAGCAGGAGATTTTCAACAGCTTCTCCCGAAACGGCAGGTTTTGATATGTCTTTTCATTGAAGTATTGGGGTGTTGGCTCCTCGATGGGGGCTGGCGGCGGCAAAGGCGGTGTCTGGACATCATCGACAGACAGTTGGGAAAGGAATGTTTCAAGCTTCTCCGCTTGATTCAGCCGATAGAAAAGACTACTGAGATTCAGATAATTAGGATCGATCAGCGCGCCATCTGGCCCCCGTTTATGGGAAATATTGACTTTCTGTGTTTGCCCTAATATCAGATAAAGAGCGTTCCGAGGCGACGGTTGGCGGAGGTATTCGGACAACAGTACGGCGTTGCTTTGGCCGTAATGATCGTTACTCAGCTTTTCCATATCTTCTTTCAAAGCGAGCTTCATGAATTTATCCGGCAATTGGTTGGGCAGTCTATTGCGAAACGATCGAATGATATAAATGACATCTTGCGTCTTAATCTCTGGATGGGCGGCAAGCGACCCACTTGCAATAATCTCCTGGACCGCCGCTATTTTCTTCTCTAGGATAGGTTTGTGAATTTTATCGTTGATATATTCTCCGAAGGCTTTTTGGTCATGAAAACGCTTCACTAGTTCCCGGTACATTTCCTGCGCCACTTCGGCAGACGGCTCATATTCTTGAAGATACTCTAGAAAATCTTCCGAATTTGGGCCATAGCCATCGAAAAACACAAATGGTTTCCGCTTGGAGAATGACCATTTCCAACGCCAGAATTTCAGCCCGTGTTTGCCTCTTTTGACATGGATGAAATAACGTGTGCGGTAGCCAGTCGGAAGGCCGACATCAATGAGCGGCTTGTTGTGCCCAATCTTGTATTTTGCATAGAGTTTCTCATAACTGGTGCCGAAATGGCCGTCATCGTCATC
>JAFZIJ010000077.1 GCA_017554445.1 Victivallales bacterium
ATCCCAACAACCAGTAATAACCACCATCGGCATCCCCGCCTACGCGGGGATGCCATTAAATTATTATACCATAAGGACATACGATTATGAAAATTGGTGTCAACTCTGTTCTCTTCGGCGCGTTCGACATGGACACCGCCTTCAAATGGACCAAAGTCTGCGGCTATGACGCAATCGAAATTTCCGCCATCGGCGGCATGAGCGAACATCTCGTGCTCGACAGCCATTGGCGTAAATGCTGCACGGCCATCAAGAAACTCATTAAAGAATACGATCTTCCCGTGCAGGCCATGGAACAGCCCAGTCAAGATCCGAAAATCATGAAACTCGCCTTCCAGGCCGCCGCCGAAATCGGCTGCCCCGTTGTCAACTGCGGCCCGGGCGGAAAGATGGGAGACGAAGCCACCTTCCAGCAGTCCGTTGACAGCCTCGGCAAGCTTGCGGATCTCGCCGCCAAATACGGTGTGACGCTCTGCGCGAAAGCCCACGTCGGTGCCGCCATCTGGAACACGCCTACCACGCTCAAACTGCTCGAAGCGGTCAATCATCCGAATTTCGGCCTGGACATGGATCCGTCCCATATCTATCGTGCCAACGAAAACCCTGTTGACGCCATCGCGGCCGTCATCTCCCGCATCAAACATGTCCATATCCGTGACTGCAAAGGCCGTCAGCAAGGCCCCGGCGAGCCCTGCAACCAGGCCAACGGCCGCGGCGATATCGATCTGCTCGGCTACATCCGCGTCCTCCGTAAATACAACTACGACGGCCCGATCGATCTCGAAGTCATCGGCACGAAGGGCAAAGGCTACGAACTGCCCGCCTGCGTCGCCATCGCGGCTGAGACCAAGGGCCATCTGACAGCTTGCCTGCAGGCCGTCGGCGAACGCTAAGCCACTGCGCGGGAGCGGAAAACAGCATTGGCATCCATGAAGAAATCGCCTCTTGTCAACACAGGATTCGCAGGCTTCATAGGGACGCAGTTTCTCGGGGCGTTCAATGACAACATCTTCAAGATGCTTGTCATCTGCGCCGCCGCGGCGGTCCTGACGCCGGAGGCCAAGCGGGATTACATCCCGCTCGCCTCCGCCCTCTTCATCCTGCCGTATCTGCTGTTCTCCGCCTTCGCAGGCTATCTGGCGGACCGTTTTTCCAAGCGGTCCGTCATGATCGCCACCAAGGCCGCGGAAATCATCATCATGGCGACCGGCCTTGTCCTTTTCCATTTCAACGCCATCTACACGCTTCTCGCGGTCCTCTTCTGCATGGGGGCCCAAAGCGCCTTCTTCAGCCCCGCCAAATACGGCTTCCTGCCGGAAACCCTTCCGCCTGAAAACCTTTCAAGCGGCAATGGCGCGACGCAGCTCTTTACATTTCTCGCCATCATCCTCGGCGGATGGGCTGGCAGCCAATTGGCGGACACCTACAAGGCGTCCTTCCAGACAGCCGCCCTATTTCCCGTCGCCATCGCCGTACTCGGTTTCGCCGTCAGCTTCCTCATCACCCGCACCAAGCCCGGCTCGCCTAACGCGAAACCGACCTTCGATCCAGTCTCGCCGCATGTGCGCACGTTCGCTGAAATGCGCCAAAACAAAGCCCTCCTCTTCTGTCTTCTCGGCAATACGTACTTCTGGTTTCTGGGAGCCCTCTTCCAGGCCAACATCCCGTTCATCGTGCAGGACGATCTCAAGCAAGGCGACCAGATGATCGGTTATCTGCAAGGCGCCGTCGCCCTCGGCATCGGCGTCGGTTCCGCCGCCGCAGGCTTCCTCTCCAGAGGAAAAATCGCCTTCCATTTCGTGCTGCCCGCAGGCCTTCTGCTTGCCGTATGCGCACTCGCATTTGGATTGACCAGCTCGCATGTCATTCCCGTTCTTGCCATCACCGCCGCTCTTGGCGTGACCGGCGGCTTCTACCAACTGCCGCTCAGCACAGGCATCCAGCAGTACAGCCCTGAAGACAAACGCGGCGCCTATCTCGCCGCCGGCAATGCGCTCGATTGCATCTCCATGCTTCTGGCCTCCGCCCTCCATTGGCTTCTTCTGAAACCGCTCAAACTCTCGCCGGGCGCCGTCATCGTCGTTCTCGGAGTCATCACATTCGCCGTCGTAGCCGCCCTCAAGACGTTCATGCCCAGCGATTTGAAAACAGTGAAAACAGCAGATTAACATCATGGCCCAAGTAACTCTCGAACATGTTGGAAAAATCTATCCAGGCGATGTACGCGCCGTAAAGGACTTCAATCTTACCATTGAAGACGGCGAATTCATCGTCATGGTTGGGCCGTCTGGCTGTGGGAAGTCCACCACGCTCCGCATGGTCGCCGGTCTGGAGGAAATCTCGGAGGGCACGATTAAAATCGGCGGCCGCGTCGTCAACGACGTCTTGCCGAAAGACCGCAACATCGCCATGGTCTTCCAAAACTACGCACTCTATCCGGACAAGACTGTCTATGAGAACATGGCTTTCTGCCTCCGTATGCGCAAATACCAGCCGGAGGATGCCAAACAACGCAAAGGCCCTTTCGCGCCGCTGATCAACTGGTGGCGGAATCGCCGTGAGAAGAACGCGGAAATCGACCGCCGTGTTCGCGAGGCGGCAGATATTCTTGGCATACAGGATCTACTGGACCGACGCCCGAAAGCATTGTCCGGCGGCCAACGGCAACGTGTCGCTGTCGGCCGCTGCATCGTCCGCAATCCCGCTGTGTTCCTTTTCGACGAACCGCTTTCCAATTTGGACGCGAAGATGCGCGTGCAGATGCGCACGGAAATCTCCCGTCTCCATAACAAGTTGCGCACCACGATGATATATGTCACGCATGACCAGACGGAAGCCATGACGATGGGCGACCGTATCGTCGTCATGAAGGACGGCATCATCCAGCAGGTTGCCACACCAGCCGAACTCTATGACAATCCAAACAACATTTTCGTCGCGGGATTCATTGGCACGCCGCCCATGAATTTCTTCGATGTCGAAATACAGGAAAACAACGGCAATCTGTTCATCAAATCGGACGCCTTCACGCTGAAAGTGCCGCAAGAATGGACGGACGCCGTCGCACCGTTTGTTGGGAAACGCCTCACCTTCGGGCTCCGCCCTGAACATGTCGGTTCGCCTTCAGCGGAAGCGCAAAACCACCCTCAGACCATCGCGGCGGACATCGAAGTCATTGAGCCCATGGGTTCTGAGACATACCTTTATTTGAAGGCAGGCGAGGCTGGCTTCATCGCCCGTGTCGATCCGCATCGCGCATGCGCCGTCGGCGACAGAATCGAACTCGCCGTCATAATGGACAAAGCCCATCTGTTCAATCCGGAAACAACGGAACGAATCATCTGATTCATACCTTATAGTATAACAACCACAACACTGAAAGAGGAAACAACCATGACCATCATTCCAGTCGCCCTCGAAATGTACTCCGTCAGAAAAGAATTCACGGAAAATCCGCTGGCCACCATGAAAGCCATCAAGGCCATGGGTTACGACGGCGTCGAATTCGCAGGTCCACCCCAGTTCTGCGCGGAATTCTACGCCGGCCTCCTGAAGGAAACGGGTCTCGTCTGCTGCGGTTGGCACACTCCCTGGGACAGCGTGCAGGATGACAAAATCGACGCGACCATCAAACTCAACCAAGCAGTCGGCAACCCCAACGTCATGATCCCCGGCGTTCCCGCCAAGACCGCTGACGAATGGCTCGCCACCGCCAAGAAGTTCAATGAGATCGCCAACAAGCTCGCCCTCTACGGCATGCGCACAGGCTACCACAACCACACCGCCGAATTCGCCGCCGTTGACGGCAAGACGCCGTGGGATATCTTCATGGGCAATACGGACAAACGTGTCGTCATGCAGCTCGACACAGGCAATGGCCTCGCCGGCGGCTGCGACATCATGGGCACGCTGAACAAGTATCCGGGCCGTTGCCAGACCATCCATCTCAAGCCATACACGAAGGATCCCGCAAAAGGCTTCAAGCCCATCATTGGTCAGGATGACTGCCCGTGGAAGGAAATCTTCGACTTCTGCCAGACGAAAGGCAACACGGAATGGTATGTCATCGAATACGAATGCCCCGAAATTCCCGCCCTCGAAGCCGTCAAGATGTGCCTTGACGCCACACGCGGAATGCTTGGGTACTAAGCATTTATAGCTTTTAACAAGCAAAACAGCCAGACTGTTTTTCGCAGTCTGGCTGTTTTATTTTGCAGAATCAAAGATTGCTTTCAGCGGAAGCATTCTTCCCGCGCCAAGGCAACATACGGTAAATCACGGAACTCTTCTCCGACGTCCAGACCGTAGCCGACGACCCATCTGTCATTCACTTCAAATCCTTTGAAATCAACCTTGAAGTGCTTCCGCAGTTCCAAGACTTCCGGCGACGGCGATTCCAATTTCTTCTCCAAAAACACGCAGGTCTTGACGGATTTCGCCTTCAGTTCGGTCAAAAAATAATCTTTCAGAGCGGACAACGTAAAGCCTTGATCCAGAATATCATCAACCAGCAGGATCGAACAGCCTTCGACATTGTCGCATGTCATTCCGCTGATTTTCACCTTTCGCGTCTTCTCGCCCGTGCCCTTCATGCCAGACTGATATGTGCTCGCCCGGACAAAATCAAGATGCAGGCCACGCATGCCGACCGTCCGCAATTCGCGGATCAAATCAGATACGAAGATGCTCGCGCCTTTCAGCACGCCCATCAGACAAACGCATGTTTCGCCTGCATACGCATCCTTTATCTCCTGCGCAAGCGTTTCGATTCGCGCATGAATCGCGTCGCTGTCAATCAAAACGCCTTGCAAACGATCATCGTCAATGATATGTTCTTTCTTGTTGGTCATGGCTGTTCTCAAGTTTTGCCGCTCTCCATACCTTAAGATAATATCTCATATTCGCAGGGCAAATCTCTTGACAAGCTCTTCTTGACGATTAAACTTTATTTCATACAATTTTTCTTACAATTCCACATTCATCATCATCAATACCGCCATGGCAGAACTCCTCACAGAAGATTTTCTCTATCCCGCCTCATACGACCAGACGCAGCAGCCCGCCCGTGGCCTCGCCGCCAAAAATCCCAACCGCCCGTTGCTTGTCATCCTCCATCCATGGAGTTGGGGCTACCGCCATCAGAACTCCCCCGCCGTCGAACAATGGTGCGTTGAAAACGACTGGAATCTCGTCCACCCGCACTTTCGTGGCCCGTCGTGGGAACCACTATCCTGCGGACATGACGCCGCCGTGCAAGATATCGTCGATGTCGTGAAATATGTCCAGGCGGCATGGAATGCCGATGTTGCAAATACTTTCTGCACAGGATGTTCCGGCGGTGGATACCATACCATGCTGTTGACGGGACGTCATCCGGAACTATGGAAAGGAACGTCCGCATGGTGCGGCATTTCCGACATCAAAGCGTGGCATGCCGAAAGCAGACTTCGTAAATACGGTTACAACAATCACATCGAAACGGCCTGTGGCGGCGATCCACAGACCGACGCCGCGGCGGAAGCATCTGCCGTCCACCGCTCCGCCCTCACCTATCTCCAGCCTAGCAATCCTATTCCGAGCATCGAAATCGCCGCAGGCATTCATGACGGACATGCAGGTTCCGTGCCTATCTCTCAGTCACTCAACGCTTTCAACGCTCTTGTCCTGCCAGAGGAGCGCATTGCGCAAAACGACATCGACATGATGACTGAATTTGAAAAAGTCCCCGCGCATCTTCCCGAACCGTTCATGGATCCGGACTTTGGAACAAAGACGATCCATTTCCGCAAACAGTCCGACAATGTCCACGTGACGATTTTCGAAGGCGGCCATGAAATGGTGCAATCGGCGGTTATCGCCTGGCTGAAACGGATGACGGAATAAAACAACAAGTTTTCTAGAATTTCCAGAGTTTCCAGAGCTTCTAGAAAAGCAAAATGGCTCCTTCTTGCTGAAGGAGCCATTTTGCTCAAAACCTAACTAGGTCTTATTCCTATTCAATGGTCGCTGGCGGCTTTGGGTGTAATAATGTCTTTTGTCCATTCAAAGAATTCACGGGCCATATTTATAGCCATTTCCGCATGGCGTTCCTCCAATGGCAGTTCATTTGGATATCTCATAGCCACTCCATACGGAGAAAGCATATCCGCATAATCATAGAACTTTTCTTCTATGCTGATCATGTTTTGGATTTGTTTGAGCAACAAAAACAAATCATGCTTCTTCGGCAATCCGCCTTGGCTCCCCATCAAAACAATCACAGCCTTTACGGCTTTCTCCGCCGCCTGCTGGCAATGGAAGCAAATAATCTGCAATGGCTTAGGCTGATATGTCCTAAAAAGATGCTTCGCTACTCCCAAATCAGCCTCCGCATATGCAAGCCACTCTTGCGCAACCGCCATATTCCCTTCAGCCATAAAGAAGCACCCCCCTGTTCATCACTTCGTTCTCTATGCTTGCTCTATGCTTGCGTTTTTCAAAGCCGCTCTCCGTGCCTATCACAATATCAACCGCACGGCTTCTGATACTACGAATGGATTTATACGCATCCGCCGTCAAATCGACTAGATTCTCCGCGTCATCCTTTACTATAATATATATATCCACATCGCTGTCGTCATTCGCGGTTCCTTCCGCGAATGAGCCAAACAGGTAAATTTTAATAGGCGATAATTGCCTGACAAGCCTGTCTTTAATTTGCTCTATTTCTCTTTCAGGCGTTTCCATATTCCCCACCATCACCTGTTCTTGTTCACGATTGGATAAAATAGGATCAATTCGTCATCATGAAAATCTAACATGGTTCATCCAAAGAATCAAGACGACGCTTTGGATGAACCATCATTTTCTATCTTATTCCCATTCAATGGTCGCTGGCGGCTTGCTCGTGATGTCATAGACAACACGGTTGATGCCATCGACTTCCGACGTGATGCGCTTTGACATCGTCTCCAAGAGCTCCCACGGCAGGCGAACGATTTCCGCTGTCACGGCATCGACACTGTTAATGGAACGGATCGCGATGACATTGTCGTAGCTGCGGCAGCCGTTCTTGATGCCCGTCGAACGGACGGGAACGAAAATCGCGAATGTCTGCCACGTCTTGTGATACCAACCGGCCTTCACAAGTTCTTCCGTCACAATGGCATCCGCTTCACGCAACATCGCCAGCGTGTTGCGGGCGATCGCACCGACATGGCGCACGCCCAGCGACGGGCCGGGGAACGGATGACGGTCGATCATTTCCGACGGCAGACCGAGCATGCGGCCGACCTTGCGGACTTCATCCTTGAACAACCGTTCGACTGGCTCCACCAGTTTGAATTTCAAATCCGGCGGCAAGCCACCGACGTTGTGATGGCTCTTGATGACGCCTTTCGGATTGCCGTCCAGCGGAATGCTCTCCAGAATGTCCGGATAAATCGTACCCTGTCCAAGGAACGGGGCGTTGATTTCGCGGGCGGCTTCGGCGAACACGTCGATGAACTCCTTGCCAATGATCTTACGCTTCTTTTCGGGATCGTCAACGCCAGCCAGCTTGTCGAGAAAGCGGTCGCTCGCGTCGATGTATTTCAGATTCATCTTGAAATTCCGCTGGAAGACTTCCTGAACCATCTCTGGCTCGTTCTTGCGGAGCAAACCATGATTCACGAAAACGCATGTCAGACGATCGCCGATCGCCTTGTGGATCAGCGCCGCCACAACGGATGAATCAACACCGCCGGACAAGCCCAAGACGACACGTTCGTTGCCGACCTGCGCACGTATGTCCGCCACGGCTTCGTCGATGAACGTCTCAAGCTTCCAGCTGCATGTGCAACCGCAGGAATCTTTGCAGAACGCGACCAATGCCGCGATATCCGCTTCGCTATCGACCGTCGTCACAGGCAGTCCAACCTTCTTGAACGTATCCAAAGACGCACGCGGCGTCCCGTCATAGCACAGGATCAAACCGACGGGCTTCTCCGCCTTAAGGCGTTCAACGGGCGTCGTGTAGGGCATCACCATCGTGTAGATGCCACGGTCACGAATGCCGCGCGCCAGTTTCTGGATATCATTTCTTCCGAAATTGATGAGTACGACTGTCTCTGGAGTGAGTTTCATAGACTGTTCTTTTTCCTTAATCTTATTATTTGGATACGAGTTGTCGTGTTCTTCTCTTTAGATACCAAGAGCCTCTAGAGAAACATATGTCTTTCTAGAGGCTCTCGCAACCGAGTCAGAAATGGTCAAATTACATGGCCCCATAATTCATTACAATCCCCTCCAAAGAACAAACTTTTTGAAGTTTTTACTATAGTTTCCTCTAGAATGGATTTCAAGCCATCTTTTACAATATTTTCCATCATGGCGTTTTTTTCATGGATTCGCCTCAAGAAGAGCATCCGCCAATCGACGCAATCCATCGCTGAAATCATCTGGAAGCGGATTGAATGGCAGGACTTTTCCGCCAATTTCATGCGACAGGACTTCCGCGGCCTTTGCATTGAACTGCGGCTGGACGAAAATCACGCGGATACCGTCATGCCGTGCCTCTCGGATGACCGTTCCCAAATACCGTCCCCCCGGCTCCTTTCCTTCCAGCTCCACCGCCTTCTGGCAAATGCCATAATCATCCAAAAAGTACCCGAACGCAGGATGATAGACGACTACCTCCGTATCACGCAAACGCATCAGTTTCGTTTTCAATTCCGCGGCAAGTAAGTCCAGTTCGTGCAGATATTCAGATGCCCGTGCCTCCACCGCTGCATGCTCTTTATCAGGAAGGAGTTCCGCCAATACGGTGGCGACCGTCCGCGCATGGCATTTCATGTTTTCAATGTCCAGCCAGACATGCGGATCGTCTTCACCCGCCTCGCCGTCATGCTCGTCGTCGCCGTCATCATGGTCATGATGATGGTGGTGGTGAGCCCCCCCCTCCATTCGCCTGAACTTCATACCCACAGTACCATCGATAATCTTCAATTTTGGAAAACTCACGCGGATTTTCTTAATCAACGGCTTCTCAAAAGGCACGCCTACCGTGATATACGCATCCGCCCGCGCCAAAGCGGACATCAACCGCACATTCGGAGAATACGTCTCCGGACTAAGACCGGCAGGCAGCATCGCATGCACATTGACAGCTCCACCGCCGATGCGCTGTACGCTCTCCAACTGCGGCCCGATGCTCACGAACACGACAGGCCGTCTGTTTTCCGCCGCCGCATTCAACAGCAGGCTGAGCAAAACAGCCATGAACAGAACGGATTTAGCAGACAAGTGGCCTGTCATTTCTCCGCCTCGGCTTCCGTGACCGTCGCAAAGGACATGTGCTCCAAACCTTTGGTGAACATATCATACAGCTTCTTAAAATCTTCCCGTGAATGCAATGGCAATAGATTGAAGTACACCTTCGCATCCACGCTATGGTTCTCACGGAAAGCCTCCTCGACCATCGCGAACGTCATCAGCGACGAACTGCGCGACGGAACGAAACGGCTGTCCGGATCATCATGGACAATCGGTGTCAGCAGCTTCGCCCGCACAAGCGTTTCAACGGCATATTGTAACTGGTGCAGCGGAATGGCGTTCTTCATGCCGAACTGCTCGGGGCTCCAGCCGTTCTCGCCTCTGTCAAACGCCTTGCAACAATCATACATCACCAACTGTCCCAACAACATGCATGCCCCAGCCGGAACCATTTCCGGCATCTTCACGATTCTAAACAGACGGTGGTTCTGAATGGCATAGCTCAACTCACCGCCCAACAGGATGATGCTCCAGTTCGCGTACAACCATGCCAGAAAGAATGGCACGACAGCGAATGTTCCATAAATTTTATTGAATTTCGCAAGTCCTACCTGCAGGCCAATGTACGCCCACTGGACGCCGAACCACATCACACCCGCAACAATACCGGCCATGAATGCCGGCAACGCCTTCACCTTCGTGTGCGGCATAAACATATAGAAAAACGCAAACATCAACAGCACGAGAAAACAGCTTCCCAGACGCATCAGATTGACCATCACTCCCGCAATCGCCCCCGCATATTTGTCGAAGGCACCCAGAACCTTCGCGGACATCAGAATTGTGTTCATACTGGTGACCAGCACAAACACCAACGGCGCAAGTATCAGCACGATAAGATATTCCGTAATTTTCTTCAGCAGACTTCGGGGCTTTGTCACGCCCCATATTCGATTGAAGCAGTCCTCCAGTTTCGCAATTGACGTGATGACACTGACCAGTAACATGAACGAACCAACCAGCCCCAAGGCCGCAAAATTCGTGTGTTCCGCATACGTAAGTATCCCAATCATCGCCTTTTGCACAGGTTCCGGCATCAGATGGGCGAAACCATCAGGACGTGACTTGATATTCCCCTCCTCGTCCTTCACAGGCTGCAACACCTTGAATTCGAAATTTTCCCCTTCCGCGTTCGTCTCCTCAAGATGAACCTTTTCCATGCCGATCTTGTCCAGAAGTAGCCGCTGCATGCCAAGCCCCTTCGTGAAAGAGAACATGATGGCAATCATCGGCACTAGCGAAACCAACGTAATATACGTCAATGCAGATGCTTGCAGACCGCATTTATCCTGCTTGTAACTCTTCACAGCCGTCACACCGACACGCGTCAGATGAACACGAAGTTTCTGTCCAAACGGAATGGCCCCTAAATCCGCCAGCCATACATCCTCAAAGAGAAATTTCTTTACCTTCGGAACAACTTCCTTGACTTTCTCTATCTTCTTCTTCATGTCGTGCTTTTCCATATAATGATTTGTATGAACGTGGCGGCCACTGCCAAAATCGCCGTCCGCCATTTTTATTGCCACACCATAAATATACCTCTCTTTCCGCCCTTTCCAACTGGCCTTATTCCATCTTGGCATTATATTTATTAATTTGTCTTTGTGTTTGAATCCATTCTCCCAGCCACCCACAACCCGTTTCACATCATGACACTCATCACCATCATCGGCCGCGGCCATTCGGGAACACGTGCCATCTCCAATACGCTTGCAGCCAGCGGCGTCTTCATGGGGCAACCGCTCAACGGCTCATGGGATCTCATCCCTCCGCAGGACATGTACGACGCATGCCGCGTCTTCGCCAAATACGTCAAATGGAACGGCGGCCTGAACTGGGACTGGTCGGAAGCCTTCAATTCTGAGATTCCCAAAGAATTCAAGTCATTGCTATTCACCTTCTTGGAATCCGTCCTCACGTCAGATGCGCCGATAAAAGGCTGGAAAATTCCGGAAACGACGCTCTGCTTCCCGTGGATTTCACGAATCTTCCCCAAGGCGAAGTACATCTTCTGGATCCGCAACCCGCGGGACTGCATCATCGGCGGTCATGTCACAGATGACATGCACACCTTCGGCATCCAGTATCCGGAAACGGACAACGTCCGCGAAAAGCGCGCCTATTCATGGCGTTACCAATATGATTTGGTCAAAGCGACCGCCCGTCCGGAGCAGTGGATAGAAGTTCGCCTGGAAGATTTCGTCCTCAAGCAGGATGAGACGCTGTCCCGTCTGGAGGACTTCCTCGGCTTCAAGCTTGTGAAGATCCCCGTCAAGCCCGAAGCCGTCGGCCGTTACATTCTTGATGACCAGAATCCCGAAACGGGCACGAACTACTACGACATCTTCGAGCCCGCCATGCACGAATACGGATACGAAATTCCTGCGAAATAATCCGTCGCCATGCGCGTCTCCAAACTCGCCATCGTCTGCCCGTCGGCCCTTGTCATGGGCGTCACGACCAACTGCCTTAATTTTGCGCTGGTCTTCTACTCCCATGACAAATTCGGCGCCGACACCTTCCAGGCCAGCCTTTTCGGCTCGCTCTATTCCCTTTCATATCTATTCTGCTGCAGCTTCGGCGGAAAGCTCCTCCAGAAGATCCCACCGCTTAGAAGCATCCTTCTCGCCATCGGCAGTGTGTTCATCGGGCTTTGCCTGATGCTGAAAGCCCCAACCCTCCATGCCGCATACATTGTGGAGACAGGCATCGGCATCGCCGTCTCGTTCTTCTGGCCACAGCTCATGGGATGGCTCTCCAGTGGGCAGGAAGGAAAGCAACTGGCCCGCGCCACATCCTTCTTCAACTTCAGCTGGAGCACGGGAACCATCGTCGCACCTTTCCTCGCTGGATTCCTCAGCGACCTCAACGGCATCTATCCACTCTATGCATGTCTCGCATTGACAGCCATCAACGGAATTTACGTCTCCGCCACAGCCTATCTGCTGAAACACGATGAAACCACCACGTCATCGCCAACGGCCAAATCGTCCACAACCGCACAGCAACCATTTGAAGACCATAGCCCGATGATCCGCTTTCCTGCATGGTACGGTCTCATCTGCGCATGGTTCGCCATCGGTTTCCTTTACAACTCCTATCCGCTCATGGCCGAGCAGATGCTCGGCTTCTCACGGCAGCATATCGGCAATCTGATACTCTTGCGCGCCCTTACCGCGACCATCATGATGACGGGCATGGGCTTCTGCGCATTTTGGCAGTTCCGCTACTGGCAACTGATTGCCGGACATCTGCTACTTGCGGTCAACATGCTTCTCTTCGGCTTCGCATCAGGTACCCTCTCCATTACCATGCTCATCTCCGTATCCGGCGTTCTCTGTGCGCATGCCTACACGAACAGCATGTTCCACGGAATTTCCGGTAGCACCAACCGCACGTTGCGCATGGCCATCCATGAGGCGGCCCTCTCCATCGGCGCCGTCATTGGCGGAGCCCTTACTGGATGGTTGTTCGAGAAAACACGCAGTATCGCCGCATGCGGGCAGGTCGTCGCCGCCGTCATCCTCTCAGCTGTCATCTGCGACATCTTCTTCGCCGCCATGGCCAGAAGACACCGCAATCGTTAGCCTTAACCGTTTCATTCGTCGAAAAATGCAGAAAAAGTAACAAAAAACATCTGAAAAAACGTGTTTATACCGTCTTTTGGTTTATATTATTTATGGTTTCATTTTTCAGCCCTACGTCAGCACACTGACCGAGGGCTTTTCTTTAAGAAAAGGGACACATCCATCGCATCTTAGCGTTAAACATTGTACTGCAAGATTTTATCAAAAACAAAATCTCCACAGTTGATGGACACAATCATGCGTACCGCCTTCCATACCGTCTTTTCAAGAGCCGCAGCCGCAATTCTCATGCTGATGGTTCTCGTCGTTTTTTCCACATACGCGCATGAACTGGACGAACTTCTTAACGAAGCCGCACAAAACAATCCAGATCTCCTAGCCGCCAAATGGCGGGTGGAGCAGATGCTTCTCCGCCATCAGGAATTGCTGGAGTTCTACGATCCCGCCATCACCGTCGCTGCAGGACAAGCGGAACGGACGCGCTCCATACCAGGAGCCAGTGGATATTCCAGCCTCACCAACAACGCCACCGAACTGCAGGGCGGCATAGACATGGCCATGGAGCCGGGCTTCTACATCGCCGTCGGCGCATCCGAACGTGTCTATAACGATCCAGACAATTACGACTACCTCGCCCAGACTCTCTTCGGCGTCAAAATCCGCGTGCCGCTTCTCCGCAACCGCCGTTTCAAAAACCTCTCCATCCAACGCGAAATGGCTCTTGCGGAATACAACGCCGCCGTGAGTTCCCTGCTCGATGTCGCACAACGGCTCCGCAGGGATGTTACTCTCGCCTATATCGCCGCCTATGAATCCCTATCCTCCTACAAAGTCACGCAGGAAGCAACCGTCCGTTTCAAACGTCTCGTCAACGAGGCGAAAGATCTCAACAAGCTTAAAGTCATTCCCGAATACCAGATTTTTGATGCGCAGATGGATCTGCAACTTGGCATTGAGAACGAAGAGATCGCCCGTAACCGTTTCGCCTTGAATCTTATAACGCTGTCATCGCTCATCGGTGGACATCGTCAAGTCACCCTGAAGAACGGTCCGGACATCCTTTTCCAAATCGCTTCAGAAACGAAGAAGCTTGAAGAAATCGCCATGGAGGAAGCCCTCGAAAACCGCGGCTCCTACTTGCAAGTCAAAAACAATCTCGAATACGCCCGCGCCCAGATCGCCTCCGCATTGGAAGAGCAAAAGGACGATGTCACATTCAACATGGGCCTCTCCTGGCAGGGCGAAATGCACGACCACTTCGATGGCTCGTTCAGATACTCTACGGACCGCCATGTGGGTGCAGACGCATCCATCATTTGGAAGCGCACGCTTGACTACCGTGGCCCACGTGCGCGGCAGGCTCGTTTTGACGCCCGTATCCAGCAGCTGAAGGAAAATCTTCGCGCCGTCACCGTCGAAATCGATGTGCAACGTCAGAACGCCATCAATAATTTCCGTACAGCCCTTTCCCGTATCGACATCGTTTCCAAAGGCATCGAGGCATCCCAGAAGACTCTCGAAGCCGAACAGGAGCGGTTCCGCCTCGGGGAAGGTACCTCCTCCAATGTGACGGATGCGCAGAAGGAACTCACCAGTCTGCAACAACGACGTACATCCGCCGCCGCGGATCTCCTCAGAGCTAAAACGAACTACCTCTTCGCCATTGGATATAACGGCGAAGAATGATTACACTAACCACCGGCCGCGCAAAGGCGCAGCCCTCCCAACCACTGACCACTAGCCACTGACCACTAGCCATTGACCACTAATAAAGAGGTGAGACCATGCCATTGATGGGTATTTTCGGAAGCAAGAAAAACGACGATAACGAACCGGTAAAACTCCCTGACAACAAGGAGCCTATCGCCACGAATGACCTGCTCCTCTCCGAGGAGCAACGTGAAGCCCAGGAGCAAGATCTCGCGCTGTTCGGCGAACAGCACGAAGAGCACGAACAACACCTTCAGAAGGAAGCGGAGAAGGAGGTCCAGAAACAAGCGCAGGACTCCTTCATCAAACTCCAGAAGATCAAGCTTGGCCGCTGTCCTGAATGCGGTGGTCACCTCCGCCACAACACGTATGCAAATATTTGCGAAGAATGCGGTTGGAACACATACGACATACCGAAATATGGCAAGATCATCATCCATCTGCACGGCAACGACGGTATTGTCGAAGGAGAACACGCATACCGCGGTAAGGACAATGAAATCATCGTCGCCAACGGCGAAGTCGTCATCGCCAAAATTCCCGCCAGTTCCTATTCATGGATTGAATACAAGTGGAGCGAAGACGAGCTTAGCCAGCGTCGCCGTGTCATGAACGACCAAGTCAAAATCCCCTGCGGATGGTGCGGCAAGGATGCCGATGTCAACAAAGACGGCTTCCATCTCGTCCACATCGCCTTCGGCAACTCGCAGGAACGCTACTGCTTCTGCTGCGACGAATGCTACGAGGCCTTCCGCAAGATGTACCCCGCCCGCGTTCATCGCAACTGCTACGAAACCAACTGCTATGAATGTGACAAATGCGTCAAGCGCTACGGCGACGAGGCGGAAGGCATCCGTACGCTGGCCAAAGACTATCTGCGTATGAAAAAGCCTCAGCAGTAACGACATAACGATTCAAACGACTTCCCGCCAACAACTTTTTTGAAGAAAAGAAATTACCATGGGTGATCTTCGCACAACACAAGGCGAAAAGCCGCCGGTTCCGGTCCGTGAGCAGAAATGGCATCGCTCGACAATGTTCGTCATCACTGTCCAGGTCGCTCTGGCGGTGACTTTGATCGGCTTCTTCATCAAGATTCCGCGCTACACGCTTGCCAACGGCTATGTCACAACGTATGACTGGGCGGAGGTCCGTCCGCCTGTCTCCGGTGTCGTGAAGGCGATCCATGTCAAGACTGGTGCCACTGTCAAAGCTGGTGATCTTCTTGTTGAACTCAACTCAGAAGTGGAAGAAGCCAATCTCGCCGAAGCTCAGACGACCCTCCAGCAACTCAAGTCCAACAAAGATAAGCGAATCGTCGAAATGCAGGTCGAAATCGACCGTCGCACGGTGACTCTTGATGAAGAGAAACGCCTTAACAAGGAGAACATCGCCAAGGCGGAACTGGAGCTCAAGACCGCTCAGACCACCTACAATCTGACGAAGGAACTCGTCGAAAAAGGCTTGAAGGCCGCCTCCAATCTGGAGACGGACCACGCCAGGGTGCAATTGGCTGAGTTAAACCTCAAGATATTGAAAGACAAGGACTTCAAGCCTTTTGAAGATCTGATTAAACGTGACGAGGAGAAGTTCCAGAAGGAACTCGCCGCCTACGACAAGCAGGTGGAGGCGCAAGAGGAGCGCATCAAACGCCTGGAGGCCGTTCTCGAAACACGCCGCATCCGCGCCCCGATCGACGGGCATGTGGTCCGTTACACGTTCGTGCCCGGCGAACTGCTCCAGCCGTCATCCGTTATCTATGAAATCTTCCATGGTGATCTGGAGATCAAGCTCCGCGTCTCCGAACGCTACGCATCAAAAGTCGCCGTCGGGCAAAAATACCGTGCGGAACTTTCATCCATGAAAGGCGTCCGCAACTATTATTTCTACGGCCATGTCATGTATCTGCGCAATGTCATTCAGGCCGACGGCAACACCACCTACCGTGTCGCATACTGCTCGTTTGATCCGGGCCCGTACGAAGTCACGATGGGAACCACTTGCGAAGCACGTATTTACTACGGTAAATCGTCCTTCTGGTTCTATCTGTTCGGCTTGGATTTGTAAATCACCCGCACGCCCTTCTCGACAATGCCACCCGACAAAGGCAAATCAGATAAAGACAAACGGAAAATTGGCAATATCGCCAAGATTCTGGTCTTCATGCATCCATACAAGGTGCAATTGCTGGGGCTTTTTGCCTTGACGGCCCTGCTCTCCATCATCGCCATGTTTCCACCGCTTGTCACGCGAACTCTGGTCGATGACGTCTTCACGCAAGGCAAACGCAACCTGTTCTTCGTCATGGGCGCCCTGATGGTCATCATTCCGCTTGTCTCCACCGTCTGCGGCTTCATCCAGAGCCTCTCCATCGCCTATCTCGGGCAGCGTTTCGTTTTCGACATCCGCTGTGCGCTATACCGCCACTATCTCGGACTCTCGCTGCGTTTCTTCTCCAAACACAGTGTCGGTAAACTCCTCTACCGTCTAATGGGTGATTCGGGAACCGTCCAGTCCATGCTGACCGGCCAGAGCGTCGGCATCATCTCCGATCTTGTCGTCGCGACATTCGCCATCGTCGCGACATTCGCCCTCAACTGGCGTCTCGCCATCCTGCTGGTGCTGATTGTCGTTGTCTTCGTTGTCAACTACAACGTCACGATCAAGCCAATCATCCTCGCCAGCCGTTCCCAACGCTCCGCCTACGACCGTATGTCCGGCGGCGTGCAGAACCGCCTGGTCGCCAACATGGCCGTCAAGACGTTCGGTGCGGAAGGGCGTGAAAACGAAACGTTCAAAGAGCAGTCGGACGCCTCCCTGTACTACGGCAAACAGTTGGGCATCGCCGGAAATACCTTCTGGATGAACGTCAATTTAATCCAGGCCCTCGGCCGTTCACTGATCTACTTCCTCGGCTGCGCCATGATTCTCAATGAATCCATGACTTACGGCGATGTCACGGCTTTCACCTCCTACGCGATGCAACTTCTCGGACCGGCTGTCCGCTTCTCGCAACTTATCTCGCAGTTGCAGCAGGTCTCCATCGCGACGGAACGACTTTTCGAAATCTTCGACGAGAAGCCTGAAGTCGTCAATGATCCAGATCCGGTCGTCATGCCAATCAAAGGACAGGTCGATTTCAAGCATGTCCAATTCTATTATGAAGAGGGCAAGCCCGTCATCAACGACTTCTCAATCCATGTCGAGCCCGGCCAAACCATTGCGCTTATCGGTCCGACTGGCTGCGGCAAATCAACCATCCTCAATCTTCTCCTTCGCTTCTATGACATCACGGGCGGCGAACTGCTCATCGACGGCGTCAACATCAAGAAATTGGAACTGCATTCCTTCCGCAAGCAGTTCGGCATCGTTCTGCAGGAATCCCTCCTCTTCTCCGTATCCATCCGCGAAAACATCCGCTTCTCACGGCCGACCGCCACGGACGAAGAGATCGAAGCAGCCGCCAAAGTCGCTGAAATCCATGATTTTATTATGACGCTAGACAAAGGGTACGACACACTCGTCGGCGACTTCGGTGTCGAACTCTCCGTCGGTCAGAAACAGCGCATCAACATCGCACGAGCCATTTGCGCGAATCCCGCCATCCTCATCATGGACGAGGCCACGTCGTCCCTCGACTCCGACTCCGAACAGGCCATCCAGAAGGCCATGGACCGCGTTCTTGTCGGCCGCACGTCGTTTGTCGTCGCCCACCGTCTCTCCACGATCAAGAATTCAGACCAAATCATCTTGCTCGACAAGGGCGTCATTCAGGAACAAGGCACCCATGATCAGCTGATGGCCATTCCAAATGGCAGATATCACGACCTTTACACCAAACACATGGGCAAAGGCGTCATCGAAGAGTAATCAACCATTCCATTATATTAATGTTTAAGTTCGGACCATCCAACCATACGCGAAACTACCCGTTCCGGCCGCCCATGAAGCCACGGCCGGAATCGGGCACGGACTGGCCGCTCTACTGGCGGTTCATCAAGCAGTATGTCTGGCCCAAACGCTGGTCGTTGTTCATCTGCATCTGCCTCGTGGCGACGAACTCCTGCTCCGTTTATCTGATGTCGTTCTATTCCAGACTCGTCGTTGACGAAATTCTCGTCATCAAGTCGGCAGGTACCGCCAAAGCATCCGAAACAACCAAAAAATCCGTTTTCGGCGGCGCCATGGAACGGCCTGTCCATGTGGACGAGCACCGTATCAGCATGGGACAGAAGATCGATCAAGGCGTCTCCTTCTCCAAACGACCGCCCGGTGCGGGGCGCCGTCTGCTCATCATCGCTATTTTCTACATGGGTACGCAGACTCTACTGAACTTTCTCGCACGTTTTTCGACTCGCCAGCATATCATCGTCGGGCAAAACATTTCGGGAAGGATGCGTGAAGACATGCATGCCAAGGTACTCGAACTGTCCATGTCCTACCACCAGTCCATGAGCCCGGGCCGACTTCTGTCGCGAATCCTGTCAGACGTTCTGGCCGTTCAGGGCGAGATGATGGGGTTCTTCACGAGCGCCACCCACTGTACGGCGATGATTCTCTGCGGAAGCATCGTCCTTCTTAGCAACGCTCCGCAGATGGCTCTCATGGCCATCGCCATCACGCCCATTTATGCATGGATGTACCGCCAAAGGCGTCCCATCATCAAGAAGCTCAACCAGGAGCTCCGCCATACGAATGCATGTCTGTATGGTCTTGTCACACAGAAGCTGGAGGGCATGAAAGTCATCCAGGCATATGCTCGTGAAACTGGCGAAATTCTTAATTTCCATCGTCTTACGGCCTGCTTCATGCGGGATGCCCTAGACACGCAGAAAGTCTCCGCCGCTTTGGGTCGACAGGCCGGTGTCCTCACGACGCTTTCCAGTTGTGCCATCTTCCTCTATGGCGGCAAAATGGTGCTGGATGGCGAGATGCAGCTTGGCGAAATGATGTTCATCCACACGACAACCATGACGCTCTTCCAGCCCGTTCTGGAATTCACGCAATTATCATTCGTCCTGCAACGTCTCCGTATCGCCCTCCTCCGCGTGACGGCCGTTCTCGACCGTCCTGTAGAAATCCAGGACGCCCCCAACGCCGTCGATTTTCCCTCCCCTCTGAAGAAAGGCGTGACCATCAAGCATGTGTCGTTCACCTATCCGCCGCCCGTCAGCGACCGTGACGGCGACGGCGACGAATCGGCGCCGAAAATCATCCCCGAACCCGTCATCAAAGACGTCGATCTCTTCGTTCCCGCCGGAACATGGCTCTGCATCATGGGCGCCTCCGGCTCGGGAAAGACCACGTTGCTCAATCTGCTTTCACGGTTGTACGAACCGACGACCGGCCAGATACTGATCGACGATATCGACCTCAAGAACATCAAGATGGCGTCGCTCCGCCATGCCGTCGGCGTCGTCCCGCAGGAGGCGCAGATTTTCTCCGGCTCCATGCGAGACAACATCTGCTACGGCTATCCCAACGCCACCAACAAGCAGATCATGGATGCCGCCAAAGCCGCCCAGATGCACGATTTCATTCTGGAAATGCAAGTCCAGTATGAAACGCTCATCGGACAGCGCGGCACGTCGCTCTCCGGCGGACAACGGCAACGCCTTTCTCTCGCTCGCGCTTTGCTCACGAATCCCGAACTGCTTATTTTGGACGACTGTACATCCGCTCTGGACGCCAATACTGAGCAGAAAATCCAAGAGACGCTCGCCAAGATTCTCGTCGGCAAGACGGCCATCATGGTGTCGCAGCGCGTATCCATGGCCATGCGCTGCCACAAAATCGCCGTTATCGAAAACGGCGTAATTTCCGAATACGGCTCCCATCATGAACTGCTGGAAAAACATGGTTTCTACGCTAAATTATTCAGCCAGCAGACGGAATAAAAGGTGTAACGACGGCGTCCCCGCCATCGGGCGATGGGCGGAATGCCCATGCAACTAAAGGGTGTAACGACGGCGTCCCCGCCATCGGGCGATGGGCGGAATGCCCATGCAACTAAAGGGTGTAACGACGGCGTCCCCGCCGTCGGGAGATGGGCGGAATGCCCATGAAACTCTCCCCCAAAAAGCCAACCAACATATTCAAGGAGCCATGCCATGCAAAACAAACTCCTTACCATCCTAATATGCATTTGCCTAACCGCCACGCTACTTGCCCAGAAGCACTCAGAGAAGAAATCCATAAATCTCATCAAAAACGGCAATTTCGAAAACGGCGAAGGCAAGACGCCAAAGCATTGGAGCCCCTTCGACGGGCAAACTGCATGTTGGGATAAAACTAACGGCAATCCAGACCGCTGTCTGCTGCTGGATACGACCGTCCTTACAGTGGACAAGAAGTTGATCGACGCCGATATAGAGGCGTTCGAAAAGAAAGGCCGCTCCCAAGGCGGCCAGTATGACACGGTCGGTGCGCATCAAGGCGCATGGGCCTATGCCGCCCCAATCGATGTCAAGCCAGACGATACATGGTTCATCCTCTCGGCTGATGTATGGGCAGATCAACCGAGCTCCGAACTCTTCATGCCGCTCATTCTTATCAGAGGCTTCCAGAAAATCACAGCGGAAAACGCCGGACAGAACTCGTCATGGTTTCATGAGCACTATAAAGACGGCATCGGCTATAGCGACGTGTTCGGTTCCAAAGACCTACGACGCGCGTCGCGCGAAGGCGACTACCTGCAGGTCTATCGTAAGACGCTTTTCTGCCGCAATCCGCAAATCAAGCAGTGGCGCCATTTTGAAGTCGGCTTTAAGTTGCCGTCCATCAAGAAGTTCCGTCCTGAACGCATTCTTATCAAGCCATATGCATTCTGGCCGTCTGGCCATTATCGTTTCGACAACCTCTCGTTGCGCCGCGCCACGAAAGCCGAAGTAGAAGCCGTCAACGCCCAAATGCCTTCCATCAAGGAAGTTTTGCAATAGTCCATTGTCATGAAAACATTATTCGACCATGCCCGTGAAAAACTGATCCGCGAAGAGCAGCCACTCGCGGCTCGTATGCGCCCACGGACATTGGACGAATATATTGGACAAGATCATATCTTGGCTCCGGGCAGATTGTTACGACGTGCCATCCAGGCGGATCAACTGTCATCGCTCATCTTCTACGGCCCGCCCGGAACAGGCAAGACGACTCTTGCCAGCGTCATCGCCAACACGACAAAAAGTCAATTCGTCACGTTGAACGCCGTCATGGCCGGCATCGCGGATTTGCGCGACATCACCGCCGCCGCGCAGGCCCGTCTTGGCGAACAAGGCCAGCGGACCATCCTCTTCGTCGATGAAGTCCATCGTTGGAACAAAGCGCAGCAGGACGCCCTCCTCCCATGGGTCGAAAACGGCACTGTTATTCTCATCGGCGCAACGACGGAAAATCCGTATTTCACGGTCAACAGGGCACTTGTGTCACGTTCCCGCATCTTCCAGCTGAAGCCGCTTGACAATGAAAACATCAAAGACATCATCCGGCAGGCCCTCAAAGATCCTGTCCGCGGCTTCGGTGCCAAGAAAGTCCAATTCGACGATGATGCTCTCGACCATCTGGCGGACGTCGCCAACGGCGATGCACGAGCCGCTCTCAATGCGCTCGAACTCGCCGTCGAAACGACGCAGCCGGACGATAACGGCATCATCCATATCACGATGGCCGTCGCGGAAGAATCCATCCAAAAACGCGCCGTTCTCTACGACCGTGAAGGCGACTGCCATTTCGACACGATTTCCGCCTTCATCAAATCCATGCGCGGCTCCGATCCGGACGCCACATTCTACTGGCTGGCCAAGATGGTCTATGCGGGCGAAGACCCGCGTTTCATCTTCCGCCGCATGACGATTTTCTGTTCGGAAGACATCGGCATGGCCGATCCGAAGGCATTGCCGTTCGTCATCGCAGCCGCCGAAGCATTCGATCGCGTCGGCCTCCCGGAAGGCCATTATCCACTCGCCCACGCCGCCCTCTACTGCGCGACCGCGCCGAAATCCAATTCTGTCATGGGCTTCTTCGACGCATTGAAAGTCGTTGGTTCTGAACGAGAAGACGAAGTGCCCAACCATCTGCGCGACGCATCCAGAGACAAAGAAGGCTTCGGCCATGGCGTCGGCTACCAATATCCGCACGCCTACCGCGACCATTGGGTCGCGCAGCAATATCTTCCCGACTCGTTGCAAGGCAAGATATTCTACGAACCGGGCACCATCGGTTATGAAGCGACACTTGCGGACACCGTCCGCGACCGCCGCGAACTACAGCTTGCCGCCATCCGTGAAAATGACGCGCGGCTCGCCCCGCCGGAAATCCTCACGTTCAGCCCGACGGACAAAAATACGGAAAAATGGCTCGCCCGCGCGGCGGACAATCTCGCTCCGCAACTAGCGACGATCCGTGAACGCCTTTTTGCCATGTACACCGTTCAACGCCATGATCTTGTGTTGGATTTGACCAGCGATGCGGGAGCCTTCCTATGGGAAGCCGTCCGCAAAGCGCCCGAAGGCGGTGTATGGGGCGTTGTGAAAAATCAGCAGAACGCCGACATTCTCCTTGAACAGGCGAACAATCTCAATTCGCTCCGCCGTCCTAACTTGTTGGTCGCCAAGGCAGAAACGCTTGCTGAGACATTTGAAAAATCAGAATGGAAGGACGTCCGTTTCGATTTCATCATCGGCCGGAACTTCCTCGCAAACGCATCGGACAAACAAGCCGCTGTACAAAATATCGTCAAACTCATGAATGAAACGGATGGTAATGTCGCCTTGGCGGAGAACATCGCATGCCATACGCAACGCCTTGCCGCGCTACTCCAGGATCATGGACAGGAATGGCTTCCGCGAATCCGCCAAGCGGAAGACGACATCTACGCCAATCCAGACGATCCGCTTGTCAATTGGGACGAAAAGACGCTTGCCAGCTATTTCGAAAACGCGGGACGTACCATAAAAAACATTGAACTTCAATCCTTTACGCGCGAAATTATCATTTCGTCTGCGCAACTGCAACATTGGTTCGACAACGCTCCCGGCAGTTTCCGCAACCGTCTGCTCAAGTTATGCAAGGAAGACGATGTGGATAATTTCATCAACGCCGTCCGTACAGAACTGCTGAACCACAAAGTGCAATGGTCCACGCAAGTCGCGTTTCTGCATATTGGCTGATCTCAGCGACTAAAGCAACAGAAACGACACGAACGAAGAACAGGCCTTGCCGTCATTCAGCGGCAAGGCCTGTTTGTTTATTCCTAATAAATATTACGGCACGAGATTATCAGCCCCGAAGCGGACGGGATCGTTAGCGGGCAGGCCCGTCTCGTCTTCCGCGCGTTTCACGGCATCCTTCGCTTCCTGTTCAGTCAGCATTTGCGTATTCAGCGAAATGCCATAGACTTTCGCCGGCGGAAGCGCGCCGCCGGCACTCGCCAAGTCTTCATAGACTTGCGCGACTTTCTTCAGCGGCGGGAACTTGATCCACGTGAAATCACGCAGATGGTCGAGACCGCACTTGTGGTTCAACAAGAGATGCGTCGGGCAGGAGCCGCGCAGCAACGGCATCGTCGCCGTGCTGCCGGGATGCAGGACGGAGCCCTGTCCTTCAATGATAATCAGTTCATTGTCAGCAAGTTCCAACACGCCTTTCTCAATGGCGCCGCAAGCGTAGTCCAACTTGATGGCGTCCAGCGGGACGCCTTTGCCGCGCAGGACGATACCAATCTGGCCCGTCGCGAGGAAGTCGGCCTTGATGCCACGCTTCCGCGCCGCTTCCAAAACTTTCAGACCGGCCGTCATCTTGCCGTTCGCCATATCCGTTCCAACAATCAGCATGCGTTTGTTGTTCAGTTCATGCGCACGGCCTTTACCGATGCCAAGACCGCTCGGCTCCTGTCGGACATCCCATACCCATTGATCAGGCTTGAGATTCGGATAGCGCAACCCAAGCTTCACATGCAGACCGTTCACAATGCTCATGCCGATTTCAATCGCACGATCCAGCATTGGATACCAGAAATCCGGAAGCAATCCGCCGGATGGCGCCATACCGATGACGAGCGCCTTCGCGCCCAATGCCGCCGCCTCATCTACATCCTTGATAATAGGTGTGTTACCACGCGGCAACTGCGGCATGACGTCTTTTGACAACTTGCCGGCCTTCGTGCTGTCGATGATTCCCAATATCGGATTTTCCGCGAAACGGAGCAGGTCATAGCACATCTTGCCATGCATGTCGCCGTAGCAGTCTTCCATGAAAATGACGATTGGAGTTGATGGTGTGAACATTCTTGCTTTCTTGCCTCGATTTCATTGCAGGCGTTTGCCCGCTACATATCATAATAAACCTTATACCAAATAGTTAAATAAATTTTGCGCCATGTCCGGAAGCATCCGTCGGAAGGACGACGCCATTCGTCATGACAGCCCCCTTCGCGGGATCGTTCAGCAGGTTGAAATGCGAATCCAGATCAATATGGTCGAACAATGCCCCGATGGATGCACCAGCGGAAATATCGATGGACGATTCCCCCATGCAACCGATCATCGTGCCCAGACCATACGCACGGGCCACCGCCACGATCCGCAAGGCCTCCGTCAATCCGCCGCATTTCATCAGCTTCAGATTGACGCCATCCACGCGATCCGCAAGTTTCGGAACATCAGATGCATACCATATTGATTCATCGACGAATATCGGCAAAGGACGGTCTTTGAACAATTCAGGCAACTGGTCTTCCGCACCTTTCACCAACGGCTGTTCAACATAATCCACTCCCTGCTCCGCCAGCCATTTCATCATGACTTTCGCGTTTTCGAGCGACCAGCCGCCGTTGGCATCGACACGCAATCCCGCATGGAACGGCGCAGCCGCCTCCTTCGCGGCCATGAAATGACTACGGTCCGCATCCAGTCCATCAGGTGATCCAAGCTTGATTTTCAAGAACTTAGCCCCTGTTCGAGACAGGATTTCCGGAACGCGTTCCTTCGTGATTTCCGGCGGGTTGATGCCAATGGTCAGTGATGTTGCAGGCGATTCGCGCGGCAGTCCGAAGACACGCCACAATGGCTGGTTGCAGGCTTTGCCAAATGCATCCCACAACGCGATGTCCAACGCCGCCAAAGCACGCGGCCGAATGCCACGCGCTCTAGCGTCGCTCCAGACCTGCGCAATGGACGGATTATCCGGCAACGATGCAACGAACGGCTCCAGTTCAGCAAGTCCCGTATCACAATTCTCGCCTTGCTCCGTCGTCGTGCTCGCCAATTCGCCAATGCCAGTCTGTCCGAACGCCTCGACGCAGACGAATAGATTTTCCGAACCCGTTATCACGCCGCGACTTATCGCCAACGGATAGCGTTTCTTCAAAAACAACCTCTTATATGTTACGCGCATGATTCCGCCTTCAAAATCAGAGCTTCTTCAGACAGGTGATCAACGCCGCGCAGATATAGCGGTTGTCGTCCGACGACATCGTCGGATGGAGTGTGATGCACATCATGCGGCTCGCGTATTCCTCCGACTTCGGCGTCGTCTTTCCGTACGCGTCCGCCAGCAGCTTGCGGCTCAGATACTGCGGCGCATTCGCCACGACGCAGCCGATGCCATATTCGTCGTTCATCATCTTGATCAATGCATCACGCTTCTCGCCGGCCCATTCCTTCTTCAATGTGATGGCATATAAATAATAAGTATGAATGCATTCAAGCGGCTCGTACGGGATTTCGATGCCTTCGACGCCTTGCAACAAGCGATTGCGTTCGTAGGCGACACGACGGCGACCGTCAATGAAACTATCCAGTTTGCTCAACTGGACGAGACCGACCGCCGCCTGCACCTTCGTCATGACGTTGGACGTGCCCCACGCCTCGACGCCACCGCCGTACATACGGACGGAATGCGCGTATTCATTCAGCCAAGGATCATCCGTCACGATCATACCGCCTTCGCCAAGCGTCGTCATGTTCTTCATCGTATGGAAGGAGAAGATGGTCGCCCATCCCATCTTTCCGATCTTCGTGCCTTTGTAGGCACCGCCGCATGCACGGGCTGCATCACCAATGACTTTCGGTGGACCGTATTTCGGATGCGGATGGCGTTCGGCGATTTCAATATATTTGTCCATCGGGGCGCTCATACCATGGATATGGACGGGGAAAATAGCGCGTGTACGCGGAGTAATCTTCTTCTCAACATCTTCTGGATCAAGCATATACGTCTTTGGATCGACTTCGCCCCAGACGACCGTGCCGCCTGCGCCGTAAACGGCCAGAGGCGCCGCGCCAAAATTGACGGGAGGAACGATGACTTCGTCGCCCGGCTCCAGTTTCAAAGCGCGCATCACGATATCAATACCAGGCCCTGCGGAATTCACGGCCGTCGCATATTTCGTACCGACGTATTCGGCAAAAGCCGCTTCGAATTCTGGAATCGGAGAAGCCGAGAAGCCGAAACCGACGTTCGGATCCATTGATTCCTTAATGGCGTTCACGGCGGCGTCAATTTCCTCCTGACCGTAAATGGACCCAAGCAAAGGCTCGGAACGCCAATTGCAAGCAGGACGTTTCGCCAACGCGGCTTCAATTTCACTTTGAGTCATCATAAGCGGATACCCCTTGATGTTTTCTTGTTTCCTATTGCTCAAATGAAAAAATACAAAAACTCATCATTAACTTACAAATCTTTTGCGTCTCTTCAAGTAAATAACCGATGAAAATCGATTTTTTCATCGACATCCGCGAACATGCGACCATAGATTAATTTTTTTTGAATCGCATGCTAATTTTTCTCACACTTCATTCGTTATATTATTTTGGATTTGCTTTTACAGGAGAGGAAAATTCAAGGAGTGGGAAAATGCAAAAGATTCAGAGAGGGAATGTAAACGAAAGGGATTTAGACGCTATGCTCAAGTCATTGTTCATATACACAGGCCTGTTGTTGCTGGTCACTATCCTGCTGATCAGCATTGGGCTAATCATGATTGCCTCGACAACCACCAATCTTGCCTCGCAATCGTCTGATCTAGCGGCGAATGCCTCCAGCCTGGCCACGACACCTTCCTCACTGATATCCAATCTCAGAGATATGGTCTACTTCAAAAAACAGTTGATATGGATTGGTGTCGGTCTTGTCGGAGGAGTCATTATCTCCCGCATCCCGCCAGCGTTTCTCGTTAAATACTCCCACATTTTTCTATTTGTCCTGTGCATAGCCTTGACATATCTTTTCATTCTACGTTTCATTGACAAGATATGCGGTTCAGCCGTTGCCACGAATTTGCCGTTTTGTCCGTCCGAAGTCGTCAATGGTACGCTACGTGGTGGCATCAAAGGCGGATTCCGATGGCTGATCCTCCCCATGGGCGTCCACATTCAACCGTCTGAATTTGTCAAAATCGCCATTCTCCTGTTTCTTGCCTCGTACTATGGAACACGGGACGAGGAAACGATTAGTTCATTCTACAAGGGAATCGTGGTACCGATGATTCCGACAGGTTATGCCCTTCTCGCCATCTTTTTGGGAAAGGATCTGAGCCAGACAGTCATCACAGCCATGATGGTCGGTGCCATTATGTTCTTGGCAGGTGTTAAGACACGATATCTTACCTTATTATGTTTGTTAGCTGTCATTGGTGCCGTTTGCCTGGTGATGTCCAGCGACATGCGGCGCGCACGTGTCAAAGGCTGGCTCAAACCGCAGTCGCAGACCGAGCAAGCCCAACTTGACCAGACATCCAGATACCAGCTCAAGCTGTCCGAGATGGCTTTGGGCAGCGGAGGGTTGTGGGGCCGAGGCTTCATGAAAAGCATCATGAAGAACAACTATTTGCCGGAAGCGCATACAGATTTCATTATCGCCATTCTGGGAGAGGAATTCGGGCTAGTTGGCATTCTCGTGGTTATGGTACTTTATGCTTTGTTCATGATTAGCCTCTTCGGCATATCCAGATTATGCATTGATCGCGTCAGCATGCTGATTTGCCAAGGCATAGGTGTTCTCATCCCCTTCCAAGCACTCATTAACATTGGCGTTGTCAGCGGATTCTTCCCCACGACAGGGCTGACCGCCCCCTTCATCAGTTATGGCGGTTCCAGTAGCATCTCCCTTTTGATCTGCATGGGGCTTGTCAGCAATGTCTGCATCAACAACATGTCCATGCATTCGACTAATGATCAAAAAGCATCCTTCCTGCCCAAAAATCTAAATTTTTCAGAATGAATGACTAACCATACATCAATATACTATGAAATTACTTTTCGATCTATTAAAATGCCACTCCACGCCAGGCGATGAAGATGAAGTTGCCGAAATCCTTCTGAAGACATGGAAAGCTGCGGGATGGACGACACAGTCTCTTGGAAGATATGCCATCACTGCCGTCCGTGAACCAGACGGCAAATCCGCCGACGCCAAGACAATTCTCATTTGCGCGCACATGGACTCGCCTGGCTTCATTGTCAAATCCATTAATGACGATGGCACAGCCAACGCCGTCAATATCGGTTATCCGCACTTTGAAGAAGAAAATGTCTCCGTCGTCGTCAAACAGGCGGACGGTCTCAAAATCAACGCGACGCTTTCGAGAGGCACGGAGCAACAGGATGCCTATACGCTGTCCGCCGCGTCGCCGCTCATGCGCGGTGACCGCGTCTGCTACGCCGCCGAACCGTCCGTCCATGACGATATCATTGAATCGCCATTTTTGGACAACCGCCTCGGCTGCTTTGCACTATGCGAAATCGCCGATTCCATTAAGTCGTCCGCCCTCCGCATCATGCTCACCGCGACGTCTGGAGAGGAATTCACAGGATTTGGAGCCTCCGTTCTCGCGGCGCATTGCAAACCGGACCTAGTCATCTGTCTTGACGCAACTTACGAAGAAGAACAACAAAATGTGCTGATCGGTCACGGCCCAGTCCTCACGGTGACGGACAAATCCGTCCTGCTCGGCCAGAAAACCGTCGAATCCATCAAACGGCATTGCGCGGAATGGAACATTCCGCTTCAGACGGAAATCTACAATTTCAGCGGAACGGACGCCCGCGCCTTCCCGTCGCAAGGCATCATGGCTCCCGTCCTGCCGATTCTCATCCCGACGACTGGCAACCACACGCCGCTTGAAACCGCCGCCATGACGGACATTGAAAGTCTGAACAAACTTCTCTTCAGGCTTTGTACAGACGAAACATCTATCACCTCGCTTCTGGGCGACATCGCATCCTTCTGAACCACAACGCCATGCCACAGGAGATTCAGGAAACGGATTTTATTGTCCTGCGGACGACACGCTACGGTGAAGGCAAGCTGATCGTCAACGGTTTGACGCCGTCAGGCCGTCTGTCATTCATCGCCTTCGGCGCTGTCGGCGGCGGCAAGAAAGGCGGTCTTGACTTCGAGCTCTTCCGCCTCCTCCATGTCTCCTACCAAGAGACAGACCGCGAATTGCAGAAATGCAGCGAGACCACTGTCATCGCCGACTACGGTGGTCTCGCCCGCCATTTTGACAGCTATTCCGCCGCTTGCTGGCTCTCGCAATTCAGCCTCGCCAACATGCCGGCAGGCCTTGATTGCCGATATTTTTTCGAATCCGTCCGAATCGCGCTCGAACGTCTGGCGGCCCAATCCGCCCTGCCCACCGCCATCATCACAGGTGTTGTTCTCGTCTATTTGCGCGAAGGCGGCTGGCTTTCAGACTACGACGATTCGCCGCAGACCGCCCGCCAAATCCAAATTCTGTTGGAAATGGCTCTTGGCGGCGATATTCCACGTCTCGCAAAAGACAACTGGGAGCAGCTTCATCAATGGGCACTCGCCCTTCTCCGCATGAATGATGAATGCATCATGCCCGGCGAACAACGATGACCACCAGAGATGCTCATGCTGATAGCTCATGGCTTCTTCAAATCAGCCGTCGTTATTTGAAAAAGGCACTTTCCATATTACCTTATATAATTTGCAAATTACATTTTCTCATCGACTTTAGCAAACCTGTCAATCTAGATTCAACATGGCCAACGTATATCCCTTCGCATCCGTCTCCGCACTCGGAGAAAACGCCCCACGCGTCGCAACACTTCCCTATGACGTCATGAACCGCGCGGAAGCCGCCAAAATGGCGGCTGGCAATCCCGTGAGTTTCCTCCGCGTAACCCGTTCAGAAATCGACCTGCCAGACTCAGTCGATCCTTACGATCCAGCCGTTTATGAAAAAGCCGCTCAAAATTGGCAGGCTCTTAAATCCTCCGTTCTCACGACGGACAATCGGCCGGCTTTCTACGTCTATTCACTCGTCATGAACGGGCGCCGCCAAACAGGCGTCGTCGCCGCCGCATCCGTTGACGACTATGACAACAACATCGTCCGCAAACATGAAAAGACACGCAAGGAGAAGGAAGACGATCGTACACGCCACATCACGGCTCTCCGCGCCCAGACCGGCCCAGTATTCCTAACTTATAAAGACTCCGCCGCCATTGACGACATCGTCGAAAAGACCATGAAGACAGTCCCTATCTTCGATTTCACCGCCGAAGACGGCATCTCCCATACTGGCTGGCGGGTATCAGATGAACTAACCCTCGCTCTCCAAGGCGCATTCGCGGCTGTGCCGCTACTGTATATTGCGGACGGACACCATCGCGCGGCCTCCGCCTCCCGCACTCAGGCCGCCCTCAAGGCGGCCGGAACGAACTCGCCTGAATCCGCCCATTTCCTCTCCGTCATCTTCCCAGCGGGGCAGTTGAAGATTCTCGCCTACAACCGCGTCGTCTTCGATCTGAACGGTCTCACTGAAGAACAGTTCATGCAAAAAATCACAGCCGCCGTCGAATCCATTGCCCCATGCGACAACGCCGAACCGTCCGAAGCAGGACAGGCCTGCATGTTCTTCCAAGGTAAATGGTGGCAGATCGTCTTCAAGCCGACCACTGAAACAGCCGGCCCTGTTGATAAGCTTGACGTGTCACGTCTGCAGAACGATGTTCTCTCACCCATCCTCGGCATCGACGATCCGCGCACTTCCAAGAAAATCGACTTCGTCGGCGGCATCCGTGGCACAGCGGAACTCGAAAAACGCGTCCTTTCAGGCGAAGCCAAAGTCGCCTTCTCCATGTATCCCACCAGCCTTGACCAATTGATGGATATCGCGGATGACAACGCCATCATGCCGCCGAAATCCACATGGTTCGAGCCCAAGCTCCGCGACGGCCTCTTCGTCCACGAAATCTGATTTCCCAACAGAAAAAGGCATCCCATGAAAATCCAAAACGGCCAAATCTATCTGGAAAACGTTCCTGTCACGCTCATTGCGCAAACCTATGGCACACCCACCTACGTCTATGAGGAAAACCGCATCCGCGACAATTTCCGCCGCGCTCTGAACGCCTTCCGCAAATACTACCCGAACTTCCGTTTCTTCTACGCCATCAAGGCCAACAACAATCTCGCCGTCGCCAACATCCTCCGTCAGGAAGGCGCGGGAATTGATGCGGCGTCCATCAATGAAATCCTTCTCGCGCAGAAACTTGGGCTCGGCGGAGACAACGTCATGTTCTCTGGCAACTTCCTGTCGGACGACGATATCCAGCAGGGTCTCAAATCCGGCGTCATCTTCAATCTGGACGACATCTCCATTCTTCCGCGCGTTCTCAAATACGGCAAGCCAGAGTTTCTCTCCTTCCGCCTAAACCCCGGCTACGGTGCGTGCGAAGTCGGCGACTTCGTCTGCAATGGCGGTCCGAACGCCAAATTCGGCGTCCATCCAGACCAGATCATGGATGCCTACCGCATGGCTAAAGAAGCTGGCATCAAGCGTTTCGGAGCCCACATGATGCCCGGCTCCTGCATCCGCGATCCCGAATATTTCAAATTCATCACAGGCCTTTTGATGGACAACATCGGAAAGGTCGGCAAAGAGCTTGGCATTGATTTCGAGTTCATCGATCTCGGCGGCGGCCTCGGCATCCCCTATAAGCATGAAGACGCCCCGCTGGATATCGACAAAGCCGCACAGCTCGTCGCGGAAATCTTCACGGAAAAACTCAACGAATACGACCTCAAACCTCCACGGCTCATGATGGAGCCCGCCAGATATTTCGTTGGCGACGCGGGTTACGTCGTCGGAACCGTCCATTCCATCAAGAATTCCTACAAGCGGATCATCGGCACGGACGTCTCCATGAATACGCTCGCACGCCCCGCCATGTACGGCGCATACCATCATATTTATGTCAACGGCCGTGAAGACGAAGCCCGCAAACCAGTCGGCCTCTGCGGACAAGTCTGTGAAAACACGGACTTCTGGGTCAAGGAGCGCATGCTGCCAGAAGGCATCACGCTCGGCGACATCATCGTTGTGGAGAACGCGGGTGCCTACGGCTACGCCATGAGCTATCAGTACAACGGTCGTCTGAAACCCGCTGAAGTGCTCGTAAACGGCGACAAGCATTGGCTCATCCGCCAACGCGAAACCATCGAAGATCTAGTCCGTAACGTCACCGTTCCTGACCATCTTAAATAGGAATTTCGATGATTTTTCATCTTTCTTTGACAAAATTATAAAATATTAATTCTCTTTTGGCGTTTTTTGATTGACAGACGCGGAACACAAGATGGCGAAAAAGTCAATCGGCAGTCCGCGTCTGGGAAAACACACAAGGCTTTCAATCACCCGCAACAAAAAAGGAGATTTAACATGAAGAAACAACTCGCAGCTCTCATCTTCGCAGGTTTCGGACTTGTCATCGCACAAGACGCCCCTCAAGCTCCGGCAGACAAACCAGCGCCCCCAAAGAATGAACAAGGCGGCCGCCCCGGTCGTCCCGGCGGCAACGGCCAGTTCAATCCCGAAAGATTCCAGGCCAACATGATCAAACGCATGGAAGCCCAGGCCGCAGAAATCCTAAAAGAATACGACAAGAACCAAGACGGCGCGCTTGACGCAGAAGAAAAGGCAGCCATGGAAAAGGATTTTGAAGAAGTCCTCAAGAAAGCGCGTCTCGCCAACACCTACCAGAGAATCAAAGTCATCGACACTGACGGTGACTTGAAGTTCAGCGCCGAAGAAAAGGAAAAAGCTCCGCAGCGTCTCCGCGAAGACATGCAGAACCGCGGCCCGCGCGGCGGCGGATTTGGTGGCGGATTCGGCGGCGGATTCGGTGGCCCTGGCTTCGGCGGCGGCCCGCGTGATGGACAAGGCCCCCGCGGCCCGCGCGGCGGCAATGGCCCCCGTGGCGGTAACGGCCCCCGTGGCAACAACCCGCCCCCGGAACCCCCGCCGGCTGAATAATATAAATATCTAAAAAAAATTGCTCGAAGGGCGTCGTCTCGCCAAGAGACGGCGCCCTTTATGCGTTTATACTTTTACCTTATATTATGCCTCCAACACAGCCCTTCCCTTCACATGTCCTCCGACTCCCTTGAAACTTGCCGTGAAAAAGCCCTCCACCTCCTGGAGAATAGCCCGCATTCCGTATCGGGCCTCAAAAGGAAGCTCTTCAACGCCGGCAAATTCACCGCACAGGATATCAAGACCGTCATCGACGATCTGCTGAAGGCCAGGCTGCTTGATGATGCGCAGTTCGCCGAAAACTACATCGACTACCTCAAAACGACCGGCATCGGCCGTTTCAAGGCTGTCTTCAAGTTGAAAAGCAAAGGCGTTCCGCAACACATCATCCAGGAGGCAATGGAAAAACACTGGGGGACGGAGGAAAACGAAGACGAACGGGCCGCCGAAGCGGCAAAAATCAAATGGCGTTCGCTAAAAAACAAAAAAGACTGGCCTGAAATCAAAAAACTCCAGGCCATCGCAAGATTTCTCGCCAACAGAGGTTTTTCAATGGATATTATCCATTCTGTGGTGAATGAAATAAAAAAATAAAAAAAACAGCATTTTTTTTGCTTTTTTTTATTGACAAGGTGGATTTTCGTTCTATTTTAAGGGGAAAATCACCTAAAAATGGTGATAAAAACCAATTTTTTCCTAGAAATCTTTCAAGAAAAGGTTTGTTAGGAAGAAATCACCAAGAGAAGAGAGGGTTTCACCAGACAATGGTGGAATTTTGAAATCTTTCACGGATTTCGACATCTCATGCCAGAAAATGCACAAAATCTCAGAGAATTCGTGATGTCCGCCCAAACAACGGTGGACAGTCAGAGGCGTCTTGCCATTCCCAAGGCATGGCGGCTTGAGACGGACACGGAAAAAACGCGCTTCTTTCTGACATTGGGGTCGGGGCCATCTCTGGAATTCTACGATTATTCAGAGTTTGAAAGACGTCGGGAACTTGCCATACAGAGAATGGTGGATGTCCATTCAGATATGCTAGTGACTTCCTCCGCGAGGAATTCAGCTATCATAACTCTCGACAAGCAAGGTCGTTTTGTAGTGCCGCAACATCTGTTGGACATTGCGAAAATCAAAACGGATGTTTACTGCGAAGGCTCTTTTGCCTGTGGGAGAATCATCGCTTTGGAGATATGGAGCCAGGTCGATCCTGGTCCAGACGCCACCATTGAATTCAACCACAGTCTCAACGCCGGAGCCATTGTCTCCGATGCCAAGGTGCTAGTCACATCAACACAAACGAAATGATTTTTCATCATATCCCCGTTCTTTTTCAACCTGTTATAAATCTGATCGCCGAACACAGCCCTCGGCGGATCATCGACGCCACCATCGGCGGCGCCGGACACGCCAGAGGACTTCTTGAACGGCTTCCCGAAGCACAGTTGCTCGGCATTGACCGAGACGATGACGCCATCGCCGCCGCAACAGAAAATCTGGAACCGTTCAAAGACCGCGCCACTGTCCGAAAAGGCGTCTTTTCAGACATGAAGGCCATCGCCGCCAGCATCGGCTGGGATCATACAGACGCCGTCCTCATGGACATCGGCGTCTCCTCCCACCAGATTGACGACCCTGAACGAGGCTTTTCATTCAGAATGGACGGTCCGCTGGACATGAGAATGGATAGCTACTCCACGACGACCGCCGCCACGATCGTCAACACTGCCTCGCAAGAGGAGCTGGAGACCATTATCAGAGATTTTGGCGAAGAGTTCAAGGCCAAGTTCATAGCCCGAGAAATAGTCAAACGGCGGGAAAAGAAGCCGTTTGAGACAACCGGCGAACTCAATGAACTTCTCGAAAAAATCATCGGATTCAAACATCAGCATGGTCTTCCGCCGGCGACCAGAACCTTTCAGGCGTTGCGAATCGCGGTCAACCACGAACTGGATGAACTCTCCAACGCGTTAAAAAGCGCATTGGAACTTCTATCACCGCACGGCGTTCTCGCCGTCATCACATTCCATTCGCTTGAAGACAGAATCGTCAAAAGATTCTTCCAATATGAAGCCGCCACATGTGTCTGCCCGCCGAAAATGCCAATCTGCACATGTGGGAAAAAACAAACTATCGAGATCCTCACTCGCAAGCCGATCACGGCTGATGAAGAGGAGCTGAAATCTAACCCACGCGCGGCATGCGCAAAACTACGCGCCGCAATGAAACTGGACATCCATTAGAAAACTGACAAAACTGAGAACGATAACAACAATACATCATTTTTCAGAGGGAGGCAAAGCCATGTCATCTATCTCAAACAAAAACAACACAAACTGGAACGATATGCTGAACGCCAAATACACCAGCATGGTCGTCTTCCGCACCCTTTCCTTTCTATGTCTCGCCAGTCTCATCGTCGTTCTTGGCTTTTTGTATATCAATATCAACAGCCAGAATCGTAAGCTGGACATGCAAAACAACATGTTGTTGGCCGAATATGCCACCCTTGTCGTCGAAAAGCAGAACATTGAAAGCGATCTGAAGCAAAAAGGAAACCTACAGCTCCTTCCCAAAGCCCCTGAACTCAATCTCTACAAGGCGACTACTGCTCAGATTTACATTCTAGATGCACCATCGCCACTTGAATACGTACAAGAAAGCGAAAGCATGAAAGCCCAGCAACAAGTCGCGGAAAAATAACAAAACATAATCACAACCCATTCAGAACCAACGGGGGAGGTTGTCCTGAACATGGAAAATATCAAACACCAACAACATCAATACAATACCCGGAAAGGCCGCAGCCCACATATTGGATTGCGGATGTTCCATCATGCATGTTTCACATGTTCCGATTTCCTTCACGGAATCAAGGGGATTTTCCACCATTATCTGCCATTGCAGTCCGAATACACCCTGGACTTTGCAAAGCCTACGAGAAAACAACGTTTCGCCATCGGTGTCCGCAGTCTTCCCATCATGATGGTCTTCGCCATCATGATGACGGGAATCGCCATCCACTGCTACAAACTGCTCGTCATCAGACATCCGGAACTCGAGAAAAAAGCACAGGCGCACTGCAAGAGTGTCCAAAGCATGCAAGGCGCGCGTGGATGCATTTATACGAATGACTACAAACTCTTGGCTGGCAATTATTTCCAGAAGGACATCTTCATTGAGCCCAAGAAGATTCCGGAAAAATACCGCAGTCAAGCCATTGAATACATCGCAGCAGCCACGCACAAGCCCAAGGATGAAATTGAGCAGATGTTCTTTAACATCATCGATAAAGATGTCGCGATCACCCTCTCCTCGGATGCCGATTCCCGTACAGCGAAACGCATCATGTCTCATGGTTATCCCCACACGACCATTGCCCGTAACAGCCATCACCGTAACAGAAAGGACCTCCAACAACTGTCCTGCACATCTTATTCCATCGTCTTCACCCTGCCATTGAAAAATCAACTGGATCAATATAAGCCGACTATCCTGTCCATTGGACGGGAGCTTGGCATGAATGAACAGGCCGTGAATACTGTCATCAAAGGACGGCACGGGCTTGGGAGAATCAAACAAATTAAAGTCCAAGCCGGAGTTGATTACACGGATGGCGTCCTGCTCGAACTCCAATTGAAACAAATCCGACATATGGGCAAAGGCGCCTATCAGGTGATAACGAAAGCTAAGCGGATTCATCCAAACACACTCGCCGCACCACTCATCGGGCTGATTGACGTAGCGACCGGCAAAGGAATCTCTGGAATCGAGGAGCTTTTCGACTCTATACTCCAGCCCACCAACGGTAGCCTTGCTTTCTGGACGGATGCCAACGGAAATCGCATTCCCATGATGGGAAATATCCATACGAATCTTCCACTAAATGGAAGCGACATCTTCTTGACCATCAACAGTTTCATTCAGAACATTGCCGAAGAAGAACTTATGAAAGCCATTCCAGAAGCCAATCCAGATCGCGCCTATGCTGTCATGATGAAACCGCAGACAGGCGCCATCATGGCTTTGGCACAGTACCCTACTTTCAATCCCAATAAACGCAACGAAGTGGACGATCCTGCAGGCTTCGGCTTCCTCCCGCTCACCGAAACTTTTGAGCCTGGTTCCATCATGAAGGGCGTTTCTTTATCCTGTGGCATTTCAGAAGGTGTCATTGACCTCAACTCCATATATTTCTGTGAAAATGGCAGATGGGGAGCCGAGAGGCTCCGTGATACCCACGAACACCAAAATCTTTCTATCTCAGACATCATCAAATATTCCAGCAACATCGGGACGGCAAAGGCAACTTTGGATCTCGGCGCGTATAAACTCTTCCGCGGCTTGAATGGCTTTGGCTTCGGTAAAAAAACGCACCTCGGCTTCTATCCGGCCGGCCAGGATCCCATCTTCTTCAAAACAGAAGCCCGCGGCATCTTCCGCCCGCTTGAACGGTGGGACAAGTTGTCCATCTCACGCTTCCCGATTGGTCAGGGCATCTCGGTCACACCATTCCAAATGGTTCAAGCTTACAGCGCCATTGCCAACAATGGCATCATGATGCAGCCTTATATCATCGACCGCATTCTTTCGCATGACGGAACAGTGACCAATTCCATTCCCCGCGTAAAAGGGCGTCCCATTTCCTCCTATGCCGCCAAGCAGATGAAAGAGGCTCTCAAGACCGTTATCATGGAGGATCAAAAAACGGATACAGGAGAGATCATAAAGGGAGGAACAGGTCAAAAAGCAGCAATCAAAGGCTATACAGTCGCTGGAAAAACCGGTACATCTCAAATTTGGAACTCCGAAATGCACCATTATGAGGAACACCACGTTGTCGCATCCTTCATTGGATTCGCCCCTGCTGAGGCTCCGGAATTCGTGTTGCTTGTCACGTTCGTGAATCCCAAACCCAAGAAGCATGGCGGCACGATCGCAGCCCCTGTCTTCTCCAAGATCGGAGCACGCACGTTGGAGTATCTCCAAATACCTCCCGAAAATCAAGAGAACATCCCCAATCGAAACCAACAAGAGACCACCAAGAAACGTTAATCACGATAAAACTTACGATTTTTTCCAAAAAATCTCATCTTCCAGCTAAAAAAAACATCATTCTGTGCTATTTTAAACATTTCATTGGAGATTATACATAGTCTCCGTTCTTTGAAAACCAGGATAAGCCGGCCGACCACAGCGAGTGGCGAACCGGCGAAGGCACACGACTCGAATAGAGCCGGCACCTTGAAACCACTAGCGTCAGCGCCAAAAACCTCTGCCCACCCGTTGTGGTGCATGTGAACTACCTGTCGCTCAGCGCCTGACGGCGGAATGTGCTTTGTCCTTTCCTGATGGCGACTGGTTCGTGGTTGCAGGGCGTTCGGATTACATAGGATGCTACAGAGGTAGCCCCGGGCCGCCATCCTTGCAACATGAAAAATGGGTTGCCCTACCCTCTCATGTAAGAAGGCTCTGGCGGCCTGACCCTGTGCCTTTCCCCTGGATGTTTGCGTAACGCAACATATAAAGGCGCGCTCCGTGTTTTACACGGAGCGCGCCTTTGGTGTTTTCAGGAGGCTCTGCCTGCGGGTGGGGAGTCCCATCGGTGTCTCGCCTGTAAGTAAATGCAGGTGAAACGCATGCGCCACATACCACAGTCCCGCAGGAGCGGAACTCTCCCCGTTATTCTCCCCACGCGTTGTTTCCAAGAAAGCCTTGCTGGTAGTAAACAGGCTTGCAGCCGTGCTCATAGGCGGTGCGAGCCGCCGTGTCGATGCGTAGCAGATGGTCGGGAATGTAGTTCTTGTAATACGGGAAGGTATATTGTTCATGGGAGCCAAGCCCGTAGCATTCATTGCCGAATTTCATATTGAACGACTGCTCGAAATTGGCGAGAATTTGCTCCGGCGTGAAGCCATTGCACAGACATCCCGCGCCCCGAACAAAACAGCACTCTGCATCGAAGTTGTAAAGCGTTCTATAGCAATAGAGATAAACGGCTTCCTCCTTCGACATGCCGTAGCCTATGTCCGCCACTTCAGAAAGATCAATGCCAATATCCGCGATGGTCGGATCAAGCCCTTTCGCAAGTGCTGCCTCACAGGCGGGGCCGACGCCACGCCACCCCGCGCTGAAAACTTTCATGCCGTTCTTGGCCAACGCTTTGACGCAATCCCAACTGCAGACCGCCCAATGGACAACAGGTGGCTGGATGAATGTATCAGCCCCCGCAAACCGCTCGATTTCCCCGCGTACCAAGTCAAAATCCTTCAACAGTTGTGTACTGCTGCCGGGGGCCTCGTAGCAACGGTCCGGAAACTCGCTAAAGGCATGGAACGAGAGCTTTAACCAGTCCGCATTGTCCTTCCATTCGCTCTTGTAGATGTCCGGAAATTCCGGCAGGGTAAATGGATGGTGGTCGTTTCGGTAGAAGCAGTTCAAGGTAAATTTCGTGTCGTAGCGTTTGTGCGTTTCGGAAAGCCCCTTCAGATAGAAATGGTCGAAAAGCGACTTCGGGCGATCATGGGCGATGTCCGTTAGGAAAAAGGAGTGGTCATCGATGTAGAAGTTGCTGCGCGGGAAGGATTTCTTGTCCCATAGAACAGTGATTTTGGCTTGTTCGTCACCGAAGGATCCACTCCCCTGTATGACAAGGTCGTTGAATTTTTGAGTCAACGTGACCTTTCCACAGAAAGCCCTTCCTTTCCGTTCCGCCTCTATGCCATTGATTGTGACGCAGTTGCCGACGCTAGCGACGCCGCGGACTTCGATGGTCAGACCATTGTTGTCCTCTTTGCCGTGGTTGTGGTTGAGAATGGCTCCATGCCGTGGAAACTGGACATTCAACATCGTTTTCTCCTTTTACCTTATAAAACAATCCGCTCCGCGGGGCGGAAGGCTCTGCGAAGCGGATGTATTAAAGCCTTAGGCCTTAAGCCATTGGCCATAATTGTAAGATTCGCGAAGCGAAGCTTACTTCACATAGACATAGATCTTGGCGGAGCTGTATTCCGCGCCAAGATTGCCACGGAACGTCCAGTCCGGATGATCGCTCTTCGTGTTGTTGCCGATGCCAAAATCCGCATTCAAACCTTCGCGGTGTTTATTGAACGCGAACAACGTCTGACGCTCTTTGAACAGATGGACCTGCATGGAGCCGTAGCCGAGATCGTCACTGCTTGCTTCGTCGCCGAAGTCATAGATGTTACCGTTCGCTCCTGGAACGTTGAACTTGTTCTGCGTACCATAGTTGGAACGCCAGAATTCGATGTTGCCTTCCGCATGTGCGCCGTTCTTGATGCCGGCGACATTGCTCAGAACAATCAAATTGTTCACGATCTTCGCCTGCTTGAAATCAAGCGGCAGGCCGATTTCCTTCACGTTGCCCGTGAAGGCATCCATGCTGACGGCGAGCCATTGCTTCGTGCCGTCCTTCAGCGTGGCATCGACGTAGTAGCAGACGCGGCTGAATTTGTCGATGTTGGCGCTGTTGTCCGTCAGATAATTGGCGGATTTGTCTTCCTTCAAAGCGTTCATAAGGTCGAGTTCATAGACAAGCTTCTGCTCTTTGTCGATATAGGCCTTGACTTCTTCCTGCGTCGTTTCAACGCCGCAACGGAATGCGCCAAGCGGCAGGCCAGCCTCGTTGAAGAGGTTGCCTTCGTTCAACATATGCCACATGTAGCGCAACTTCTTCGGTGCCGCGACTTCGGGGGCGCTGACAATCAGTTTCGCGCCGTCGATCTTCGCATCAGCAGGATAGAAGACGCCGTTGATGCCGGCGATGGTGAAGTTGCGGATGGCTTCGTTGTTCGTCGTCTTCCAGCTTTCGATGTTCTTGAACGTCAGAACGAACGTATTGCCGACGATTTCGTATTTGTCCAGAAGCGGCGAGTCGCACTTGATGTCTTTGCGGCCATAGTCGCGGTTCAACGCCAACGCGGCAAGACGCTTGCCGACCGTCAGCTTGTCATGCGGATGGATGTCGCCAAGATTGCCGACGTCATTGATGACGGCCATACCGGCCGCTGGGGCGTTCGCCAAAGCGAATTTTTCCTGCGCTTCCCAAATGAGCGGCAACAGTTCAGGCTGGCTGCCGTAGTTGAAGGGGGCGAGCTGGACAAGATAGAACTTCATGTCGGGATTCTGGAAGACCTGCTTCCAGCCGTTAAATAGAGCCTGCATCTTATAGAAATAGAAGGAACCATCGCCACGGTTGGAGCAGCCCTGATACCAGATGGCGCCACGGAACGCGAATGGCACGAAAGGATAGATCATGCGGTTGTAGAGAACGGTCGGCTGCTGATGCGCGCCGTTGCCTTCACGCCAGACGAGTTCCGCCGGATATGCGGGCGGTTTCGGCAGGTCTTTCTTCTCGGCGACGGCCTTTTGGAAGTCCTCCAACCATGCATTGTAGTCGGCGACGACTTTCGCAGACGTTTCCGCATAGTCCTGCGTTCCAGGAAGTTTCGCGTTAACGTTGTGGGCCAGCTGCTTCAGTTCGGGAACGGAATCAAAGCCGCAAGGTGGCGTCCACGGCTCGATGAGCGTGCCACCCCAGTGGGACGTGATCAGACCGATTGGAATCTTCAATTCGCGCTGCAGTTCATGACCAAAGAAGAACGCGCAGGCGGAAAGATCCAGCGTGTTGTCCGCCTTCATCTCTTCCCATTTCATCGGGAAGTCTGTGCGCGGCAGTTTTTCCCAGCCGTAGGGGCGCATCTTCGTGAAGCGAATCAGGCTGTTCGCGCCTTCCGCGCAATATTTGTCGCCGTCGATGTTCCGCCAGCGGGCATTACCTGTCCACATCGGCATTTCCATGTTGGACTGGCCGCTGCACAGCCAGACTTCACCAACCAACACGTTGTTGACCGTAATGGTCTCGTCCTGTCCTTTGATGACCAACGGGCGGTTTTCCGCGCTTGTCGCCAACGGCGACAGTTTCACCATCCACTTGCCGTCCGCAGCGGCCGTCGCCTTGACGGTTTGTCCCGCAAAACTGACGGAAATCTCCTCTCCGGGCTCCGCAGTGCCCCAAACGGGAACGGCCATATCGCGCTGCAACACGACATTGTCAACGAAAATCGGTGCGGGGACAATCTTCGCCGTTTTCGACTCATTCTTCGGAGTCATTGCCTCATCAAATATCTTGTCGCTCATTGTATGAGTACAGGATATAAAGAGCGGCAAAGACAGCAAGCACATCAACCACAGCATCTTCTGCATTTTCATACGTTCTCCTTTGCTGAAATTACTAGATATTGGCTTTCAATGGAAAAAATCGTCTTTTCCTAAATTATAGGCCTTCCCGTATTTTTCAAATAAACGCCGCAATTGCTTTTCCATTTATAGAGGTTACTTTACTTGTTGTACAATTTCCAAACAACAACCCAACAAGGACCTGTATATGAAAAAAACAGTTATCTGCCTCCTTCTGGCCTTCTCTTTCGCCGCGACCGCCCAGATATTCACCTTTCAGAACAAGGCTCTCGGTGTATCGTTCTCAACGGAAACTGGTGCTTTCACCGTCTTGGACAAACGCTCCGACCGCGTCTTTGTACAGCCTGCGAAATTTCTGTCGGCGGCTCCGCCGTCCATTACCGCCACCCGTTCACCCAACGAACTGACAGTTATCGATGTCGATTACACAATGACCGGCCATGCGAATAACATCACGGATGACGCGGACTGCTCGTTCATCACACGGCTTGACTGGAACGAAAAGTATTTGATCCTGCAGATCGCCGTGCGAGACGACATACTCGCCTTCCCCGCGCCCAAGGCCAACTGGTGGTTCCATGATTCCATCGAATTCTGGATCAACAAGTTGCAACTCGCCGTCTATCCTGCGAAGCAAGGTGACCAGACGCTGCTTACGTTCAACACGAAGGCCCCGATGGAGAAATCATCCGCCACCACGGTCATCGACACTCCAGGCTCCTATCTCGTCACCGTTCATCTTGACTGGACGGAAATCGGCATCGAACCGAAAATCGGTGCGCAATTCCGCTTCGCCATCGGCGTCAACGACGCAGACAACATGAAAGGCCAGCGAGACGGGCAGCTCTACTATCCGTCCACATGGGTTCATTCGGATATCAACACCTACGCCAACGTTACGCTGTCCAATAAACCTCTCCCTGTCGTTGAACCGCTACCGCCCGTCGATAACGCACGGCGGATTCCCAACGCGAACGGCGTCATTTACACATGGCGGCAGCCCGGCCAGCCAGACTGCGTCATCCGCGCAGAACTCATTGAAGATCGCCCCGAACTCAAAATCACCACCACCGCCGTCGGCGGAAACATCCCGTTGGAGAGAAACCTTCCCTCCATTCCAGGCTTCATTCTGGATGCGGAGGAGCCTGTCATAGCCTGCTCAGACACGACGTCTGGCCACATCTATCCGCTTTCATCCAAGCCTTTTACATGGTCTCCCTTTGGTCTGGGCGGAGACCTTCCGTTCATCGCCATTACGGATTTGAAGACTGGCGAAGGATACGGCATTCTCGCAGATACGCCAGACGACGCCGTTGTCTCCATGAAGGCTACACCGCTTGGTGCCAAATCCACCACATGCATCCCTCAAGTCGCATGGATGCCGACCTTGAAGCACTTTGGAAAAACACCGCGCGTCTATCGCTTTGTTTTCGTTGACAAAGGCGGTTATGTCACAGTCGCGAAGGCATTCCGCGCATGGGCGCAGAAAAATGGTTATCTTGTCACGTTGCGCAAAAAGGCATGGCACAATCCAAACGTCAACAAACTCATGGGTGCGGCAGATGTCTGGGATGGAAACAATCTTGAATTCTGCAAACTCGCCAAATCCTACGGCATCGACAAACTGCTCATCAACGGTCAGTTCAACGCCAATGACATGAAGCAGGCCGCCTCCATGGGATACCTCCTCGGCAAATACGACGTCTATACCGATATATATAATAACAAAGAGACCATCACCGCCGCTTCCGCCCCCCTGCCCGGCCACGCCGTCCAAAAGGCCGACGGCACTATCATGAAAGCGTGGACGACGTTCGACGGCTCCCGCACATCATGGAAACGCTGCACATCGCTCATTCCCGCAGCCGCCCAAATTTGCATGCCGCCCGATCTTGCGCAATATCCTTACGAGGCGCGTTTTCTGGATGTCACGACATCCGAAGGACTCTATGAATGCTACAATCCGGACCATCCCATGACGCGTTCGGACAAGCGCCGCTACAGTGAGGAAACCGCCCATTATATGGCCAACTGGCAGACTGGCTATCTGAATCTCGTCACTGGCGGCGAACACGGCAAGTGGTGGTGCGCCAAGGACATGCATTACGTCGAAGGCATGCAGTCCGGCGGCCACGCCAACTATTCATGGCCCGCCGGCCATCTGAAACGGCCGGAAAGCAAAACGCACGACCCGCGTAATCCAGACAAGCCCACAAACGCGTTCACAACCCGCTATGAAGTCTATGGTGTCGGCCCGAAATACCGTGTTCCACTGTGGGATCTCGTCTTCCATGACTGCATCACAACGACTTGGTATTGGGGCGATTCCACGGACTTCCTTATCAAAGCCGCCCCCGAAATCACGCCGCGGAAGGATGCCTTCAACGTCCTCTACGCTTCCATGCCCATGTATTGGATGAACAAGCAAGGCCTTTGGAAGAATGACCGAGACGCTTTCCTCCGCAGCTATTTCCATGCCACAAAAGTCCATGAAGCTATCGGCATGGAGGAAATGACCGCCCATTATTTCCTCAACGACGACCGCACCGTCCAGATGACGTCGTTCGCAGACGGAACGGACATCATCGTCAACATGGATCCGATCCCACAGAGCGTCACGTTGAAAGGACGCGAATACCTGTTGCCCTGCAACGGTTTCGCCGTCGATGGTCCGCAAATCAAACAGGAACTCGTGCTGGATGATGACCTGTTCGTCAGCAAAATCCGCACGGATAATTTCTTCTTCTCCTGCAAATCGACGGATCTGAACCCCCGCATGGATGGTACGACCTCCGTCAAAGACATGCTGATCGTGAAAGCTGACAAGCCGGATATGCTTCATATCGTGTCCATCGGTGAAGGCAAACTGCCGATCGACGACGCTTTCCTCAAACGATGGGATCTGAAGACAACCATTGTCTATGAACTGGACGACAACGGGAACCGCCAGAATCCGTTCATCGGCTCGTTGGATCTGCCGCACGCAGGCCGTTACATTGCCCTCTGCGGCGAAGCGGCTCTTAAGCCTGACTATATCGCCATATTCGATATCACGAGCAATACGGATGACAATCCAGACTCCGTCACGCTTCTTGTGGCGAACCGCGGCCTCGCATCGCCTAAAGTCACCATCAAGCTCTATGCCGATCGCATCGCCAAGGAGCGCCTCATCAGCGAATCCGTTGTCAACGGCATCGAAAACACAAATGTTCCCATCGCTTTGCCCTTCGCGCTTCCAACGGACAAGCTTGCTGGCCGTTATAAAATCATCGCCGTTGTAGATGCACAAGGTGATCTCGCACCAGAAAACAATATTGCAGAAAAAAACGTCAATTTCTTCTGTGACACGGCCTTGTACTCAATCTCCGGCGAACTTCTTGTTCCCGCCATCAAGGCCGATTCCAAACTGGAACCGTACGAAGCCTACATTGATTTCACAGTGGACGGTCCCCTGCCCTTCGCCATTGATCCATCCTCCATCCGTGTCATTTCTAAAGCCGACAGCAACGGCTCCGATTCACGCAAGCCTTGTCTCCCCTATGTGGCCTTCGTGCCAGACAAAGACTACAACGGGAAAAAGCATGCCGCCGGAACTATCTACTTCTCATACGACGCTCATGCCAATCTGGCCCACACCTTCACCGTCGTCGCCAGCGATCAGAAATTCCTGCCGCAGGAAGGCTGCCATTTTGATAAAGGCGCCACGCCTGGAACAGGCCGTTTCAAATCCGATTCATACGTCGCAGTTTTTGGAAAAGCAACGCTTAACGAACTGCGTCCAGTCACAGTGGATGGCGAAGGCCCCAATTTCATCAAATCCATCCATGTCTCTTCGCAGGAAACTGGCTGGGCCTCTGAAGAGAAAGCTGAACTCAAACGCTTTGACGTCCTTCTGAACACACCCGCCAAATGCGTCATTCTCGCAAGTCAGAAGTTGAAGAACGGAGCCACCTACGTGAAAACCTATACGTTCTATCCGGGCCGTTTCACCATTGAGGCCGATCTTGATAAACCGGCAGGAAGTCTCTTCAGCAGAGCCTTCTACGCCACGCCGGGCATCTATCTCGACGACAAGAATCACACCGTCGATATGGCGACGACGACGGACGGTGCCAACATCTCCGGCCAAAATCCGAATCCGAAGTGGTACGCCGTCCGCGGCAACGGCTGGGCGCACTCTTGCATCGCCCTCTCCGACTTCACAAACATCTCCTTCTGGGATCCGACAGGCCAGATCGGTTTCGCGTCCAACAAGCTCACCGGTAACAAATTCGCCTATTTCATTTATCCAGAACAGAAGGACTTCTCCTTCGCGGAGAACGACTACCAGCGGACACGGAAATAACAAGTCTCTTCGACTAGACATCTGGAAGCCATAAATTCCAGATGTCTAGCGGACTAATCAACTTTATACCATAATATATTCCACCAGCCGAGCTTCGTGGATAGTCGGCAGAACTAGATGGCGGCGCATGCGCGTCACGGCTTCTTCGGGAACGACCGCGACACGATTACGATTTCGGCGATATTGCTCGTCAACCGATGTTTCCAGATAGACGATGTGGACAGAGGCGCCGTAGCGCATGAACATGCTCAGCTGACGGTTGCGGATATCCGTCGTAATATTCGTCGCATTCCACAAAAATGGCGTGTGGCTGCGCAAAAAATCACGTGCGCGGCTGTAGGCCAATGACACGACAGGCTCCTGCGGTTCAGTCGGCAAGACATGGATTTCCTTGCGGATTTCATCCAACGAAATCATCGGCAATTCCGGATGATTGCGGCCAATCCATGTGTCCTTTCCAGTACCCGGCAACCCCGCCATCATGACAATTTCTCCCCATGTGTCATCCGCCACGACGTCATCGGACGACCGACTTTTCCGCGACAAAAATGCGAAACGGCTTGTTTCATCAGCAAATGGTGGCGGTTGATGAAGACATCCATCCCGTTCCGCCGCGTCCATGAAGCGTTTGCAGGCATCTTCGGTTTCGAGAGTATTGGCCACTGCTAGCCCCAGTATTCCAAGCAGTCCCAATGTAAAATCATGAGCCAGAATTCCATTCGCCGCCAATGATTTCACCACAAAAGATATTTCAGCATCCCCTTGTTTCAGAACATTTTGGAATGCCTGCGGCGTTTCATGGTGCTGCACAAGCAGGCTGACGGCTTCGCGGAAAGACAACATATCCATCGTTCCCGCCAATTTGTAGTCGGTCCACAAAAGATATCGCGCTAGTTCCGCGCCGCGCAAATCATGGTTCGGTGAAATCCACTGTCGTTTAATCCTCTTCGTCGTCAACGTCTTGCCCACATCATGGAGGAAACAGGACAAAAGCACGATTTGGCGTTGACGGTCGTTCAGAGAACGGAATTCAGACAATCCGACCAACTTTTCGCAAGTTGCTTGCGCAGTCGCGAGAACATTGGCACTGACGGCGGCGGACACATCTCGTGTCCGCCGCATGTCCGCAAACAGCGCCGTCAATTCAGCTTCCCATGCCGTCCAGTCCATCCGCCAATCCGGCAGATTTGGCATTGGCAACGGAATGTCCATTTTACTGTCTATCATATTATGCTTTAAGCTTTTAGCTCCGCCAAAAGCGGTTCACCATTCCAATAATCCATCGCCCTTCAACGAGACGATGAAAGCGCGGTGCTTTTCAATCCATTTCACGTCAATCGGTTTGCCTTGCCATTTCACTTGTTCGGGCTTCTGTTCCAATCCTGAAACCAGTACGTCTGTCTCCTTTGAAGGCCACAAATCCAGTTCGACGCCATTGTCGCCATGCGGTTTGATGCCACCCAGAGCATGCGCCACAACTCCAGGCTTCACCATCTGCTTGGCGACGACTGGTGTCTCGCCAAATGCCTGCGGCATATACAGTTCCACAGAACCTGGATTGATGGCGGGACCACCTTTGCCACGCGTTTTCAAGACAAAGCTGTCCGGCAGGAGACCACACTTTTCCGGCTTGTCGTTGTCTCGTTCTTGACAAGTAAACTGCAAGCCCGTAATCGTGATGCCATCCGCAATCTTCCGTAAAGCTTTATCATGGGCTTCATTCCACTGGAAGGCATTGACGTACCGATACAACGAATTGCGATAGACAAGCCCGCACCACTGGACGGGAAGCCCGATCCAGAACGGCGCAACCCACGCCGTCGACCCCAAAACCGCAATCGTCCCGTAAACGCCATCCTTGTGCAAATACGGCACAGGCGTCTCGAAATAAATGAACGGGAAGCCCGTCAGCATCCAGTATTCAGCCCGCATCAGGTACTTACGGTTGCCTGTCAGGCAGTATGCCGTCGTGCACAAATCAAGCATGTACGCAGCGCCGAGGATGTCAGGCGTGTGCAACGGAATCTCCCACGTCTGGGCGCCGCGCGGCACATCGCCATGATATAAATCCAACACCTTGTCAACGACCGTCAGAAACTTCTTACGATATTCCGGATTGCCTGAAGCCATCGCATAGCGGGCGGCCGTCAGCAGTCGGTTGGCCGTCAGACCGTTGGCGTGATCCGTCCAATGCGTGGATCCGTAATCAAGCGCAGGAGGCTGCGGTGCGACGTATTTTGAACTGCCATCTTCGCGAATACCGTCAAGTTGTCCGTTTGCCGATTGCTCAATAACATTCAGCCAAGTTTCCGCGTAATTCGCATAAAGGAAACCGAAAAGATTGTCATAACCGTGTGACACACTCGTGCCGTAGTCGCCTTTCGGGAATGTAGGAAGCGTCTCCGCAATGCAGTCGCGCAGACGTTTCGCCAGCTTGGCGTCCGTCGTCTTGCAGGCGATGTAGTCCATCAGCAAAATGGCGTCGAATACACGCTTTGCCGGAAAAACATTACCCGTGTAATAGGCATGGCACCATTCTTTTCCAACATGCGCAGATGAATCCAGCCAGCCCTGCGCCATCAGACTCAACGCCCCTTGGAAGCCGCCCTCGAATGTTGGCAGTGGCGGCAACGGATGACGGCTCATATAGTCCGCAATCGGCGTCGCCATGGAACCGTCCTCCATCGTGGGACTGCCGGCAAGCGTCATCTTCAACGACAAGCCTTTGCCAGCCTCAACAAGCATAGCCTTATAAACGTTGAAATCGTTCTCCAGACGACCGTTCTGCATACCGGGCGCCCACAGGGCGAACAGATGGCCGCCGGACTTGAACTGGCGGTCCGGTGAATCGAAAACCGTCGCGGGAAACGACTTGTAGTCCCATGACAATGACAGCCAAGACTTTTTCAAAGAAATCGCCATCAGCGGGAATGTCAGTTTGTAATCATCGACCATCACGCGATTTGCGTCTTTCCCCCGAACATCCTTCTCATCGCTCGACGGTTCATCTACCAGATATTCTACCCCCGCCAGCAATGCCTGGCTCTTGTGTTCCCCGAAGCTTCCCGCCCCAGGAAATAACGTCAAGAAAGGAACATGCAGAATTTCACGCGGCTTGTTCGGCACGAACGACGTCTCGACGTCGATGTTGCACCACCCGCTGCGACGGAACACACGCGTCGCCGTCCATTCCGCGCCGCCCGGATCAGTGAACCGCGCCATCACGTTAAACGACTGGAACGACTGCCCCTCCGTGACGACCGTCTCCGCCTTCGACAAATCGTATGTCCACGTTTTTCCGTCAATCAGGCATGCGAACTGCGATTTCGCATGGGAGGTCGCCATCATCTCGCCATTGACCATGACGACGAACGCATCCCATTGGTTGCGCTTATGGCGGATTTCAATCTGCTTATCCGCAGCCAACACCATATCGTCATCGGAAGGTTTGAACGCTTCACCGAACTCGAAGGACGGAGTGAATTGGGCGACAAGCGGCCTGGCCGTGATGGTGGAAACCGTCATTTCACCCTCGCCGACGCACGGATCAATCCTCAGACGGCACTTTTCATCCTGCCGTGGAATGATGGTGGAGGCGGTCGTCCATTCGTTCCTCTTGTTATTGACGAGACGCTTTTCACGGCTTGCCGAGAAACCGTCGCCATAGAATAGTTCGAAACTGTCCGCAGTCGCCTTGAATTGGATGGTAATGACTATTTTGTTGTAATCGCCGTCAGGCAGCTTTGGAATCACAGGCCCTTCGATTATTGGGTCTTCGCCACCATTGCTCAAGACATAGAAGCCCTCCTGTCTGGCTTCCGTCTTCTCGACATGCTTGTTGCCATACCATCCGCAAGAATTACCATTGCGAAAATCGAACAGCATGACTTCACTCTGCGCGGAAACGATCGTCGCTGACATCACAGCCAACACCGCTAGCATCTGTCTCATGGCCATTCTCCTTATTTTCAAGATATTACGACTACTTCAGATGTTTTTCAATCCTGCGGCACGCCAACGGGCATGCAGAGCGTCACGACCTTTCCTTCCGCAAGTTTCAGTGCGGGAGCGAGTTCGGCGTTGTTGAAACTACCACGAGCGCATGTGCCGAGCCCCATGGAGGCGCAGGCCAGATAGACGTTCTGCGCCGCGAAGCCCGTGTCCAGTTTCGCCCATTCCATGATGTTCGGCCTCTTGTCACCGATGGCGGGAATCACATTCGTGTTGAAGACAAACACAATCGTCATCGGAGCATTCACGGCGAAGGCCTGTCGTTTCGCATCGCCGGTCTTGCCGCGCAAATCGTCATCGGAAATTTTCAGAAGTGCATGTTCCAACGGCTCATAGAGCCATGCGCCATCCGGACGGACCACATACAGTTCCACGCCCTGCTTGTTCAAAGCGGACGGCGCCGTCCGCATGTTTGCACGGTTATATCCGAAGGCCGCCCATAACAAATCGCCAAGTTTCTGATCCGCAATGGGTTCTGCCTTGAATTTGCGCGTCGAATGACGTGCGCTCAACGCTTCCATTAACGGCATACCGCCAAATTTTGTCGGCGACGGCAACGTGATTTTGGTCTGCCCGAACGCCGCCAAACTGATCACTGCCAACAACGCGCATAAATTCTTCATGATGTCCTCCATATGTATGTCATATTCACAATTGCATTAAGCCATCAGCCATCAGCCATAAGCCATAAGCATAAAGCCGCTAGGCTTTATAATTGGGGATGTCACCCACTCCGTCCAAAACATATGTCGGGCGGTAGCCAAAACTCGTCATGCTCTGACGCGTTGTCACGCCGCTGAGGACGAGAACGGTCTCGAATTCTGATTCGATTCCCGCCAGAATGTCCGTGTCCATGCGGTCACCGATGATGACTGTTTCGTCGGGCGTCGTGCCGAGCAGCCTCACGGCATGGCGCATCATCAGCGGATTCGGCTTGCCGAGAAAATAGGCGGTCTTGCCTGTCGCCAATTCGATTGGCTTTACGAGAGCGCCTGTGGCGGGAACGATGCCGCGTTCCGTCGGCCCCGTCAAATCCGGATTCGTGCCGATGAGCATCGCGCCACGTTGCACAAGGCCGACGGCATCTTCTATTTTTTCATAGCTATATGTGCGCGTCTCACCGATGACCACATAGTCCGGATCGACGTTGTTCATCGTCAGTCCCGCTTGATACAACGCCTGTATCAGGCCCGCCTCACCGATGACGAAAACGCTTCCGCCGGGCTTCTGCTGGGCCAGGAAACTCGCTGTCGATAAGGCACTTGTATAGAAATGCGACTCATCGACCTCCACACCGAGCCGCGCGAGTTTCTGGCTCAATTCGCGCGGCGAACGTTCACTGCTGTTCGTCAGAAAAAGGTATTTCTTATTGTTGTCCTTCAGCCAGTTGATGAATTCGAGCGCCCCTGGCAACAGATTGTTGCCGTGATAGATCACGCCGTCCATGTCGCTGATGAACGCCTTCTTATCCTTTAGCCTGTGCATATCGCCTCCTTAGTTGCAGTCCATCCTCTAGCGAAGCAAATAACGGTTCGCAATCACGACACCGCTTAACAGTGAACCGACAATTCCCAAATAGCCCTGATCGGTCCCGCAGATATACAAATTGGGAATCGCGGTCCGGCCGTCTTTCCGTTTTTCCGTCGAACCGTAAATCGAACCACCAACGCGGCCCGTATATCGTTCCAACGTCAGCGGCGTGAACATTTCACGCCGCGTGACATGCGCGTTGAATCCCGCAAAGGCCTGCTCCAGAAACACCTGCTGACAATCCATGACGCGTTCCTTTTCATCACGGTAATCGTTCTTGTCCAGGCGCTTCCAATAATCATAGCTTGCCAGGTGGGACATGCGGACAACTGAAACACCGTCCGTCTCATGAACGCCTGTGAAATTGCTTGGAATGCATAGGACGCAGCTTCGCATATCAACGGAATTTTCCGTCGGCGGACGATAGCTGAAACAATCCGATGAATTGACGAACGCGATGCTGTCCGTCATGCCAAGCTCCGCGGCAGGCCTGTTCAATTCGAACAACGTCTCCGTATAGGCGAGTTCGCCACGCGCAGGCAACTTGTCCATCGGAGACGACAGCAACGCCATCGTCTCTGGATATCCCGCACAGGAAACGACGTTTTTCACGGCAATTTCTTCGCCGTCTTCCAACGTCACACTTTTCACCCAACCATTTTCCATGTGTATGGATTGCACGGACTTGACAAGACTCAGCTCACCGCCATTCTCTTGCAGACGACGCGTGAAAACATTTATGAACGGCTCCATGCCATCCGCGGGACGGCTCAGCCCTTCGAAGAAGATGCTTCTGAACACGATGCAAAACTGATGGAAGTCCATGTCGTCAAGCCACGAACTGCCGTAGAACATCACGGGACAGAGCAGCATGTCACACAATCTTGCATCATCAATATATGATGCAAGCACTTTCCGTGCAGAGAGATAACCAAGAGACGGATTGAACGCGTCATCGTCTCGAATCGCCTGGCAGAGGCGGTCGAAACCATCCGCCGACTGCGGCGAAATTTCACGAACGCTACTGCGCAACGTCTCAAAATCGTTGTCAAAACACAATGTCGCGTCTGGAAATTTCACACTTGAACATTGCTGCGGACAAAGCTTCAGATCATCACGACGTACCTTCAGCTGGCGAAGCAACGTGTTTAGCGGAGCGGCATGATCGGCAGGATTCGACAGATTCGTCATCGCATGGAGGCCGACGTCATAGCAGCGATCGCCGCGGCGATAGTAGGAGTTCATACCGCCTGCATAGTGCTGGCGTTCAACGATCCGGACGCGCTTTCCATACTGGCTCAGACGTATGCCCGCCGCCAGTCCGGAAAGCCCTGCCCCGATGATGATGACGTCGTACGATTCCATGCAATAATATATTAATGTATAGGCGGAGGAGGAGGATTTGGCCTATCCGACGGCGTGGACGGATTATCCTCCGGCTCCAGCGGCGGCGCAGCCATCTTCGGACCATCGTCCTTCGTAGCGGAATCATCCGGGCCGAAATCGTCGTCAGATTCAGCGGCATGTTCAGGCATCTCCATCTCCAGAAGGTCATAGACCTCCTTGGCAGTCATCGTCTCGCGTTCAAGCAGAGCTTCCGCAAGTTTGTGCAATTTGTCCAAGTTGTCTTTCAACAACGAGATGGCGCGCTTCTGGCCTTCCTCCACGAGGCCGCGGATCTCCAAATCGATTTCACGCGCCGTCTCTGGACTGAAGTCTTCGCTACGTGTGATGTCGCGGCCCAAGAAGATATGCTCTTCGCGACCGATGTAGTTCACTGGCCCCATGCGACGGCTCATGCCGTACTGGCAAACCATCTTCTTGGCTGTCTCCGTCACTTGGCGGATATCGCCGGAGGCGCCTGTCGAAATGTCGTCCAAAACCAATTCCTCCGCCGCGCGACCGCCGAGACCGACGGCGATGGAATCACGTAACTCGTTGTAAGAACGATGGTAAATGTCCTGTTCCGGCAGGAACATCGTCATACCGCCAGCCTGTCCACGCGGGATGATCGTAATTTTGTGCAACGGAATCGTATGTTCGCACAGCATGTTCACCAAGGCATGACCACCTTCGTGATAGGCAGTCAGCTTGCGATCCTTCTCCGTCACCTTGCGGCTACGACGCTCTTTGCCAAAGCAGACTTTGTCACGAGCCGCTTCCAAATCGTCGAGACCGACAGTCTCTTTGCCACCTCGCGTCGCAATCAACGCCGCCTCGTTGATGAGATTCGCCAAATCCGCTCCGCTGAAACCAGTCGTGCCGCGGGCGATCACTTTCAAATCGACGGACGGATCCAGTTTGATTTTCGCCGCATGAATCTTCAGAATGCCCAGACGGCCGCGAAGATCCGGTAGGTCGATGACGATCTGCCGGTCAAAACGGCCTGGACGGAGCAAAGCGGGATCCAAGACATCCGGACGATTCGTCGCCGCAATCACAATGACGCCGGAATTCACTTCAAAACCATCCATTTCAACGAGCAATGCATTCAATGTCTGCTCGCGTTCATCGTGACCACCACCGATTCCGCTAAAACGCGAACGCCCAACGGCATCGATTTCATCGATGAAAATCAGACATGGAGAGTGTTTCTTGCCCTCTTCGAACATGTCGCGAACGCGGCTAGCACCGACGCCGACGAACATTTCCACGAAATCGGAACCGCTGATGGAGAAAAACGGCACATCTGCTTCGCCCGCGATTGCCTTCGCAAGCAATGTCTTACCAGTTCCAGGCGGGCCGACCATCAGCACACCACGCGGAATCTTGCCGCCCAATCGGCGGAATTTTGCCGGATCCTTCAGGAAATCAACGATTTCCTGCATTTCTTCCTTCGCTTCGTCAATGCCTGCCACGTCTTTCAATGTCAGCTTGTCCTTTCCAGGCACCAGCATTCTTGCACGGCTCTTTCCAAACTGCAACGCGCCGTTGCCCGCACCGCGCATCTGACGTGCGAAGATAAAATAGAACAATCCGACCATCAGCAGGATCGGGAGGACGGAAATCATGATATTCGTCCACAATCCATTGGAAAAACGCGTCTCGCGGACAGTACAGTATTCGCGGATCATCTGATCCAGAATATCACTGTACACGACGCGGCATTTGAAACGAATGACCATCGGCTCCTGCACGAAGCCGGATTTGCCGTCTTTCGCGACATCTTTTGCGGCCGTTTTGCCGTCTGTCTGCGCCGTCTGATTGCGTTTCTGAAGCGCGCCATTCCGTTTCTGCCATGTGTTCCGCATGTCCTCCGATGGCCAGTATGTGCCCTCCAGAACGATCATCGCACCGCTCGACTGCTGCTCTTCGATAATCACCTTCTGGATAAGGTGGCGTTTGAGCAGATCTTCGAAGTCGCTTTGGCGAAGTTCGCGCAACTGCGTCGATTCACGTCCGTTGAACAAAACCAGAAACAAGGGGATTGCGAAAATCACAACCGCCCACAAGAGCAGCATCTTTACCGGGGGGCGAAGAAACGGTCCGCCGCCCCCTCCGTCCATGTCATGCCTCCGTGGCTCCTTTGTACGCTTATCCGACATTTACACCCTCTATGAGATTCATCATCATTCAATAAAAAAAAGTTCCGCCGACAAGGCGAAACTTTTTCCAGACTGCGCCGCCCGTAAAAAGCTTGCCATGGGCGGCATGCAGGCATGTCATCCGCCCGCATGCACAGGACATGCGGACGCGAATCCTTACTGGAACATCTTCATGAACACCATGCCGGCCACAGCCAGCGCCGCAAGCGCGAGCAACGCGATCACGCCATACCAAATGCCATTTTGGCCTTTGTTTTCACGAAGTTGCACGGCGCGCTTCGTCGTCGTCGAACCAGCCATGTTCTTCATGGTATCTCTCTGGATCTCACCGGTGCCCGTGTTCTCAAGATTGATGAGGTGGCTGCTGGTGTGCGTCGCCGTATGCTGGGCGAATTCGCCCGTGTCGAACATGATCTCGATGCCGCCCAGCTGGAAGATATCGCCATGCTTCAGCACGACTTCCTGCCCGGCCTCGATCGGTTCGCCGTTCAGAGAGGAACCGTTCGTACTCCCTTCATCCCGCAGCATGTAAACGCCTTCTTCCGTGCGGAACAACGTGCAATGATGCCCGCTGATCGTCGAATCCGGGATGGCTATGTCACAACTGTCCGTACGGCCTATTGTATAGCTTTCATTCGGCAATTGAAATGAAGTGCCGCGCATCGGTCCGTCCGACAATATCTGTATTTTCGCTGTCGCCATTGCTTTGTCCTTTGGGTTATAGATCTTTCCACGACGTGTGGAACTGTTTCTAAAGGTTCCTGCCCAATCAACTTTTCTATTATTATAAACTAATTTAAATCACTTTTATTGTTTTTTCAATGCAATTTTAGTAAAAACTAATGTTTCTCCGCCATTTAGGCATGATTTTTATTTCTTTTTTTCTTCAAACAACGGCTTCAACGCCGCATCGCCTCTGTATTCCTCAGCTTTCAACGGATATCGCCGTCGCAATTCCTCCCACGCTTCGCGAGCGGATTCCTTCTTTCCCAACGCCAAGTGGGCACGTATCGCCAGAAGCATCGCAGTGGGATTGTACAACGGATGATTTCCGACAATGTAGCACATCGTCGCGTAGGTCAAAGCGTCGCTTGGATTCTTGTCCACGTCCAGCAGGATGCGCGCCTTCACAAGCCACGCCAACGCCGTGCTTTCCTCCTTCGAACGGCCGCCAGACAGAACCAAGACCTTCTCCGCCAGATCCAGAGCCTGCGTGTACTGCTTCTGGTAGTAGAGATTCTCCGCCAGCAACGCGAGCACATCGCAACGGAACGGAAGCCGTTCATCCGGATTCAGCGTCTTTTCCACTTCGGGAATCTTCACCTGAAGTTCCGTAAGAAGCGTGCCTGCTTCGGCACGACTCGCCTCGCCGGCGACGACCAGCCGTTTTGCAAGCTCCAGGCCGCCGCGGCACGACCAGAGCGGATCGTCCTTCCGCTGCCACAGCGTCCGCCAAATCCGCTCTTCGCATGTACGTGAATCAAATCCGGCAAGATCCACGCCGGAATCACGCAAATCACCGCAGACCATGCCTGCCTTATACAGGAACGGTCCGTCCAGATTCACGCCACCGTATTTGACCAACAAATCGTTGACAAGCTTGACGCCGTCGAACATGTTCTTCAATTCATTGGGCGTCTTCTTGTCCTGCTTCTCGCCGACGAAGGATGTCAGAAGGATTTGGCTGGCCAGCTTCTTCAAGCTCTGCTCAATCTCCGCACCGCCCACCAACGGCTTTTCCAACGCCGCCATCAGCACGTCCAAAGCCGCTTTGCGCTCCTTCTTGTTGTAAAGGATCGTCGCAAGGCCGAGCGTAAAACGCTCGGCACGAGCGCCCGTCGCATCCTTCAATAATTCAAGGACTTGCGCTTCCGCCAAATCCAACTGGTCTGCCTCGCTATAGATGTACATCAACCGTTCACGGCTGATATCGACTTCCTCCTTCGACTGCGGATACATTTCAATCAGTTTCAAGTAGTCCCGCGTCGCCAAATCCAGATGCTTCGCCTCACGTTCGCATTCCGCTGCCTGCAACAAAAACGAAGCAGGTTTCGTAACACCTGGCAAACGGCTCAACACAATCAGTTCATCGGCCGCTTTCTGCCATTCCTTCGCCTTCATGAACATGGAGATCAGCAGTTCATGGCTCCGCACTTGCTCCGGCAAATTACCTTTGTATAACGCAAGTGCTTGGCGATACGAATTTTCTGCATCCTGCAACCTTCCGTCAATCTCAAATATGCGGCCACGATGCTGCAACATGCCAGGCTTCTCCGGACTTTGCGGATACTCCTTCACGAACGCGTCAATTAACAGGCCGGCCCGCTCGAAGGATTTCTCCTCCATCAGGCAGTAGATCACATACGTCTTAACCATTCGGCGAATGTCCGGAGGAACATCCGCCATTGTCTCAATCCGCATGAAAAACGGACGCGCCTCTGGATAACGCCGCACGTTGAAAAGGCACAACCCATGGACATAGTCCATTTCATAGTCGTTCACTTCCGCATAGCGGCGATGCCAGTCCTCCGCCTTCTCCAATGCGTCCGCCACCTTCCCCTGGTCGAACAACAGCATTACGCGGCGTTTGCGCACTTCGCGGCTGCTCGCACCATCCGGATAGAGCCCCAAACAGAGTTCATATGCAGACAAGGCATCCGCAAAATGTCCTCTGGCGTTGCAGACTTCGCCCAGACGATAGATGGACGCCTCGCGGATTTCCGGCGATACGCTTTCATTGCCTGAAAGCCTTTTGAAACCGCTCTCAGCCTCTTCAAGCTGCCGCGCCGTCAATGCACGCCAACTCAACTGGTAGAGGGAATACGCCCGCCACGGGCGGTCGCCACGAAGCTCGCCTTTCGCCAGCGTGCGGAACAAATCCAAAACTTCCTCCGTGTCCTTCCCGTTCTGATAACGGATGCACATCGCCAAAAGATACGTCGAATATTCGGCCAGCGATTCATCCTTCGAATTGCGAAGCAGACGGAAGCTCTCCGCAGCCCGCGCATAGTCTTTCTTTTGGTAATAGGCGTCCGCCTCCCAGCTCGTCAACGCCTCCAATTTGGCATTCGTCGGAAAATTCTTGCGGAACTCCGCAATGCTGGCCAACATGTCGTCTGTCTTCATCTGCTCATGAAGGCAGAGAATCAGATTCACATGTGCTTCGGCGGCAAGACGATGGCCGCCATTGACAGCCAGAAAGTCACGGTACAGCTTCTCTGCGCGATCATAAAGCTTTCGGTCCTGAAGGCCGTGCGCATACATGTACTGATCCTGCGGATCATGCAATTCCTCCACCGTCCCCTGGCCGAACACGGAGAAGAACCCAAGAAGCAAAAATGCAAGACACGCCAGAACGCATATCTTGCGGATTAACGGCACACGAGTCATCTTCGCCTCCTGAAACGTCACTTCTCCTCCGGATGGATGGTCGCGAATGATACGTTGCGGATATCGACTTTCGCGCACAAATCCAAAACTTTAATGACATCCTTATGCTGCGTCTTCTCGTCCGCGCGGATGATGACAGGCTGCTCTTGAAACGCAGCCTGGACTTCGGACAAGATCCGCTCCAACCGTTCCATCGTCAGCTCCTGGCTGTTGATGGATACGACGCCCTTTTCATCCACGTTGATGATGACTTCGCCACGCTGGCGGTAACTATGGTTCTCCGAACTCGCAGTAGGCACCTTGATTTCAAGCTTGTTCTCCCATTGCGCGAAAATCGTCGCCGCCATGAAATGAATCAAAAGAATGAAAATGATGTCCAGCATCGGCCCCATTTGGAAGCCGGCGTTCGATTCCGTGATTTTTCTTTTGAAATTCATGTTAAGCCCTTGCAGAAGCGAAAATTAAAGCCTGTTACTGGCGGACAGTCTGCGGAGAACGGAATTGCACGCGCTCTCCATGCCGCCGATCAGCTTGTTCAAACGGCCACGCATCAAGTCATACATCGCCATCGCGAAAATACCGACGATCAGGCCGCCAAACGTCGTATACATGGCCTGCGAAACACCGTTCGCCAGCGTGTCCGCCTTGTTGATCATGCTGACACCGCTTTCCAAACCGCTGAAAGACACCATCATGCCCCATACTGTACCAAGCAATCCGACCATTGGGGCGATGACCGCGATATCCATCAGATACTGGAGACGCTGCCAAAGCATGCCCGCCTGACGGCCGCCTTCGTCCTCCATCGCGTCACGCAAAACGACATGGTCCGCAATATGCCCGTCTTCGCACTGCTCCAACGCCGCGCCGATGATTTTCGCCGCGCATGAACCGTTGTTCAGACACAAGTCGCGAAGCCCCTCCAAATCGCCGGATTCCGCCGCATCCTGCGCCTCCATGATGTATGAGCGCGGATACAGCGTCCCCTGCCGCATGGACAGAAGATAGAAGAACAAAAGGGCAATCGCCAGAAGCGAAAGGCCAGCGATGACGTTCATCAGCCAGCCGCCGCGAACCATGATGTCCTCAATCGTAATGACACCAGTCTTTTCTTCTTGGCCTTCCTCAGCCTCAGTCTCTTCTGCATCTTCCGTTGTCTCAACAGCTTCTGTTGCCGGTTCATCCTGCTTCGGCTGCGTTTGGACAACACTTTCAGGGGCTCCGCCGACGGGTGCCGCTTGCTGGCCCATTATGCATACGCCGCTGAAAAACAGCATCAGGACAAGTACAATACTCGTTGCTTTCATCGTGTTTCCTATCGTTATATTTGATTCTATTATTTGTTTTGCCACATGTCCCATTTGGAGGGAACTAAGTTAAAAAGATAAATATACTCCTTAATACGCGTTAGCGCAATTTTCAAACAGGAAAAATTAACATTCATGATTGGCAGTTGAATGTCTGTCTTCAATAGAAGACGACTTCAGACGTGCAGGTCATCCCGCGGCTGTCCGTGACGAACAAATACGCGGCGGTTGCATTAGACGGCACAACAGACGTCAAAGTTCCCGTCATCTCATCATAATCGGCGTCGGCGACCTCCCAGTTGCGATCCGGCCATTCGCCACTGTCTTTTGTAAACGCCAGCCGTCCATCCCTTAACGGTCCGCCTCCAGCGATTTTTGCCGTGACTTTCCGACCAACCACCGCGAAGGCCATAATTCGCGGCAACGGCTCGCCGCCTTTCAGCAGTGAATCCGCAAGACATTTGATTTCAGGCGGATCGCCAGCCGGAGCATGGCCATGCGGCATGCGGATCTTGTAGCTGCGGAAGACTTCCCCCTTTGGCAATAGCGTCGTCCTATGCCACACCAATGTGCGGTAGAAGATATCGTTCGTCCCATTGCAGAACAGCATCGGCATTTTTGCGAAGCAAACATATTCCGCAGGATCCCAAAGCTTTAGCCATTTCATCGCGTTATCCGTCCCCATGCCGCGAAACGTCGGTTGCCAACCGCTTCCCGCGCCAAGCAAGCCACAACCATACACAGGCGCCGCAAACTTGAAACGACCGTCCACTCCCGCCACGATGTTCGTCAGATAACCACCCCATGAAATACCTGTCACGCCAGTTTTCTCCGCATCAACCTCTTTGAAAGAGCGAAGCAGCGTATGACCAAGCACGACTGATGCAATCGCATGGTATGTCCACTGGTCCGTCACAGGTTCGTTCACATTGCCGAAATCGCCCCATCCGGCCGGACCGGACCATTCATGCATCGGCCACGGCTTGCCGTCCGTATCCAACGGCAACGGCAGATGGCCGCAATTGTCCATCGCGATGGCCGCATAGCCGCGGTCGTTCCATGTCTTGACCCATGTACGGAACGCCGTCCCACCGCCGCCATGGACCAAAACCATGCCCGGAACGGGATGCTCGGCGGACGCGTCTTTTGGAAAACCAATATACGCGAAAACACGTGTCGGCTTGCCTTTGTAAGGAACACCGTCGTAGAAAATTGGCTTTACATCATCATTCACCATGGTGTTAAATGGTTCTGTTTCCACAGGATATGTCTTGGGAACTTTGGACAGCTCCGCCATGTTCCACATCGTCTGCGCCATTCCTTTCGGCAGTACGGGACTATAGAACGGCGTCTCCCGCGCGGCCAATTCACGTTCCGTTGATTCATAAATATTTTCACTCATCTTGACCTCCTGCATGATTTCATCCGCATCCATCGCCCGATTCACTAACCGAAAACTGCTGAACAGCCCTTCGAATTTCCGCCCCGTCCATGTCGAGACAATCAGCGGGGCATCTGGAACATCCAGCGTCCCAGTCAGTTGCGGATTATGATTTCGAACACCGGCCGACTGTCCGTCAACATAGTACGACGTCGTGTTCTTCTCGCGATCCACGACGACCGCCACATGCTGCCATTTGCCAGTCTTCAGGAGAGGATCCGATTTCGTCGAAGCGTAATGCCCTTCGAGATCGCGCATGGAAAACATCAGCCGCCCATCCGCATAGACATCCAACACCCAGAATTCATTCTTCTTATTGATTTTCAGAAGGATGCGACGGTAGATCGTGTCATCCTTCGTCTTCAGCGTGTCCGGACAAAGCCACATCAGAAGACTGAAGCTGTTTTTCCCGACGCGCACCGCTTCCTGGTCTTTGAAATGGATGGATGAATCGCCTTCATGGCCGAGATAGGCGGCTTTTCCAAACAGCCCGGTCGCCCAACGACCTCCCATATCCACCGCCAGTTCTTTCGGTGTATCTTCCTTTCCGGGAACTAGATAAGACATATCGCCCCATACGGTAGCCGTCAAGCCCAGCCAAACCGCCATCATCCAAATCACTGTCTTCATTTTCATGACTTTTTCATTTTCCTTTTACTTTATATTCCATATATAAATTGCTTTTACACATTGGAAGGTTATTCTAAATAAACAACGTCTTTTCAACTTTTCCACTATTTTCAACATGAATATGGATTTCAACACAGATCTCATCATCGTCGGTGCAGGTGCGGCGGGCCTCATGGCCGCCGCCACAGCCGCAGAAGTGAGCCTTCGATGCGTTGTCCTTGAACGGCGGCATCGTCCTGGACTCAAGTTACTTATGTGCGGAAACAACCGCTGCAACATCAGCCATTCAGGAACGCTGGAGGAATTACTGGACGCCTATGGTGAACCAACCGCCTCCTTTCTGAAAACCGCCTTGTCAAAAGTTTCGCCAGACGCCCTCCGCACGCTATTCTCACGCTGGGGCCTGCTGACCATCATCAATCGTGACCGAATCTATCCCGCCTCCGAAGACGCCGACGATGTCTTGCACTGCTTCACGGACATAATCCGTAATTCTGAAATTCCCTTCATGACCAACTGCCCCGTCGATTCCATTGCGACGCTTCCAGAGGGGGGCTTTCTGGTCAAATCGCCTAAAGTCACGCTGACAGCGCGTTATGTGCTTTTGGCGACTGGCGGTTTCTCCTATCCGAAGACGGGTTCCGTCGGTGATGGACAGCGTTTCGCAAAAGAGCTCGGACTGGACGTAACGGATCCACGGCCCGGCCTCGCGGGCGTCACAATCGCCAATCCATGGCTTAATCCAGGCGAGAAGGCGGACATTCAGCAAGTCGAAATCACCGTTTTCGACGGCGAACGCCGCCGCGTCGCCGTCACACGCGGCAATCTTCTCGTCGAAAGCGACTGCCTGCGCGGCACCGCCGTTTTCGATGCTGTTAGACAAATCTCCCGAAACAATCTGAAAGATTTTTCACTCGTTCTTGACTTGTTTCCAGGCACTTCCATCCAAAATCTCAAGATGAAGCTTGGGCACGGCATGCTCGCAAACGCTCTCGGCAAACTGGACATCCCGCCAGCCCTCTGCGGCGTGTTCGCATCCACCGTTCCCAAAGATGCTCCAGCCGAACAATATCTGAAACAGATACCGTTGGATGTCACGGAGATACGTCCGTTGAAGGAGGCAATCGTCACCGTCGGCGGCGTTGCCCTTCACGAAATCGATTCGCAGACCATGGAATGCAAACGCATTCCGGGCCTTTTCTTTGCGGGTGAGCTCATGGACATCGACGGACCGACAGGCGGCTTCAATCTCCATGCGGCCTTCGCCACCGCGTGTCTGGCCACTTGCGCCATTGCCGACAAACGCGGCAATGGCCACTATCCACGAACTATAGATATTATAACTCAAGACCGACATCTCACGCAAGAAGAATTGCGGCGTCGCAAGCCATTTCAAGGCATGCCACAAAAACATACCCCACGCAAACGGTCCGACCGCGGCGACCGATGGGACAAGCCCGAACCGCCGTCGTGGAACCGCCGCCCCAAAAAATAATGTCCATTTAGTCTCTTTCGTCCCTTTCGTCTTTTCCGTTCCTCAAATAATAAAAGGTAACCACCATGAAAAAAATCGCAGATTCCTTCACTCTTCTGAATGCCGGTGCCATCAAATTGCATGGCCGTCTTGGCGAAGCCTTGGACTTGAGCATCAAAAACAGATTGAAAACCGTTGATTACAAGCATCTTGTCCAACCATTCGCAGAACGGAAGGAATGCGACCACCGCTGGCGTTGCGAATTCTGGGGCAAAATCGTCCGCTCCGCCATCCGTTCATGGCGCGCCAAACCAGACGGCGAACTGCTCGCGCTGATCCGCCAGACCGTGAAGGACATCTGCGCCACGCAGACGAAAGATGGTTGCATTTCCTCCTATCCCGCCAACCTCCAGACGACTGATTGGGACGTCTGGGGCCGCAAATACGTCATTCTAGGTCTCACACGTTACTGCAACACTGTCGGTTACGATCCTGACATCGTGAAAGTACTGGTCGATTGCCTCGACCATCTGATGTCGCAGGTCGGGCCGAACGGCAAGACGATGGTCGAATCTGGCTGGCATGACGGCATGGCGCCGTCGTCCATTCTCGGCGCCATCCTGCAAGTCTATTGGCTGACGGGCGAAAAGCGTTTTCTCGACTACGCCGAATGGATCGTCGATGGCGGCGGCGCATCCGTCTTCCAGCAGGTTCTTGACGGCGTCGCGCCGTTCAAGATCGGCAACGGCAAGGCGTATGAAATGACGTCCTGCGTGGAAGGCATGCTCGAACTTTACCGCGAAACAGGCCGCGCAGGTTATCTTGAAGCCATCGTCAAATACTTCAAAAACGTCGTCGATCAGGAGATTTTCGTCACAGGCGTCGGCGGTCTGAAAGATTCCGTTGGCGAATATTGGTGCGAAGGCGTCAAAAACCAGACGAACGCGGAACTCGGCGGACGCGGCGAAACATGCGTCACGACCACATTCATCCGCTTCGCGCTCAGCCTCTTGCGCATGACAGGCGATTCGACGATCGTCGACCAAATCGAACGCTCCGTCTATAACGGCGTGCTCGGCGAAATGGTCCCCGACGGATCATGGTGGATGCATCTCAATCCATCGCCGCTCTGCGCCGCCGCCCCGAAGAAGCCTGCCGGCGACCAGATTCCAGGCTACGGTGAAGACTGCTGTCTCGCACAAGGTCCAGAAGCCCTTGCAACTGGCGTACTTGCAGCTGCCATGAA